>CAYJCX010000078.1:0-1559 GCA_964368775.1 uncultured Candidatus Saccharibacteria bacterium | reverse complement strand
TAGAAAAAGAATTTGGTACAGGCGCACTGGGCGTAACCCCAGCACACAGTCAAATAGATGCAGAAATTGCTCAGCGTCATAATTTGCCTACTATTCAGGTAATCAACGAATTTGCAAAAATGACTGTTGGCGGAGAAAATATTCTGGGCAAAAAAACTACAGAAGCAAGAATAGCAGTTGTAGAATGGCTACGTGAACAAAATCTACTAGAATCTGAAGTTGACGTAACTCAAAACATCTCTACTGCCGAGCGTAGTGGCGGCGTTATTGAACCTTTGCCAAAACTGCAATGGTTTATAAATGTAAATAAAGAAATAGCTGACCGCGGCAACAAGACTTTAAAGCAGTTAATGCTTGATGCTGTTAAATCTGGAGAAACAAAAATATTGCCAGACCGTTTTGAAAAAGTTTACTACCACTGGATAGAAAATTTGCGCGACTGGTGTATCTCTCGCCAAATCTGGTACGGCCACCGTATCCCTGTATGGTACAAAAATGACGAAATATACTGCGGTATAGAATCTCCAGCTGGCGAAGGATGGCTACAAGACGAAGACACTTTGGACACATGGTTTTCTGCTGGTCTTTGGACATTCTCTACACTGGGCTGGCCAAACATGGACGCCCCTGATCTTAAAAAATTCCACCCAACTACAGTATTAGAAACTGGTTACGATATTTTATTCTTTTGGGTTGCTCGCATGATTTTAATGTCTACTTATTTAGTAGGTACAGTTCCTTTTGAAACCGTATATCTACATGGTCTGGTTCGTGATGGCCAAGGCCGCAAGATGAGTAAATCTTTAGGTAACATTATTGACCCATTGGATATGACTGCAAAATACGGAGCCGACGCTGTACGTATGTCTCTTATCATTGGTACTGGCCCAGGTAACGATACTAAAATGTCTGAAGATAAAATCAAAGCTTACAAGCATTTTGCTAACAAGCTTTGGAACATTACACGTTTTATAAAAACATATACAGAAAATATTCCATATGATGCAAACTTTACTGACTTTACACAAAAAGATTTAGAGCTAATTAATGAACGTGATGAACTACTAAAGACTATTACCAAAGAAATAGCAGAATACAAATTCTATTTAGCTGCAGATAAAATATACCAATACACTTGGGCTCGTCTTGCCGATGTAATACTGGAAGAATCTCGACCAATATTTTTAGATGGTACAGACGCTGACAAAATATCTCGCGCGCAATTTTTGCAAAAGACACTGCAGGACATTATTACTACCCTACACCCATTTATGCCTTTTGTTACAGAAGAGCTATGGGGTATACTAAGATATAATGACAAGCCGCTTATTATATCATCATGGGTAATTTTGGATTAAACAAAGAAACAGCCGGTGCAATCTTTTGGGGAATTCTCCCCGCTTTGGCTTGGCTATTTTTCTGGATTCGTAGTGAAGACAAAAAAGACCGTGAACCATGGGGTTTAATAATAATGGTATTCCTAATTGGAATGCTATCTGTTGCTATAGCAGTGCCGCTAGAACACGCTGTGGTGCCCTATATCAAAGACCAAACTACCC
>CAYJCX010000077.1:0-1600 GCA_964368775.1 uncultured Candidatus Saccharibacteria bacterium | reverse complement strand
ACCGGAGCGATGTTTTTGTTTGAACGATAGTGAAAGGCAAAAACCGCGAGGTGGGGTCGCACAAAATTTGGGTCAACAAATTTATGTGTGACCAAAAACAGGCACTAAAAAGGTATGCTATAATGCATTTATGGCAAATATAGAGTCTATATTTAATGTAAAAAAGTTTAGCAAAAAAGAACGCGATCTTATAGAGAAAGCGTATCATTTTGCTAAAGCAGCGCACGATGGCCAACTGCGTAAAAGCGGCGAACCTTATTTTGTGCACGTATTTACTACTGCAAAAAACTTGGCGGACTTAAACATGGACGGAACTGTTGTTGCTGCTGGATTTTTGCATGACGTATTAGAAGATACCAAAGTTACCGAAGATGAAATGCGCGCAGAGTTTGGCGACGAAATAACAAATCTTGTCTTAAGTGTTACAAAACTAGGTACTGTTAAATACAAAGGCGTAGAACGTAATGTAGAAAACTTGCGTAAATTTTTTGTTTCTATTGCTGACGACTTGCGTGTAATCGTAATTAAACTAGCGGATAGATTACATAATATAGAAACACTAGAGCACGTACGCCCTGACAAACAAAAACGTATTGCACTAGAAACACTAGAAGTCTATGCCCCACTAGCCGACAGACTGTCTATGGGTAGATTAAAAGGACGCCTGGAAGATGCGGCATTTCCTTATGCATACCCTAAAGAATACGAAGAAGTAAAACTTTTGCGTGAATCTAGAAAAGATGCAGCACTGCCTGAACTACTAAAAGTAGAACACCAGGTTAAAAAAATTCTAAAAGAATATGCTTTATCTTCCGTAGGTATAGACCACCGTGAAAAACACTTGTATTCTCTTTGGAAAAAATTAGAGAAATATAAGATGGATATTAGCCATGTATACGACATTATTGCTATGCGTATAATCGTTAAAACAGTTGAAGATTGTTATATGGCTCTTGGTCTTATACACGGGTCTTTCAAGCCCCTGCCGGGCCGTATAAAAGATTATATCGCTCTTCCTAAACCAAACGGATACCGTTCACTGCATACAACTATAATTACAGAAAAGGGCGCAATTATAGAAATCCAAATCAGAACCGAAGAAATGCATGATGAAGCCGAATACGGTCTTGCGGCGCACTTTGCATACAAAGACAAAGCGTCTATGGAAGACGAAAGATATTCTTGGGTAAAAGAATTGCGTGATACCCAACAAGAAGAAGAAAATGTGGATGACTTTTTTAAGAATCTTCGTACAGACTTTTTCCATGATCGTGTATTTGCATTTACACCCAAGGGTGACATTATAAATCTGCCCGAAGGTGGCTGCGTACTGGATTTTGCGTTCAACGTACACAGTGAAATAGGCACCCATGCGCAGGCTGGTGAAGTAAATGGTAAATACGTTCCGCTAAACCACAAGTTAGTAAATGGAGATGTAGTAAAAGTTATTACAGCTAAAAATGTAAAACCATCTGCAAAATGGCTAGAGTTTGCAAAATCTACCATGGCCCGTAAACATATAGAAAAATATCTAAAACAAAATTCTATGCTCTCTCGCCTACTATCATTTAGACAAAAATAAACCCCGCATTGTGCGGGG
>CAYJCX010000076.1:0-1619 GCA_964368775.1 uncultured Candidatus Saccharibacteria bacterium | reverse complement strand
AATACTAACCCTAGTCATTTGTAGCGAGTGATTGGGGTTTTTTAGTTTTGTAACGATTTGCGTATATGAGAAGTGGCACTTGTATAATGTTGATGTTTAGCAGAATGTTTATGTGCCATTTCTTATATACGCTGTTAGCAGTAGTACGGATTTAAACCACAAATGCTCAATCGGAGAACTGAACCTTTTTCTTTTCTTTTTTGTGCGGTGGGAAAATATTAAAATAAAATTATGACAATAGATTTAAGATACGGAGATACAATAGAACAAATGGAATTGATACCCAATAAAAGTATTGATGCAATTATTTGTGATTTACCTTACGGAACGACTGCTTGTAAGTGGGATACTATAATTCCATTTAAAGACCTTTGGGAACAGTATAAACGAATTATTAAAGACAAAGGTGTGATTGTTTTATTTGGCTCTGAACCATTTTCATCTTTGCTACGAACCTCTAATTTAGATTGGTATAAATATGATTGGATTTGGGAAAAGAATAATGCAGGAAACTTTCAATTAGTAAACTATCAACCATTGAAAATACACGAAACAATATCAGTATTTTACAACGAAACACCTAATATGGAGTTTGCTAATATTATGGTTGAAAATATGAAACGGCTTAACTTGAAACAAATTGATATTTCTAAATTAGAACTTTCAAGAACAGGAGGAATGACTGGATGGGTAACAAACAAATTAAACGGTTCACAATTACCAACTGAAAAACAATGGGCTAAAATATGCGATTTGTTCGGAATTGAAAACAAGTACAATGAAATACTTCCAACCGTAAAAAAGATTACCTACAACCTTGAACTTGAAGACACTGAATTGATTTTATCAAACAAAGATAAAGCAGGAACACTTGGACATTTATCAAGTGAAAGTAAAAGGGAAACATACATACAAGATAAAACTGGTTATCCGAAAAGTATTTTGAAGTATAACAGAGAAAATGGACTACATCCAACACAAAAGCCTATACCATTGATGGAATTTTTGATAAAAACATACTCAAATGAGAATGAAATCGTATTGGATAACACAATGGGTAGTTGTTCAAGTGGAATTGCTTGTATAAATTTAAACCGAAACTTTATTGGAATAGATAATACCAAAAAGTATTTTAATATTTCTTTAAAGAGGGTGGGAGAAAAAAGAAAAGAAAGAGAATTTAACGTAGTAACTTCATTCGGAGATGGGATGTAGTATTACTGCTAACGTCCTGTGGCTTTGTGATGTTGCCGATAAAACACACACTAACTTTTAAATTTAAGACACATTATGGAAAGTACAAAACCAACATCAAATGAAGCCGAAAGCGGCAATAGCACAAAACCGCTGTTACCTGCTGTTTTATATCCAGAGTTGAAGGATATGGAAAATGCAGTATTAACATTAGAAAATGGTATTTTATTTAGTGCATTAACTCCTATGCTTACAAAAGATGAAGAAAAAGAATTTTGCTTGCTACTTTATAAATGGAAAACAAATTTCAGAAATCACAAAAAAGAAGTCGTTAACGGAATGCTTTCTGAGTTATCCTAAAAATAGCAGGTAACGTTATCCAGCTTTGCGAGGTTGCGACCTCAAAACCTAAAATTCACAAATAA
>CAYJCX010000075.1:0-1629 GCA_964368775.1 uncultured Candidatus Saccharibacteria bacterium | reverse complement strand
ACCCCGCAAATGCGGGGTTTTGTAAAAGTTTAAATTAAAGTCCTTTTAGGTCAGCCAGTGCTGCATCCATTGTTTCGCCAGGGTCGGCTGATACAGTAGTGTTACTAGCTTGGTGTTCATTAGAAAAAGATGTATGAGCACCTTCACTGCCAGCTGGTTCATTGATTTTCAAATTCACACGTGAATTTGTTTTCATACCGATAACACGTAGTAATGTACGGATAGCTTTAGCAGTATTGCCTTGGCGACCGATTACTTTGCCCATGTCAGATGGGTTAACAGACAATGTTAGGAGCACTCCCATTTCATCGACTGTTCTATTAATTACGACATCATTTGGAGAGTCAACAAGTGACTTTACGACATATTCTAGAAACGTTTGATCATTCTGCATATCTGTAACTACATTATTATTTCTTGATAAATCTCTACTTATAGAGTTAGGTTTATTATACCATAAAAACAAAAGCAAGCTATTTTACTGCTTACTTTTGTTTTTAGATTAACTTTTTTTAGCGTCTTTCTTTTTTCCTGTTTTAGATTTCTTTGGAAGAACGTTTTTCTTTTGTCCTTCTATGATACCTTGTTTAACTAAGAAGTTGTGAACTGTATCAGATACCTGAGCACCTTCTGCAATTCTCTTTAGAGCTTTTTCTTTGTCGATTTTAAAGTCATTTGCCTTTAAATCATAGTTTCCTAGAATTTCAATAAAGCGACCACTTTTAGCGGCGTTTTTAGAGTCAGTTAAGACGATACGAAATGCTGGATTATTTTTGCGTCCGAAGCGCTGTAAACGAATTTTTAACATGGGTTTATACTAGCAACAAAATGGGGTCTAGTCAAGTCGCTGATTATAAGGTACTCTATAGATATATATGAAAGAACAAAGGCAGGACCGAAAAGTTGGCAAAGTAAAAAATGCAGGCCAAAATCCCCAAAAAGACAAAAGAATTAGAAATAACAATAGTACCCGACCTAGACCACAATCAAAAGACGGTAAAACAATCAATGGAATAGTTCGTGTTAGTAAATCTGGAAATGGGTTTATTGATCTACCTAATGGAGATTCTGTTATCATTCCAAGAAACGAATTAGCTTCAGCTATTAGCGGAGACACTGTAAAAGTAAAGCTGTTTCCACCCCGTAAAGACCGTCCTGGCGCAGCCGGCGGTGTTATAGAAATAATAAAACGCGGCACTATAAATATTTCTGGTGTTATAGAAACAGAAAGTCATAATTTCTTCCTAAAGCCAATCAAAGCAAAATTTCCTTTTGTGGTTTTTATTGCGGAAGATAAATTAAAAGATGCAAAACCAGGAACAGCTGCACTGGTCAAAATTACTAGTTGGGATGACAAAACAAAAGCTTCCCCTGGTATGGCCAACGCTATCTCTGGAGAAGTTGTAAAAACTTTTGGCAGCCGCGGTGACCACGAAACAGACATGGCACTCTTAATGGGAGAAGCACTAGAAAACCCAGAATTTACAAAACAGTTACTGGACGAAGTACACGCTTTGCCTGATGTAAACGTAGAAGAAGAACTAAAAAATGGCCGCAAAGATTTCCGTGGAATTAAAACTTGTACTATCGACCCAGAAAGAGCACAAGATTTCGACGACGCATTGTCCG
>CAYJCX010000074.1:0-1635 GCA_964368775.1 uncultured Candidatus Saccharibacteria bacterium | reverse complement strand
CTCCAGATGGTAAAGATATTTTTATAAGAGAAAAATCAGACATTGATCCGTAAAATAAAATGCCCCATTGGGGCATTTTTCTATAGTGCTATAGTTAGACCTTCGATTTGAGGTAGTGGATTATATTGTGCCATTATTGGATCTAAGATTTCTGATACTAAAGATTCGTCTAATTTTTCTGCACGCTCGTACGCATTATCAGGCAGCTGCATTGTAATATTTGCATGATCATTACTTCGACTGATTAGTTCCATTGCTCCTGCGTAATGATTATCATAGATGTGAGCATTGGAAATAGAATGTGTATATATACCAGGTCTTACACCCAGTTTTTGTGCCAAAATACAAAGTAGTAATGAAAAACCGAATGTATCAAAAGGACATCCGAGTATCATATCGTTTGATCTTACAATATTATGTAAATGAAGTCGGTCACCAATAATATTAACAGTAAATGCAAATGGGCAAGGTGCATTTTTTTTGTATGTTGCTTTTAATCCGTCGCCATATAATCCATCATCTGCGGGGTCCCATGTTATAACCACACCTTGTCTTGAATGTGGCTCTTGTTTTAGATGTTCAATAAGTTGGTATAATTGGTCTCTTCCAAAAAAATGTCTCCATCTTTCTCCGTATGCTGCAGCAAGAGTACCATCTTCTTCTAAAAATGCATCCCACATCTTTGTAAATTTTCTCAAAAATGTCGTATCCTTATTACCACTAATGAACCAGATCATTTCAGCGATTGCGGACTTAAAAGGATTTTTACGTAGTGTAAGTATAGGAAAGCCATCTTTCTCAATGTCTATTTGAAATTGAGCTCCAGGTAGGATCTTTATCTTTTTCCCGGTTCTTTCATTAAGTTCCTCTATACCATTTTCCATGATATTTCTTATTAAATTTTGGTAGATAGTGTCGAAATTGGTCATATTGTGATTATAGCAAACGTGTGTATAATGGGCAAAATAATGATAATATTAAAACTATGAAAGATATAATATACCCATATTTACCTGAAGGAAGAGTAATATTCTACGTAGATCAGTCAAATAAATTTATGACTCTAGCAAAAGAAGAAGCTCGTAAATCTAAAGAAAAAAATCAACCAACTGGTGCTGTAGCTGTTATTAATGGAGCTATTGTTGGTGCTGCTTGTAATAAACCACCTATTGAAAATAAAAATCTTGCTGAATCTCATAAAAAATGGTGCATTCGCCGATTATTTGGAATTAAAACCGGGGAAAAATACTGGGCTTGTCCTGGTTGTGCCGCACCTAAAATGCATGCAGAGACTCGTGTTTCAATACAGGTTATAAAAAAGAATCTTAAGAATTTTGATTTGTATTTGTATGGTCACTGGTGGTGCTGTAAAGACTGTTGGGATGCAATGATTAAAGCTGGGGTAAAAGATGTTTATCTTTTAGAAGGCAGTGAAATATTTTTTAATCGTGATCAGTCGAATAATATTTTACATACACAATTTAAATAAAATAAAACCCCGCATAAGCGGGGATTTTTATTTCTTATAAATTACGAAATCAAAATCAAATTCGTGGTCGGTATCTTTGGAATTGTGGGTGCGGGAAATTTCTTTAAAAATATTTTTGTCCCATTCAGGAAAGAATGTATCCGCAT
>CAYJCX010000073.1:0-1644 GCA_964368775.1 uncultured Candidatus Saccharibacteria bacterium | reverse complement strand
TTACTTCCTGTTGGTAACATTTTTCGCAATAAACTATCTCGGGGCGGTCAGGAGAATAAGAAGTTGTTATATCCTTGCTACATTTATTACAAGTTCTCTTGTATATCTTAGGTTTAGGGCTATGGTCAAATCTATTTTTGCTTCTGCATTTCCAACATTTGTCAGGATAAGGTAACTCAAGTTTGTTCAGTCTTTCAACTTCTAGAGATGTTATATTATAGGCCTTATTACAACTAGAACATTCAATCACTTGGTTACTAATACTTTCATTGACATCACTAGAGCTATCTGGTAACTCATTGATTCCCATAGTAAATTTATATTCTTTTTTTTCTTCTTTGTACCAATTAAATCCTGAATTTAATGCTCCTTCTTTATCAATTGGGAAATAATCTTGCGCCAAAGTTTCATTGTATCCAAAAGGAGAAAATTCTGGTGGTAGCATCTCCCCGTATTTATAAATATGGCCAGCTTTGGAGACAAAAGGATTTTCCGTCATGTCTTTTATTATTTGCTCCTTTAGTTTCTCATACTCTTCTTTTGAATATTGTTTATTTAAAATACAATATTCTGCACTTTTTGTGTTTACACAACCAAAACAATTTTTAGGAGAATTAGTACAGTAATAAGAATATTCTAAATTGTATGCCGCCGGCCAGCATTCTACACTAAATCTTGTATTATAAGTCCCCTCTCCTACCAAGAAACTTTCATAAATAAGTTCGGCGCCTGCACCCCAACCTGTGTAGTCATAGCACTCTTTCGTACTAGGTAACGATAATAACTGCACATATTTACTGTTTTCAGCACTAGTTACCATAAACCCATGATCTGTATTTTTAGACTCATAAGTTACTTCACTATTAGTTACATTTAAATTTAAACTATTCCCAATGTATGATCTTTGAGGTTGGCTTAACCAAAATTCATAAACTTTTTCTTTTATCTCGTTTAAATTTTTTCTTGAATTCAGACCAAAAGATTCTATAATTTCAAAATATTCTTCCTTGGAATATTGCTTGTTAAATATACAGTAGCTTTTACCTCGTAAGTTTGAACATCCAAAACAATTGTTGCAGTTATTACAATTTCTACAAAACCATGCTTCAACACAGTTTTCTATTTCTTCAGAAAAATAGCATTTATAACATTTGTAAGCACCAATACATTCATATAATAATTCAGATTCTTTTATTCTTAGTGAATCTGTTACTTCTTTTGTATGAGCCATAAAAGTGGTGTAAATATCCTTTTCCGCATAATCAGTATAAAAAGTCATGTAGCAGTCTTTTTGATATGCCGAATTATTAGTATATTTTGTATTTACAAAAGAAGGAAATAATCCTTCTAGTGCCATAAAAGGGGTTTTCTTTTTTAATTCTATAATTTGTTCTATAAATGGAATATTAGGATTGTATTCCATAGCTGTTTCTCTCCAGTCCCACTTGTCACTCCACCAGCACGGGTTACAGTAAACGGTGTTTTCGTTGTTTTCTGAATATAGAGAAACTATCTCACTGCTACATAAAGCACATTTACTTTTGTATAAGGTGTTGAGATTATTAAAAGACAGTCTTCTTTGTAGTCTGCATTCTGGACAAAACGTTGGCGGCGGTACCTTGATCTTATTATAGAAATCAAAGT
>CAYJCX010000072.1:0-1689 GCA_964368775.1 uncultured Candidatus Saccharibacteria bacterium | reverse complement strand
GTTTATTCTACCTCCCCATGTGTTTAATGTAATTAGCTTCATAATTTTAATTATAACATATAGGTAAATCCCACTATAATTCTTTGCTTTTTTATAAAAAGATGCTATAGTATTGCCATATTACAGAGATGTATTATAGATTTCGGCCCTATCGTCTAACGGTTAGGACATCAGGTTTTCATCCTGGAAATCCGGGTTCGATTCCCGGTAGGGTCACAAAAGCAAGCGCGTAAAAACACCAGACTTCTCTGGTGTTTTTGCTTTTGTGACAGCCGCAACGATGTTTTTGTTTGAGAGATAACGAAAGGCAAAAACCGTGAGGCGGGGTCGAGAGATTTTTCAGTCAAGAAAAATACTCGTGACCACAAGTATACTGATCCCGGGTCTTATTGACTTATTCCCTGTTTCTGGCACTATGTATCTTAATAAATGAAAATATTATGGACAAATTTAAAAAAGTATTAAACGGGCTAAAAAATGGTTTATCAACCAAAGAATCCGGAATGGCTCAACTAAAAGAAATGCTTGAGCTGCTGAATGAAAATGAAGATGAGGATAAATTTGACATAGCTATTGCTAACAAATGTTATCTTCTAAACAAAATTTTAGAATACCTGGTTCCTTATTTCGAAAAAGAAAATTCAAAGAAAGAATGTTTGGAAACAATGGAAAAAGCCTGCCAAATTATCTTTAGGGATTTATTTGAAAAAATGGCCATGGTTGTTATAAAAAACAATCCAAACAATGAAGAACTGCCAAGATTATGGCTAATAATCCAAAGTTATCCGGATACTTCAAATAATCCAAGTAACGTAATTTATAAAAATGCTCTTGGTCTAATTCGTAAAATTGATTCGGTTAAAACTTTAATGGAAATCTTAAAAAGAACGTGCAAAGAAGAAGATCAACTAAAAATGTTCTCCTTGCTGCAAGACCTGCATCCGTCTTATGGTCACTGGAAAATACTTGAATCTGGATGGTTCTATAATATATCTGAGAAACTTTTTTACGAGATTTCAAAACAACTTTTTGCTTTATACCCTCTAAAAGAATATTCATCAATTTATATTAAAATCATCCAAAACTCTCCGGCCTGCTTACTAAGCAAATCTGCGTTAGTACATAGCGTTTGTGAAAAACTGTATAAAGCCAGTAAAGACGTTGAAGATCTAGTATTGATTCTCTGTACTAAAATTAATTTCCTGCACTATCAGGACGAAGTTTGCGTCGAAATAGCTAGAGATTTAATTCCAATAAAGCTTACCTTTGAAAAACTGACACAACTTTACGAAAATAATGTTTTCCTGGTTACAGGAAGTTTTGATTCAATTCTACAGAGAGACTACGATATAAGTCTTGAAGACGCACTCTTAGAATCAGAAAATCTTAGTTTTTATGAAGAAATAGAAGATGATTTAGAAGGTTTAAGAGAAGACCCTTTTACTACTTTATATTTACAATACAAAGCAGCAAAAGAAGAAAATGCTCAAGACAAGCTTTTAGATTCTGCAAAATTAGGCCTGAATTTAGATATTTCAAAAAATTAATCCCCCTTACACAAATATGCCCGGACTCATTACAAACGAGTTGCGGGCATTTTTCATTTACTAATTGCAGTTAATAGTTCTTGATACGCAGTTTCCAGGTCACTGTTTACAATAACATTATCAAATTTATCTTTTTGAGCTA
>CAYJCX010000071.1:0-1718 GCA_964368775.1 uncultured Candidatus Saccharibacteria bacterium | reverse complement strand
CAATTCTTATTTTAGGACTGTCAGCGTATACAAATACTTCAGGTATCTTTGTTGCGTCTTGAACTATTTTTTGAACAGCTTTTGATAAAAGAACGATTTCCTCGTCTTTTACCTGATCACTGTCGTATTTGATGTTTATCATTGGCATAAACTAATATTAACATTTTTACAAAAAGTTCTGAACCCTATTTGAGTATCAAAAATCACCTTGTAAAACAAGATGATTTTGAGGGCTCCGAACTTGGGACGATGTTCGAAAATCTATTGTTGAGATTTTTTATAATTAAACTATTAATTTATAAATCTCATCTACGGTTTCTTCTAGTGTCTGTTCGCTAGAATTTATAACATGGCAGTTGAGTTTGTCTTGCTTTTCTGAAAAACTTTTATGAAGCTCGGTAGTTCTTTCGCGGAGTTCTAAGTAGTCTCCTCTATCATCAAAGCGCTTTAAGAGAGCCTCTACGGAAGGCATTAATAAAAATGTTTTAAAGTTTTTATCCTTAAAGAAGTTGGAATATTGTTCTAATAATTTTCTTCCAACAATACCATCAATAAAAACATTAAAACCTTTTTCCAGGAAATTATTAGCCATATCGCACGCATTCTTAGCACTAAGGGAAAGCTGTAACTCTACCTCGTCAGTATAAGGCGAAGGTCTTACAAATCCCCCCTTTATCATTCCACGAAGTTTATCTACTTCTATAACCGCACTTCTTTCAAACTTCTTAGCTAATGCGTTTGATACCGAAGATTTACCAGCTCCCATTGGGCCGGTAATTAGAATAACAAAATTAGATTGATTAGTAGTAGTTTTTATACTTGTATTCATTGCAAAATTATATCATAGGTTCGAGCTTGGTATAAGGTAAATAAAAAAGTGCTGCACCCAGAGGAAGCAGCACTTACTTAAAAGTATTTTTACCCAGTCTCATATTCTCCTAGTTCATAAGAAATTGGAGTGAGTCTAAAAAATGAACCTTCTTGAAGGTCTCTAACAGCTTGAGAAACCTCTTGCCTGTTTGGCTTTAATTTTAATTTATCAGCTCCATTTTGACCATTAACTAACCTATCGTGGATAGATTGTAAAACTATGCCGCCATTGTTAAGTTGAGAAAGCTTGCCTAAAATTTTGATCTGTTTTACATAAACCTGATTGAATGCGCCATATAAAAAGATTTCATTAAAGTTTACGACACATTCACCAAACAACTCTTTAATTTCTTGATTGTTTAGATGAAGATATATTGTTCCATCTATATCAAAATAAGACCTATATCTGGAATTCCTATTACCATATGGGGTAACAAAAACCTCTGGATCCTTGCTTAAAAATATATTCCAAACGTGGGAAGCCATTTCTTTTCCCTTTCCTGTAGTTATTTTGTTGTAAGTCATTTTATTGTTATTTGTTAAAATACTACAGCATTCATTAAAAATGTCAAAGTAGGTTCGAACTTCTACTAAGGTAACAAAAAATCACCT
This sequence comes from uncultured Candidatus Saccharibacteria bacterium, assembly GCA_964368775.1. Lineage (GTDB taxonomy): Bacteria > Patescibacteriota > Minisyncoccia > Phycocordibacterales > UBA9973 > 2-01-FULL-33-17. The sequence goes on along the minus strand of CAYJCX010000071.1, from coordinate 236 downwards.
TATTTCTAAAGGAGCAGGGATCGCGGCTACCCAGTAGGCGATTTTGAGAAATCGCCGCCGCGGGTGACTTCCCGAAGGCAGGGATCGCCTCTCCCTATCGGTCGAAACACTCAATTTTTATAGTCATTCCATTCTTTAAAAATTGGTGCCTGCGGTTCGATCCCGCGCACGGAGAGCATGATAATAAAAATACCCAGAAGTGAATCTGGGTATTTTTATTATTGCTCCTCCGGCAG
>CAYJCX010000070.1:0-1782 GCA_964368775.1 uncultured Candidatus Saccharibacteria bacterium | reverse complement strand
GTGTACACACTGTAGCCCAGCTAATAGAAATAAAAAATAAGAACAAACTAGATCGCGTTGAAGATATGAAGATAAATAAAGAATCATTAGACTACCTTGCTCGCCAGGGTCAAAGTGTGGATTCTATTCCAGGTAATGGATTGGTTGTACAAATATTGTCTCGCACGGGTAGATATTTTGGGGGAGAAACAAGAGAGCTAATTAATACTGTGCATCCTAAATTAAAAGAATATTTAGAGCGAGCAGTAAAAGCAGTGGACGTGCCAGTTGTTGGGTTTGATGTAATTATCCCTGACCCAGAGATGGACCCAGATACACAAAAATGGGGAATAATAGAAGCCAATAGTTTGCCTTTTATTGACCTGCATTACTACCCATTGCATGGTAAACCAGTAAACATTGCTAGTTATATTTGGGATTTGTGGAAATAATTTTATGGGTATAGAGAAAATAATTAGTCCAATAAAAGCTGAATCCCCGGATCAGCATAGAGAAATCTTAGAAAAGAAATTAATGGATATTCAGGTTTTGTTTGCGGCACGAAAACATTCTGAACCTGAAAATTCTAAAGAACCCTTTACTGAAATCTTAAAAGAACATACATTATTAATAAGAAGATTAGGGGTAGGATTCGCAGATAATGCCAGTATTAGCCCTAAAGATCCACTGGTTAAAGAATTCTTAACACCAATAATAGATAAGATAAATATATTAGCAAAGTCGGAAGACGAAGAAAGATATAATAAAATTAGTGATATTTTATCAGACGAATATAAAAAACTAGAAGAGAATAATAAAAATCAGACACATAAAAAGCTAGAAGATATTGGCTTGATTAAGTTTGATCAGTTTCAAGAAGATCCAGAAGAACCAATTTTTGAGAAATATGGATTTAACAAGGGGGATGACTTTTTAGAAATTCATATAAAAGAAAATTATCAAAGTTCTGAAAAATTTGGATTTGAAGAAACTAAAAAAGAATTTTCAAAATTAGCAGAGACTATAATTGATCGTTTCCCTCAAGATAGAGCTGTAGTTGGGGCTTCATGGCTCATGAGCCATCCTCTTGTGCAGAAGCTTGGTTTTAAAATTACCGACAAAGAAATGGATATTGGCATGGCTAGCTGGTTTCAATTTATAGATAAGGATGGTCAAATAAACGTTAAAAAAGTTGAAGAATCTTTGGAAACAGGAGAGAAACCATTTAAAGCAGTATGGGGCTATATGCGCACAGAAGAATTTTTAGAGAGATATTTACCGCAAGAAAGAAAGGGTAATATAACTTTAAAAATTATTAACCCAGAAAAACAGATAGAATCTGAAAAATTAGATTTAGAATTAAATGAACTAAGAGAGAAATTACGGTATTCTCTAACTCAAAATGCATTAGATGAAGATATTTTAAAAAATTTACCCGTACTAACTTCTGTCTTAAATAAACTTGATTTAGAAAAAGATGCAATTAAATTATTTGCCGAGATTTCAAAAGAAAAAATTTCTTTAACTGAAGCTCAGAATAACCCTAATTTTAAAGAAAGATTAAGTGTGATTGGTGAAAGAATAAAAGAATATAAAAATATTGATAAATATATAGATAAAGTAGTAGAAATAAAATAATAGTGTATAATAGCAATCTATGAAACCATTTTTAATTACGTTAGTTATTGTTCTTTTTGGTGCTCTTGTTAGTTATTCATATATTACGAGACCAGTTGCTTTGCCATCTAATTCTATTTCAGAAAATACTGTTAACTCTAATCTTGAACCAGAAATTATTCCAAG
>CAYJCX010000069.1:0-1822 GCA_964368775.1 uncultured Candidatus Saccharibacteria bacterium | reverse complement strand
TACATCTGGAATGTTCCAGCGAATCATGGCAATACGGTCTAGCCCTCCTCCAAATGCGAAACCTTGGACTTTTTCGGGGTCAAGCCCAGCATTTTTTAAAACTTGCGGGTGTAGCATTCCTCCGCCCATCATTTCCAGCCATTTACCGTTAAATTTTGCATGGACTTCTACACTTGGTTCTGTAAATGGAAAGAAGCTGGGACGAAATTCTATTTCTACATTCTCGCCCAAAACTTTTTTATAAAATTCTATCAAGACTGCTTTCATGTTTGCGAGTGTGATATTTTCTCCAACCATAAAACCATCTATTTGATGAAATTGCATTTCATGTGTGGCATCGGTTGCTTCGTTACGAAAAACTTTACCAATGGAAATATAGGCTCCACTAGTCTCACCATTCTTCGCCATCTCTTCTAACTTTCTAGCAGTGGTGTTTGTATTATGAGTTCGCAGCACTGCATCTTCTTTATTTTTGATATAAAAAGTATCCTGCATGTCTCTGGCTGGATGGTCTTTGGGAACATTTAATGCATCAAAATTATGCCAAGAATCTTCTAATTCTGGACCATTGGAAACCTCAAATCCAAGATCTGTAAAAACAGAATAAGCTTCATTAGAAAGCAAAGTTAGTGGGTGCAGTGACCCCTGTGGATATTCAGACATGGGTATATAGTAGCCTTTTTAAGGCTTTTTTTCAAACCTTACAGAGCAGCCAAAAGCTCGTTTATCTGAGTACGTGTTTCGCCGGTAACAATGCCATCAGCTTTTAAATTATATTCTGTTTGGAATGCTTTTACAGCAGTAGCAGTGCCATTACCATATGCCCCATCAGCTTTACCTTTTAGGTAACCATTATCGATAAGAAATTGTTGCACCAATTTAACCTGAGTTCCGCGACTACCAACTTTTAATGTTTGAGTAATAGGCCCAGTTACTGTAGTAACTGGTTTTTCTGGGGTTGTTGTAGATGTATCAGTAGAAACACCTCCTGTATTAGGTACTACAGTATCGTTATCTCCTCCTTCTACGGTTACACTAACCCCGTCAGTAATTACTGGCTTATTTGTTGTTGCACTATCTACCGAAGTATTGTTGGTATCCACTGGGATACCATTATTGTTAAATGGAGATTCCATTTTGCCGCTATTAGCTAAATTCATTTTAGCTACAGTAGCCGACCCAAATATTTTTTGAGACATTGCCAGTTGTGGATTTGTCTTAAGGTAAAAAACACCAAATGTTGCAGCGCATAAAAGTAAAAGAATGATAATTAAAAAAGTAAGTCCTTTGTTTGACATATAAAATATTATAGCACAAACTTTTTATGCTAGACTAGTAATATGAGTGAACAAAGAATACTAAAAATATTACTTATAATTATTTTTATATTATTAGTCGCAGGATATTTTACTGGCTGGCTTGATAATGGAATGAAATAATTTAATTACCATATATTCTATTTGCTAGTTCACAGCTTTTGCAAATAGTTTCTTTACCAAAAGATTTATGGTGGCAGGGTCTATTTATCCATTCTCCTGATGACAATAGATCATCATAGTCTTTTATATCGCGCTGCAGCAATTCTAAATGCTCTGGCGTGATACTAGTTTTATACATATAATCTTTATTTTTAGGGTCTTCTTCTAAAAACTCCAAGACAGATTCTGTAACTTTTATATTCTTGTCATTACCCCGAATCAGATATGTATACATAGACAATTGGCGCATAAAACTACTAAGGCGTCCTTCTTCACCATCTTTTTCTATTACATTTTTTGTTTTACTGGATCCTGTTTTAAAATCTGTCACGCGCAGTTCCCCA
>CAYJCX010000068.1:0-1885 GCA_964368775.1 uncultured Candidatus Saccharibacteria bacterium | reverse complement strand
GGGAACTAAGATAAAATAGGTGTATGGAATTTATAGAAGAAATCAAAAAAGTCATAAAAGGGGACGTAGATAATTCCCCGGAAATGATAGACTCTCATTCTCGCGACGCATCACTGCTAGAGGTTGTGCCAGAACTCGTAGTATTCCCTAAAGATGCGGAAGATGTTCAAAATTTAGTTAAATTTGTAAACACTTGGAATGCAGCACACGCAGAACACAAATTACATATTACTGCACGCTCTGCTGGTACTTGTATGTCTGGGGGGTCTATTAATACTTCTATAATCATGGACTTTACTAGGTACATGAATAAAATTATTGAAGTAACTGACGATTATGGAATAGTAGAGCCAGGATGCTACTACCGCGATTTTGAAATAGAGACATTAAAGAGAAACAGAATCATGCCAGCATATACTGCTAGTAAAATGATTTGCGCTGTTGGCGGTATGGTTGGTAATAATAGCGCCGGTGAAAAAACAATTAAATACGGCAAGGTTGAAAACTACACAATGGAACTGGATGTTGTTCTCTCTGACGGGTCTTTAATTACTGTGGTACCTTTAAACAAAGAACAGCTTGAAGAAAAAACAAAACTAAATAATTTAGAGGGAGAGATTTATAAAGAACTTAAAAATCTTATAGATAGTAATTGGGATAAAATAGTAGCTGCAAAACCAGATGTATCTAAAAATTCTGCAGGATATTATTTATGGAATGTTTATAATAAAGAAACAGGTGTATTTGACCTATGCCGTCTTATTGTCGGGTCCCAAGGGACGCTGGGTATTGTGACAAAATTAAAATGGAAAATAGTTTCAGTAGAACCATATAGTAGTCTCTTAGCTATCTTTATGCCAGATTTAAAACAATTGGGTAATATTGTTGCTGAGATAGTGCCTTTTAAACCAGAAAGTATAGAAAGTTATGACGACTATAGTATGAAGTTGGCGATACGTTTTTGGGCTGATTTTATAAAACAAATGGGTTTATGGAAAGCGATGCGTCTTGGACTTTCTTTTATTCCTGAAACTTTGATGATGTTAAAAGGCGGAGTTCCTAAATTAATTTTACTTGTTGAATGCGGCGGACATAATGAAAGCGATGTAAAAAAACAACTACAAACTATTAAAGATAAAGTAACTCACTATGGCTACGAGATGCGTGTTGCGCAAAATAGTCGTGAAGCTGAAAAATATTGGAAGATCCGCCGTGAATCTTTTAGCATGCTGCGCAAGCATGTAAAAGGTCTGCGCACTGCACCTTTTATTGATGACATTTGTGTAAAGCCAGAATATTTACCAGAATTCTTGCCTAAATTAGAAAAGATTCTAAAAGAATATAAATTAATTTATACAATTGCTGGTCATGCTGGTAATGGTAATTTCCATATTATTCCATTGATGGATTTGGATTCTCCATTTGGTGCGGACATGATTTTAGAAATCTCTGACAAGGTTTACACACTGGTAAAAGAATATCATGGCAGTATTACAGCGGAGCATAATGACGGTATTATTCGTACACCATATTTACCTCAAATGTTTGGGGATGAAGTCGTAGAATTATTCCAAAAAACAAAAAATATTTTTGATAAAAATAATATTTTAAATCCAGGTAAAAAAGTTGGAGGTACTAAAGAATTTATCCGCAGTCATGTAGCTAAAACTCATAGTAAACACCCACACAATTCGTAAAAAAGTCAAATTGTATTTTGGTGCTATTATTCATATAATATCTTTATATGAATAATAAAGCATATGTTTCTTTAATGTTAATATTTGCATTGATAATCCCAATGACAAATATTAATGCTCAAACTGTACCTGTTACCGCCTGCTCCTCTATTGGTCTAAACCGTGTACTAAAACTCGGTAGCAGCGGT
>CAYJCX010000067.1:0-1960 GCA_964368775.1 uncultured Candidatus Saccharibacteria bacterium | reverse complement strand
AAACAAAGCCCGCATCAATAGATGCGGGTCTTTTATTTACTATTTAGAACTATAGTGTCTTTGGTTTAATACCGAAAGATTTTATTATATCGTTATAAGCTGATTGCTCTAGTGTTTCTACTTCCATTAGTTTTATGGCTATAGCATCTAGTACATTTCTGTATTTTGCCAATAGTTCATGTGCACGCTTGTAACTGTCTTTCATTATTTTTTCTACTTCTAAATCTATTCTAGTTTGCAGTGATTGAGATATCTCACCTTCTACGGCATTACCAAACATTACTTTAGAAGCCGGCGCAGTTGCCAATGGTCCAATATCTTTAGACATACCAAATCTTGTTACCATCTCTCGCGCAAGATTTGTAGAAACCTGCAGGTCGTTACTTGGACCAGTAGTTACATCTCCAAATATAATTTCTTCTGTTGCAAAACCGCCAAGAGACACTACAATATCATCCAGGAATGAATTTTTAGAATGAATACGTTTGTCATCCAGTGGTATCTTTAATGTATAACCCCCGGCGTTACCGCGAGATATAATAGAAATTTTGTGTACTGGGTCAGCATGTTCCAATACAGACGCCAGTATTGCATGGCCAGCTTCATGATAAGCAGTAAGACGTTTTTCTTCTTCACCCATTAAATGGCTTTGACGCTCTGGACCTATCATTACTTTTTCTACGGCATTAGATAAATCATTTTGTCCTAATTCTTTAGCATCACGACGTGCTGCCAGTATCGCAGCTTCGTTCATAACACTATACAAGTCCGCCCCAGAAAACCCAGGTGTACGTGCAGCTACAGTTTCCAAATCTACGCCTTGTTCTACTTTCTTTTTCTTTGCGTGGATTTTTAGTATTTCAGTGCGGTCTCTTCGGTCTGGCAATTCCATCATTACACGTCTGTCAAAACGGCCTGGACGAAGCAGTGCATTGTCCAATACGTCGGACCGATTCGTTGCGGCCATTACAATGACTTTATCTGTTGGCTCAAAGCCGTCCATTTCTACCAGTATTTGGTTTAATGTTTGTTCACGTTCGTCATTTCCGCCGCCCATACCAACGCCGCGAGACCGGCCCACTGCATCTATTTCATCAATAAATATAATTGCTGGGGCTAATTTCTTTGCCATTTTAAACAGGTCGCGCACACGTGATGCACCCACACCTACAAACATTTCTACGAATTCAGATCCTGAGAGATGGAAAAATGGTACATGGGCTTCCCCGGCTACGGCGCGTGCCAGCAATGTTTTACCAGTACCTGGGTGACCAGTTAGTAATACTCCTTTTGGAATTTCTGCGCCTATTTCTAAAAACTTTTTTGGTTCACGCAAAAATTCTACAATTTCTTTTAATTCTTGTTTGGCTTCTCTTGCGCCGGCAACGTCTGCAAAAGTAATTCTATTTTTTGTATCATTGGGGTCTATGATTCTGGCTTTAGATTGACCAAAATTAAATGCTTGCATACCAGCGCCTTTGACGCTGCGAGTCATCATATATATTAGTATCCCAATGATTAACATTGGTATTAAAAATGGCAGTGACTGCATTAAGAAATATTTAAATCCGCTTTGGACTTTTACTTCTATATTTGCTGCAGATATTTTTTCTGCAGTAACGCCGTAGTTAGACAATGTCTCTGTAAGAGAAGATTCAGATTCTTTGTTAGCTTTTACAAAAGTACCGTCAGATAGTTCAGCTTTTATTTCGCTGCCAGTTACAATAATGGTTTTTGTATTTCCATTATTTATAAGAGTAGCTATTTCAGACAAAGAGCCATCTTTAACGATTTCTTTTTTATTGGTTATCATTCCATAAATTCCAGATAATAGGAAAAAGAATAATACTACCCCCACCAGTTGGGTCATAAAACCTGGTTCATTATTTTTAGGCTTACTTTTGCCATTTTTACCTGGCTTTGTAGGCTGTTTTTTGATCTTTTTGAATACGATTTTCAT
>CAYJCX010000066.1:0-2103 GCA_964368775.1 uncultured Candidatus Saccharibacteria bacterium | reverse complement strand
TTTTAGTCCACTCTTTTGTCTATAGATTCTTCGAGATGAGCCAGGTCTTGGCGGACTCGGTTTACTTTTTGCTTGGTTTCCTCGTAAGTTTTTTGCATAAAAACTTTTGCTTGTTCTGGAACTTTCGGTATTTTTAATTTATCTAAGATTTTAGCAATCTTCGGGTTTTTATGTTTTGGAAGATTTTTGATTTTACGAGCAAGTAAAAAATATAATCTAGATAGTTGAACAATTATAAATTGCAAAGTATGTTTTACAATATATAAGATTAGAATTCCTATATCACGAATAGTGATAGGGGATTCATGGTCATGGCTAGTGTGGGACAAACCTTTAATTTCTATTTCTCCTTTTTGAACACGCTTCCATTGCCAGTATAAAACTGCAATAACGGCAAGAAGTGACACAAAAAATAGGATGATAAAAATGGTTAACAACATAAGACTATTATACCAAAATTTAACCTAAGAAAGCTGTTTTATACACTGCAAGAGTAGCCCCCTTGCTAGCTAAAAGTTTTTCAATTGTTAAGTCTGGGTTTTTGATAAAGTTCTGATTCATCAAAGTCATTTCTTTGAAATAAGCTTCCAGTTTACCAGCCAAGATTTTTGCCTTCATTTCTTCTGGTTTATCTAATGCTGCGATTTCTTCTGCAAAAACACTGTTTGCTGCAACGTTAGCTGCGTCGTCAATGTCGTTTACAGATGTGTATAGCGGCTTCATAGCTGCAATATGCATAGCTATGTCGCGAGCTAAATCTTTGTCGCCGCCGTTTAGGGATACAATAACACCGCTTTTACCACTGTGTACGTATGCTCCAACAGTTGGGCCAGTTACTTCTTCAATTTTACCAATACGAATGTTTTCTCCCACTTTTTGGATAACAGGACCAATCATTGCATCTGCTTTTGTTTCTAGGGCTGATGAACCTTCATTCTTAACTATTTCAGCAAGATCTGTTGCTAGTTTTACAAAGTCTTCATTTTTTGCAACAAAGTCTGTTTCGCAAAGCAATGTAAACATCATAAGACCACCATTAGTTTCTGCAATAGTTACTAATCCATCTGCAGTTTCGCGGTCAGCTTTTTTAGCTGCTGCTTCACTACTTTTTTTAGATAGTAGTACTCGAGCTTTTTCCATGTCGCCACCTGCTTCTTCTAGAACTTTGCGGCATTGCATTACTGACACACCAGATTCATCACGAAGAGCCTTTACTTGATCCATAGATACTGTAGACATATTTAAATATTTAAATTAAAGAGCTAATAATTGTAAAGAATTATGCGCGACCGTTTGCGTAAGCTTCTGTTAGAGCGCCCATTACAAGGTCGATACTAGCGCGAGAAGATTCGTTCATAACGATAGGGTAGTCAACAAGATCAATGTTACAGTCTGTGTTAGCTAGTGCTATTACAGGGATTTGCATCATTTTTGCTTCTGTTACTGCAATGTGTTCTTTGTTTGAATCAACAACTATCATGATATCTGGGATTTTTTTCATATCTACGATACCACCGAAATTGCGTTCCATTTTTTCCATTTCGCGGTCAAGTAGTAGACGTTCCTTCTTTGTATATTTTTCAAGAAGACCTTGAGACTTTTCATCTCTTAGTGTTGTAAGACGTTGTATACGCTTACGGATTTCTGAAAAGTTAGTAATCATACCACCAACCCAACGGTGTGATACAGAAAGAGCTTGGATTTTCAAAGCTGCATTTTTAATTGCATTTTCTGCTTCTGTCTTTGTACCAACTACCATTACAACTTTGCCGCCAGCTGCTAAACCACGCAAAACTTCTTTTGCTTTTTCTACTTGGTCAGCTGTAGCTTCTAGGTTGATAAGGTCGCTTTTGTTTTTAGTAGCGATTATAAAGTTTTGAGTACTTGGGTGACGACGAGATTTTGTAAATCCGTAGTGAGCCCCGGCTTCAAGCAAAGCTTGAACAAATGGTTTTTGTTCCATATTATAAAAATATTATTGATTAATCTCGTCCGTTTCTGCTCGCGACGGTGGCTCTTTAGCCACAAAAGCAACAAAAAATAGAGCAAAGCTCTAAATTCACGGACTACTAAAAAGTACCACAAAATCTCATATTTTACAAG
>CAYJCX010000065.1:0-2203 GCA_964368775.1 uncultured Candidatus Saccharibacteria bacterium | reverse complement strand
ATTTAGTGGATTGTATCATTCGTGTTCGTGATGATGTAGAATGGCGTGGTAGCATCCAACAAAATAAGAATATTACAAAAGAGAAGTTCTTATCGCTGATGTATGAGTTTGTTAAAGAAATCAAGGATTCAACAATCTACATGACGTATGATGGATTTGATGGCGGCGATGGCAAAGATAATTTTAAATCACATTTTACACATTGGGCAAGCAAGAAAATATAACGTATCTGGGCTTGTAGCAGTAGGGGATTTATAGCACTACTGCTCAAACTACCACAAAAGTTGATTATTATTTTGTTTTTAATTTACTTTTGTGTATATTTGCAGTATGAAAGCATACGTTTATACACATACAAGATTAGATACTAACGAAATATTTTACGTTGGTATCGGAACACAGGATAATTATAGGAGAGCGTCAAGAACCTATAACAGAACAACTCATTGGAAAAACATTGCAAAAAAAAGTGGTTGGAGGGTTGATATTGTTTTTGATAATTTAGAATGGATAGATGCTTGTTTAAAAGAAAAAGAATTGATTTTAAAATATGGTAGGGTTGACTTAAATAATGGAACTCTTGTAAATCTCACTGATGGTGGAGAAGGTAATTTTGGCAGAAAAGCATCTTTACAGACAAGAATGAAAATGTCAGAAAGTAAGAAAGGAGTACCACATTCAGAAGAACATAGAAAAAAAACAAGCGAAGCAATGAAAGGTGTTAATAGTAAAAAAGTAATTAATATTATATCTGGATTTGTATATAATTCTGTTAATGAGTCTGCACAGGCTATTGGTATAGATAGAACCACATTGATAAAAAAATTAAGAGGGAAAGCAAAAAATAATACTAACTTAAAATACGCTGATTAGAAGTACACAGCTCAAAATTTGCACTTCTGCCCCTATTGCTACAAACCCTTGTTAGCAGAAGTGGCTTTTCATTACGAGGGTTCAAATTTAAAAATTATCAAAATGAGTTACAACATTGACACTTGGAAAACAAAGAAACTTGAAAGTTTAGTTATTCCATTAAATGCACTTTTCATACACGAAAGAAAAAACTGGCATCCATCACAACCCGAAATAGTAAATGCCGAAACAAATGAAGTTTCAATTGAATGTGGGTGTGGTCAGGAAATAAAAGCAATTCTTAAAGACGGAAATTTACACGTTACAGAATTTGAAATTTATGGAGAAGGTTCAGGAACTTTAATGGATTGGATTTTAGAACCTGCATTAAAACAAAGTACAGGCGAATTAGAAGCTGTTTTAGTTTGGGAAGGTGGCGATAGTATTACTCGTTTGTCCGTAAATAATGGCGAATTAAAATCGGAAAATGTCGAATTGTAGGGTGTCCGTGCCATTTTTGCCAAACGTGTGTTATGTGCCGTTTTTATTTGTTCAGAAGCACAGAACATTTTTGATTACTATATTTTCGGCACTAATATTATTGTATGTCAATTTAGGGTTGCCATATAGAGTAAAGTACAGAGAGGAACGATATTGTTATATCTATTGGTTCGCTTAAAATGGCGCATAACGGCAAATATTGGCGAAGGCAGGGAATCGAAGTACTACTGCTGAATTTCGTACTAAAGTTTAATAAATGTACTTCTGTTGGTTTAAGCACATCAGCCCTGCTTTTTCCAATATAATGTTGGGCGTAGTTATATTATGATGTCAAAATACAGAGTTCAAACAGGTTCATTAGATGTAACCGTTGAAGCAAAAAACCACAGAATGGCAGCGATAAAAGCCATTGATGAAAACAACCCTAAATCATTGGGGTTAATTGTGTCTATTTTGAAAGAAGGCGATAGTTTAGATGATGAACTATTTATGAAGTCGGAATTTATACTTGAATGTATGGGTTTTAAATTGTCCGAATAATTACGCCCAACGTTTTGCAGCCTTGCGTTAGTGCGGGCTTAAAATGCACTACACTTTGTTTAACAACTAAATTTTAATAAAATGGCACAAAAGATTGATGAAACACTAACTCCCGCACTACGCAAGACTGCTGTTATATGCTGTGGCGTTTTGGAACGAATGGAACTTGGATGGATGAAACTTGAAGATGGCACAAGGTGTATGCCGTACATTAAAGGCCATTCAGATGAAAATATGTATAGAGTAAACAACTGCCCTTCGTGTGGTAAATATGTTAGGGATGTGATGGTCGAGCCATAGCATATAACGT
>CAYJCX010000064.1:0-2303 GCA_964368775.1 uncultured Candidatus Saccharibacteria bacterium | reverse complement strand
ATTCGGTCTTAAGAAAGCTCGTAAAGCTCCACAATGGTCTAAGCGTTAATCGCTTGTACAAAATCCGCCGATTGGCGGATTTTTGCTTTGCAGAATAAGCTTTTTCTCTCTATTTACAAAACAGGTATTATGTGATATAATACAACCAAGAAATAATTTTAAAATGAAACCAATAATATTAACAAAGCAGAACATCACTACTGTTTATGACCGCATTAAGAAATACTTAAGCAGAAGAAAAGGATTATTAAATGTGGTTACTCTTCCAAAAGTTTATACTTTTAAAAATGCTCATCGTTTGTCTGCCTTAGGGCCTAAGACAATTGTAAGGAATTACTTAGACCATGACTACTATCGTGGCGCAGGCAGTCCTGAGTGCGTAGGAATAATCATCGGACATCGTTTCGAACTTGAAATCCCTGACCATGAATTTATGGTGATTGGTGACAAGGTATGGATTACTCCTCAAGGTATTTTTATTAAAACATGGAGAGGACTGTATGAAACTCCGCAGTTCATTGTTATCAAAGGTGAACTAGGTGTTGTTGAAGTTTTAACCTATTCCAAAAAGCAATTACATTGTATGGCTGATAGGCCCGAAAAATGGGATGAAGGATCAATGGTACATTTGTCTTTTTATGGAGATAAACAATTTACTAATCGCGTTTTAAAAGGAGAAGAAATTTCGCCTTGGGAGGATGCAGAAATTGTTTATATCGGAGTTGTGGATGATTCAGGTCTTTCCGTAGAAGAAGTAGGTATGTATGATGTTTATAAAGACACCGAACCTGATTCTGAAGAAATGAATCCTGAAAAAGAATACACGGCTATGCGTTCATAGTTTTGTATAAAATAATCTTGAAAGCCCGCGGATAACGCGGGCTTTTTTAATTCCTAAAAATCAGTATAATAGCCGTATGATAGACAATGATGAAAACCTTATAGATGACGTAGAATTTATGCCTGATGAAGAGAATTCTGGAGGCAGTTCTTTGTCTGGCGAATCCAAGCTGGCAAAGCAAAAAGAAAAGCTAGAAAAACTAACTGCTGAAAAAGAAGAATACCTTTTGAACTGGCAAAAAGAACGAGCTGATTTCGTAAACTACAAAAGAGACGAAGAATCCCGCCTTAGTCGCGCACGCGCATTAGGTTTTGAAAAGGGGGCAAGTGGTGTTATAAAAATGCTAGATACTTTTGATATGGCATTTTCTAATAAAGACGCCTGGAACGCAGTGGATGCAAACTGGCGCATGGGAGTAGAATATATTTATCAGCAAGGTATCCAATTCTTGCAAGATGCGGGGATAGAAATTATCGACCCGAAAACAGGGGACAGTGTAGACCCAAATATCCATGATGCAGTAGAAAATGTAGATACCGATGATACTAATTTGGACCACACAATTGCCAAGGTTATTCAAAAAGGTTACCGTACAAAGGATAGTGTAATCCGCCCAGCAAAAGTTGGAGTGTATACAATTTAAAAAATAAAAAAGTTTTTCTTGTTATATTTCGGTAATATAAAAACCCTATGACTAGCATAGGGTTTTGGGTTTGAACAACATAACACATTGAACATTTTGGAGAGATGAGTCATTGGTTGCTCGGTGTTTGGCGCCTGTAATCCCAGTCTTGTTTCATCCTTTTGGAATCTTCAGACAAGGTGCGCACGCTTATTACAAATTAGGGACAGAACAGGCTTATTTACATATTAGCATAATATATATATTTGTCAAATGAAAAAAGCCTGCTTATTAAATAAGCAGGCTTTTGGGTTAAGGTCCTATTTAGGCTTGTTTTTTTGAAAGTGTTCTTACTTTTTTAATAAAACTGGAAAGTACTGTTTCCCAGGAAGTATCTTCATTTTTATTAATAGGCAGTATTTCATCATACAAATCTTCCTTTGGATCATCAGGAACAAAAAACTCTCCAAGTTTGCATGCATGTTGACCCATACAGAAACTAAAGGCTGGTGAATCTGTTGTTAAACAAAATGTAGCATAGATCAAAGAAAAAGAATCTGGTTCTTTGAAGCTGATTGCTTCGTAAAGGTCTTCCATGGCATTGAAACATTGAAGTGATTTTTCTTCAAAAGTTTCAATTTCTATTTGGTAGTAATTACCTTGTTCGAATCTGATTTGATCTGATTCCATAGCTCTTGCTTTAAGTTCTTCTCTTAGCTGTTCAAGTACTCTAAGTACTTTTAGGTAGGTTAAATGTTCGTACATATTGTTTGAATTTTATTTTGTTATTACAACCCAATAACCACGGTCTTCACCATAAGAATCTGTTCCATCACCTGT
>CAYJCX010000063.1:0-2339 GCA_964368775.1 uncultured Candidatus Saccharibacteria bacterium | reverse complement strand
TTACCCTAAAAATCCCTTTTTCTGCCAACCCGGTAGAAAAAGGGATTTTTGATTGCTAGATAAATGGTTTTAGGCCTTGACTTTTGTTATTAAATATGCTATTATTTGATTAATTGAGTACGGGTTAATATATTTGATTGGTTTTCAGTCTTTCTTTTAAAAGGGGTACTGATAACCAATTAAATTTTAAATACCTATGAAAAACAGTCAAAACGATCAAGATATTGTATTACCCGAGAATAAAGAGATAAGAAACCTTTGGCCTAAGATTTATGAAGACATAATGTCTGAGATTAAAGATCCAAGCGGTTTGCCCCCCTTTCCTCCTCTTGAAACAAGAGTCAGAACCATCCTGAAGAAGCATTTAGGTACTGAGCTTATCAGGACCGATGCCGAGTATCAGAAATTCTTCAAAGATGCTATTAGGTTTGCGGTATTGAAAGATACTGACAAAATGATGTATCGCATCGAAGGTGGTCGTGCTCGTTACGGTGAAAACAGGCATTCGAAAGGAAGGATTCCTCCGACCTCGAGTCTTTAAATTAAATAGGAAAACGGACGAGCCTTATATTAAAATCGTCCACATTGTTCAGCTCATAAATTAATTTGTGGGTTGATAGTGTAAAAACATCCTTGTGTGTTTTGTTCATTAAAAAAAAGATGAAAAAACAAAAAGAGTTAAAAGCTCAAAAAAAGAGCCAAAAGCTCAAAATTGAATTCGGTTCTTAGACCCCACTACAAGGAGTGGAAAACTGGCATGTCGCTGGTCCGAATATGTTTCTATGGATAAGAGGATTTTTAGTTATGAGGTTGGTGGTGGGAGTTATTCAATCTCCGACCGTGTTGTTTTGCCGAAAAGTATTGAAACTGTTTGTCTTAGTATTGAAGGATGGTCGAATCGTCGACTTCTTTTGATTAATAAGGAAAACAATGTTTCTTATTTTCAGGCTAGTGCTGAAGGTACTGAGTGCTATCGATGTAGTATTTGTCAACGTAGAATGAAGCTGATTGGTTGCAAAACCGACCATGACTTTGTTGAAATTGAGGGGTACTATTCTCTTTATCAGAGAATCGAAGGCATACCTAAAGATATATCTCCGGATGTTCTTAGGCAGTTCTTAAGTCTACCTGTGGTAGGGTAACACGAAAAAAGTCCAAACAAGGTACACTGAATAATAGTAAGTAAGCCGCTGGTCAGGTGGAAGCTATGCCTCCTGAAAATTAAAACCGTCGCGAAGACAGGTAAATTAGTAAATTAATCTAGGTAAACTTAACGGTTTACCTACATTCTCCAGACAACAAAGTAATTTGTGGTTTGGTAGTGTAAAAATTTTCTTTATAAGATATTTGATTAATTAATACAGTTTCTCTTTCGGAGATTGTACTAATTAATCAAATATATAGTATGAAAGTAGTAAATTTAAAACCACTGTTTGTAATGAACAACCAGTATTTCGTTAAAAACTTTTTAGAATGTTTTAACAATTTGAACAGGTTGTTAAAGTCCAAGTCCGGAGTTGACTATGACCCTCTTTTTGTAAAAGAAGAGAATGGGAAAATCCGACTGGGGTATAAACCAATTTCTCAAAAGGGTACGCATTTCTATTCAGATGAGACTATACCTTCTGATTTTGGAGCTTTGGATAGGGCCTGTATGGTTCAGTTCGTAATCTTCGAAGCCTGCAAGGAATATGACTGTTTCGAAGAGGTTCCAATGTGCGGTGCACCAGAAGAAGGCGGAGATTCATTTTTCAAATTTACTTTTGAAGGCAATGAGTATCAGTACAATATCTGGTCAGACTAATAGAGATAATAAATATATGAACCGATTCAAATTAATTTGAATCGGTTTTTTTATTACTCAAAAATAATTTTTATGTAGATGCTATAATGTATAAAAATATTAGGTATGAAACATAAAAAACTAGGTCGAAAGACAATTCACCATATGGTTCCTACGAGAAGATTGAGAGATTATTATGGTGCGGGGGTTACATTACCCAGAAATAAGATGATGCTTTGGGAATTGCGCCATATGTGTTGGCATTTTCTCTTTGGTTTAAAGACTATTAATGAGGTTATAGCTTATTTAAACCGTAGGACTAATAATAAAGAAAAACCTTTTTACTATCAAAATCCAGCTTGGGAGGTTCTTTTTAAAAATAAAACCCCAAAAGAAGCTAGAAATCTATTATTACGAGTCAGAAGAAAAATTCGTAAGAAATATGAGCATTTTGAATTTGATCCAATGTTGCGTGATAAAGTTAAAAAATATCACAGAAATCAAGGTTCTTTATATGTAGATCTTCATTTGCAAAGAAATTTTAAAGTAGTTTAAA
>CAYJCX010000062.1:0-2484 GCA_964368775.1 uncultured Candidatus Saccharibacteria bacterium | reverse complement strand
GGGCGAAAATCTATTTGTGTTCCCGCATGTGGACCAGCTAAAATGGTTGCGTATTTATCAGTATTATCTATTACCCCAACAGTAGCAGCCAGTGCAACAACTGCAATACTAAAAAATATTCCCAATAGATAAAGAATTCTCTTCATGTATTACAAGTATACATGGAACCAATATATTTAAACAAGCACTGCGTATAATTTAAATACAAGCGGTGAAAGATATTGCCAAAGTATGATTGCAATAACAAAAGATATTATCATTGTAATACCCCGAGGGTATTCGACTAGTTCTCTAAACCTTGCACTACCGAAAGAAGCTACAATTTTTGAACCATCCAGCGGTGGAACAGGTAGCAAGTTAAACATTGCAAGCATTAAGTTGACTATAATAATCAAAAGTGAAATTTGAAGCATTGACTGCGGCAAACTAGAACCAAAAAGTCTAACCACAATAGTAAATATAAGAACAATAGCCAAGTTCGCCAATATTCCAGCAAAAGCCACAAATCTTGTTCCTTTTCTCTCATCAGTCAGACGCATTGGGTTATATGGTACAGGCTTGGCCCAACCAACCATATATGGTGAACCTGTTAAGAACAAGAATACTGGTACAAGTATTGAACCAAATAAATCAATATGTTTTATTGGGTTTAGAGTAAGACGCCCTAAATCTTTAGCTGTGGTATCCCCGTAGTAGAGTGCTGCATAGCCATGAGCAATTTCGTGAATTACTATAGAAAAGATAAGAACAATAAGATAAAAAAGCTGGTCTACTTGCGTATTCATATTTTTCATGATACCATGCCTAAGTAATTTCGAACAAATATTTATATGGCAAAAACATGCGCAATCACCAAAAAAACTTCTCGCATAGCAGGCGGTTATTCTAACCGTGTTCGTGCGACCAAGTACACACCGACAGGCTCACGCCGTCAGTACCCTAATCTTCAAAAGAAGAAGGTCTTTGTGCCTGAGTTAGGTAAATCTGTTCGTATCGAAGTATCTGCAAAAGGTCTTCGTACTATCAACAAAAATGGAGCATACGCTACACTGCGTAAAGCTGGTCTAATCAAGGCTTAAAGGTAAAATAAATAAAAACCCTTACTAAATGTAAGGGTTTTTATTTATTTTATTAGTCAAAACATTTATGTTCCCAAATAGATACTTGTTCTATTGGTTTTTCCTTTAACGTTTCTACTTCGGTAGTTTCTAACATGTAAATTATTTTAAAGGTCATAAGATTTTTATCGTACTCATTTTCCCTGTTCCAGTTTCTACACAAGTATTGCCCATACGGTAAACGGTATTTAGAAAAATCTTTAAGCCAAAGATTCATCATATATTTTTGCCAACGTTGGTCTTTATAAGTCCATGCTGGCATAGCTGGTTTCTCATAAGAAATAGCACTATTGCCAGTATAAACGTTTACCTCGGTGCCGTCCCGCAATACCCCGGGTATTACATAGAACCCATCTTCTGTGCTAGGAAAAGGAGCAAACATATTCCATTTTTGGTCCAAACGTAAAGCAAGTAATGTCTTTTCTAGAAATACTGGTTTATGTTTTCCAGAATATTTAGGGGTGGTTAAAACATTCCAAGAGATCACAAAAATCAAAAGTATTCCTACTGTGATTTTGCCGGATTTATAAAATAATTTTAAAGATGAACTGGGTTTTGTTTCTAATGTGGCGACAGTGCAAGTCATTGGCCTGTTATGCGCCACCATTTGATACGCAATGTCTCCTATATAAATAATTGGTTTAAATAAAAATATTGGTGCAATAATTCTATATAAAAAAGCTGACTGCATTAAAGATACAAATGCGCGGAATCCAGTATGACTACGGCCAGCGTAGTCGCGCACAACCCATGAATGAGCGGAATGCATCAATGTATTTGCTTTTGCATCTGCTGACGACATGAGAATTACGGTATCAGGATGCAGTAAAAGCAATACGCGCACAGTATGAGCCATGCGAGAACAAAAACCACAGTCCCCATCATAAAAAATAGTCATACCGGCTTTACTTTTTTTAGACAAAAATAGATGAAGAGGTCTAACAATTTTATCCCAAAACATTCCTGGCAGTAGACCCAGTGAAATAGAGAACATTATCATTCCAAATAACCCTAGACGAAATGATGCATTAAAACCAATCAGTAGCGCTGTAGCTAATATCAAACCAAGTAGTCTACCCCAGTCTCTTTTAAACGGTAGTATGAACAAAACAAAAACATAACGTTCTATTAAAAGAGTACCCATGGTTATATAGCGAAGCATTTCTGGCATTGTGCGAAGCCAGTTACCAATATTTGTAGTAAAAGAATTGAGTGACAATGCCATAGATACTGCTGTAAAACTATGCACCCAAGGATCCCCTGTTTTTAGAAAACCAGTAAAAACCCAGATTAACAAAAATTGAATTACATAAGCAAAACTGTAAATGGAAAAATATTCTGACTCTTTTTTAGATTTTTCATTACC
>CAYJCX010000061.1:0-2492 GCA_964368775.1 uncultured Candidatus Saccharibacteria bacterium | reverse complement strand
AACGCAAAAGTCACCCCTGTCCCAAAGAGGCTAAAAACTACCGCGGCGATAATAAACTGTTTACGTTCCTTAAGCCACTTCTTTATCATGATTTCTTGTCGCACAAACTGTCAGAAAACTCTATCTGTGCTTTGTATATTATAACAAAAAAAGATATATAAATATATCTTTTAAAGCAAAACTGTTGATAACTTTTAAATAAAAATTAATATAATTTTAACGAAGTTCCAGGCCTGTTATATTTTTTAGATTCGATTCAATTTTTTGCATAATTTCAGCGACTTCATTGTCCACCAAGGTACGATTTTGGGCCTGAAAGACCATACGAAATGCATAAGAATTTCTTCCATCTTTACTAAATTTATCGAACAATGTTGGCCCAACAACAACGAGATCATTTACGCTATTTTTTATATTTTCTAAGACCTGATTGTCGTCGACATTTTCTGGCACCCAAACAGAAACATCACGAGTCATAAAAGGATAAACTGACCACATAGCGAAGCTAGAAAGCGATTTGGCATGGTCTGGTGAACTGACCCGAGGACCTGACAAATCGGTTTCTAGCGAAGCGAACTGACTTAACTCAACTTCTTTTGCTTCTTTTTTGTTTATATATGCAATATGAATTTCTTCATTTCCGTCTTTAAAAGTAGAGCCAATTTCAAAAATCTTTACTTCATTTAGTGATAATAATGCTGCATTATTTTTGTTTAGTTCATAGGATTCCTTAAGTCCATCCAATAAATTTGTGCGTAAGAAATCTTTACCCTTGGCGCCGCGAGCTACCTGGATATCTCCTTTTTTAGTAAAAGTATAAGTCATAACTTCTTTATAACCCTGAGATAATAAAGATTTTCTAGCATTTTGAATTTTTACATAAACATCATTATCTTTTGGAGAAAAATTAACATTTGGCATTACTGGAGATAATTTGTCATACCCGTAGATACGACCAATTTCTTCTGCCATGTCTATTGGAGATTCTAAATCAAGTCTAAAAACAGGAACCGTAACAGTAAAAGTATCTCCATTAATAGTATATTCGTATTTATAATTCTTTAAAATAGTTTCTATTTCAGAATTAGTAATATTGCTACCTAATTTTTTATTTACAAAATCTGCAGTAAAAGATATTTTTGTTTCAGTTTGCGGATTAGGGTAAACATCTACAACTTCTTCGACTATAACATCAGGACACATCTCACAAATCAGTGCGGTTAATTCCAGCATTCCAAAATCACACAATTCTGGGGTTAAATTATTTTCAAATCTTTTTGCTGCATCAGACAATACTCCAATTCTACGGGCTGTCCTGCGGATAGCTATTGGGTCAAAATTCCCCACTTCTAACACAACATCAGTAGTGTCATCTTGTATACCAGAATTTGCGCCGCCTTTGATACCGCCCAATGCCAAAGTCTCACCATTACTGTTGGAAATTATTAAGTCAGTGTCTTTTAGTTTAGCTACAATTTCGTCTCGGCCTACTAGTTTTAATTCTTCGCTCTCTGTAGCATTTTTGATAATTATTTTATTATCAGCAAATTTTCTTAAATCAAAAGCATGCGTAGGTTGTCCGCAATTTAGCATTACTAGATTTGTAGCGTCTACTATATTATTTATACTCCTTTGACCAACACTTTCTAAATGTTTTACTACCCATTCTGGACTGGGACCAATTTTAATACCACGAATTATTCGCGCAGAATATCTGCGGCAAGAATTAGTTTCTACACTAATTTCTAAATTAGTTTTTACTATTTCTTTTTTAGCTAAAATTTCATCATAGTTATTTTTAGGCTCAACAAAATTTAACCCCAGCTGTCCTGAAATTTCTAAAGCTAACCCTTTGTGAGACAATAAATCATGCGCGCGGTTTGGTAATATATTTACGTCCAAAATTACATCACCATCCGGCAGGGTTTCCATACCCTCAACTTCGGTAAGATGGTACGTCAAAACATCGTGCAATTTTTGCGCGTCGGGAGAGTCTGGTATATACCATTTGAGCCAGTTATAGCTAACTTTCATAAATGCAGTTTATCATAAAATACGCCCAAAATCACCTTTATTTTACAGGCTCTGTTGGGTCGCATTTAGAACATTTACAGCCAATAGGTTTTAAGTATTCGTTAAAGAATTCTTTGCCATAGTCATAATTTAATTCTTCCCCGGCTTTGATATTCTTTTTTGAGAAGACCAAAACTCGTCCACCTTTTATTTGGACTTCGCAGTTAGGACGGCAAGAATGGTTTATGTAACGCGCTGTATTTTCGCGGATTGTGCCGTCTATTGTTCTCTTTTTTGTAATTTCAAAAAGATATTTACTGTTGCTGGTATATTGCTCTGCTTCTGAAAGTTCTCTACCAAAATATTCAATAATAAATTTATCTTTAGGAATATCTGTCTCGGCAAAAAGCCCACACCCAGCACCAAGTTTTGCCCGCTTTACTTTTAATTTGTACGGGCCCATTTTTTCGTATTTCATA
>CAYJCX010000060.1:0-2509 GCA_964368775.1 uncultured Candidatus Saccharibacteria bacterium | reverse complement strand
GCTGTTTCGCCGCGCAAGGTTAGTTGTCCAAGATTGTAAATTTTTGCGCCGTGTTCTTTGGCAAAAGCAATTTCTTTTTCTGTAAAACCACCTTCGGGACCAATGTATATGCTCAAGCTTTTAGCGTCTAGCTGCTGGCTACCAGCTTTTAATTCGCCAGTTATATCAAACAAGATTTTGTCTATATTTTTATCTGTAATCATAGCTTCTTCAAATTCTACTATTTCGGCAATACCTGTAACATTTGTCCGGCCAGATAGTTCGCTGGCTTCGCGAGATATTTTAGCCAATCTTTCAAAGTTTAAATTTGTTTTTACTGTGCGGTCACTAATAACCGGCACAACATTATGTATACCCATTTCGCTGGCTTTTTGCAGGACTAATTCAAAATTCTCTTTTTTAAGAATACTTTGGTACAAAGTAACTTTTTTTACTGGCTCATTATTATTTATTTCCGTAGATAAAATCCTGCAAACTATTCTAGATTTTGTGATTTCTTCTATTTCACATTTATATTCAAACCCATCACCGTTAGAAATAGAGCATGCCTCGCCAGTACGTAATTTTAATACATCTAAAAATTGATGAATCACATTGGCGTCATTTATCTCAAGACTGCCTCCGGATTTTTTATAATCTGTAATAAAACGATGAATTTTTTTAGACATAATTATTCTTTTGGTAAATTACGCAAATATACTTCTAATTTTCTTGCATCAGATTTGTAATACAAAATGCTACCTTCTATTTTTTCGTATACTTGGGCTAGTGTCATTCTTGTACCTGCTGCAGGATATTTCTTAAAGAAACCTTTCATATGCTTCATTGTGCCTTCATCTCTAATAGCTGCCAAACTAGACAATATTCTAGACAGCAAATGCCCACCCTTGCCATAGTTTTCTAGCAGTTCACCCCAGTGGTGTTCTATGTAGTTCCAAACTATTTCTGGGTTACTGGTTTCATTTAGTAAACGTGCCATTAATAATGGGGTATCTTGTTTTTTTACTTTATCAGAATTGTAGTAGCCCAGTACATCTATCAGGTCACGGGCTTTTACTACTGCAGCAAAACTAGCCATGATACGCAATTTTTCTTCATGTAAAGTTTCTTTTTCTAAAATTTTCCAAAGTTTAGCTTTGGTTTTTTCGTCCCCATATTTTACAACCGTGCGATATACGCTAGCGCGCATATGTGGGGGGATAATACTATTCGGATCTTGGAATTTAGCCAATGCTTCATCTACTATTGGTTTGTAACCCAGTTTGTACCCAGCAGACAGTACTACGCTGCTGCGCATCATCTCTGCACGTTTTGTGGATTCATAACTAATATATTGCCACATATTAGAGAACATTTCTTTGTATAGATTTTCTAGTAATTTATAGATAGATTCGTCTTTGCCAAAAATATGCATAGTGCGCAGCATTGATCCCCATATTTCAGATAAGACTAAATAATGAGTTTCTTTTTTAAAGAGACCCATAAATTCTATTAATTCTATAACGCTAGCATTACCATTCTCCGCTAATGCGCGCATGTTACGAATAAGACCCATTCTTTGTATTGGCGTCATTTTGGAAGCTAAGATTGCGGCTTTTTGTTTTTCTACAAATTCATTGTTGTAGTCTATATGAACTAATGTTCCTTCACTGTAATTCAAAGTCAGGGCATCCTTTGAAATTTTTATGGTATTAGTTTTTTTGCTTTCCAGTAAATAGTTCTTACTGCCATCATTTAGCGGAATTGGCCATGTGGTCTTATCTTGATTCTTCTTGGATAGATTTCTGTTTCTATAATATCTGCATTGACTACACATCATGCCATTTTTAGAATCAGCTATAGACAAAATAGGGAAGCCGGCTTGGCGTATCCATGCGCCCATAATACGGCTAACAGGTTTACGGCTAGCTTTTTCTAAATGCATCCACAAATTTTTTGTCGTAGCATTTTTATAAGCATATGCTTTCATATAGCTTTTAATTCCTTTTTGGAAATTATTTTGCCCAACGTATTCGGCTAGCATGCGGATAACTGTTGCGCCTTTGCGGTATGTAATGTCATCAAAAATTTCATCTATGTCGCCTGCATCTGTTATGGGTACTTGGATAGGGTGAGATGATTCTAATGCATCTAATTTAAAAGCATCGCCCATGTCGCCATGAGTAAAGTCTTCCCAAATTTTCCATTCAGGGTAGATGGCGTCTACACACGCGTATTCTATATAGTTAGCGAAACCTTCGTTAAGCCATAGATCATCCCACCATGCCATTGTAACCAAGTTACCAAACCATTGGTGAGCAATTTCGTGCGCTATGATTACAGCGACAAATTGCTGGTTGGTTAACGCAGTATTTTTTTTGTCTACCAAAAGACATGTTTCGCGAAATGTAATTAGCCCCCAGTTTTCCATTGCGCCTGCAGCAAAGTCGGGTAATGCAACTAAATCTAATTTTTTTAATGGATATTTAATTCCAAAAAAATCTTCAAAATAGTTTAAACATTTTGCGGC
>CAYJCX010000059.1:0-2556 GCA_964368775.1 uncultured Candidatus Saccharibacteria bacterium | reverse complement strand
AGTATTATGGCCAAAATGGTAATAATACTATAAACAGGCTTTTGCCCTCCTCCTATGACAGTATCATATATAAAAGCTACCGGCAAAACAGTCAAAAGTTGAAAAGGCAACAAAATAACTGCCAAAATAATAGCTATAATTTTAAGAAAAAATAAATGACTTAAAAAAAATATTAGTAAAAATATTACACCTAAAAAAAACTTTCTCATAAATTATCTATAGTGCCCGATGTGTCGATGCTGAAATTTTCTAACAATAAAACGAAGTATCAAAAATAAAACCAAAACCAATACCCCATAAAAAAGATACGCATTTGCTAAAATATAAGCAACTGCCCCTAAGAACCAAGCATATAAATACTGCACAGGTGTTAGCAGGCTACCGTCTGCTCGAGGCAAAGAATCTTTTAGATTGTTTAATCTTTTTTCATATTCTGCGTTTTGTTTTACGCTTTCGTTGATATCTTGCTTTATAGAATTTATTTTAACTTCTGCCCCATAAAGAAAATCCTGGCGGTACGCATCTATCCCGCTATCAGCTGGCAGTGCTTGTGATTCAGAAGAAACATCATATTCTTTAAACAATTCTCCGCCACTAGAGACTTCTGGAGAAACAGCTGAACCTTGGGTTCGAACAGAAATTTCAGATAATCTATTTTCTAGTACAGCAATATTTTTATTTTGCTTTGGCATTTGGACAAATGTATCTTCTAGCTTTAAGACAAAATTATGATAGCCAGGCAAAGCTTTCCATTCGTAAGAAAATCCACCAAATTCAGATGTCTTTAAAACAATAGATTTTTCTGATATTTTTTTGTCATCTTCATAGAAACGAACAATCCCGTACAGTGTACCGCCAGATTCGTTATAAATAGGCATAGACATACGCACAAGATCAGAAACATTTGGGGCACTGTTAGATACAATTATTGTAGCGCTAGTAAAACCAGCATTTTTAATAACTTCTGCAAAAGCAACATTTGCTGTACTAACAAAGAATACAAAGACAAAAATTGATTTTAGTAGAAATTTGAATGACATACTATTTAAAAGAGAAAGTAACCTTACTTGTTATCATTACAGTTTTGTTAATAGTAGATGTATCGTAAGAACCGTAGTCTTGAACTTCTACAGAACCTGGAGACAATAGTTGTACTACACCAGAAGATGCGCTTTGGATATCACCAAGACTGCGCCCGCTTTTAGATGCAATAGCATCTGCGCGCAATTTTGCATCGTCAATTGCTTCTGATAACAAAGAAACGCGATCATCAGCTAATTTAGAATATGTATAACTAGGAGTAGCATTAAGAACAATGCCTTGGGCAGACAAAGCTGTAATATTTTTACTAACAGTATCTACAAGTTGTACATTAGAGCTCATAACTTCTATGCTTTGGCGTAATGTATAGTCTTTGCGTAGTCTTTCGTTTTGGTCCCAAACATCTTCTGCTTGAACAGCATTTATTGTAATTTCAGCATCAGTAAAACCTTGAGATTTTAAATATGCCGCTATAGAATTTGAATCCTTTTTCATGGCTTCATAAGAAGAAGAAAGATTTGCAATTTTTGTACCCTTTGAAAAAGTAATCCATAATTTACCATTGTCAGACACAATGTCTTTTTTTGCACTACCAGTAACAGTAACGACATCGCCTATTTTTTTTATTTTAAGCATTGTCTGGCTGGCAATTATAGCTGAACCAACTATACCCAAAGTCAAAATTATTCCAAATATAACAATTGGAGATTTAATAATGTTGTTATTATTTTCTGTAGATAAAAAGTTGTTCATATCTACAGATTATAGCAGAACGTAAGAAAACTAGCTAAAAGCAGCTGTTAATTCTTCTTTGTCATCGAAATGATTTT
The DNA here is from genome assembly GCA_964368775.1 of uncultured Candidatus Saccharibacteria bacterium. Classification (GTDB taxonomy): domain Bacteria; phylum Patescibacteriota; class Minisyncoccia; order Phycocordibacterales; family UBA9973; genus 2-01-FULL-33-17. The sequence goes on along the minus strand of CAYJCX010000059.1, from coordinate 685 downwards.
TGACACCATTTATTTCTTGGTAAGTCTCATGACCTTTACCTAAAAGCATAATAATATCCCCTGACTTTGAAATTTCTTTTGCGTGCTTTATTGCCATATGTCTATCTACAATAACAGATACTGGTTTTACAATATCTTCTGGGAGACCAGAATACATTTGAGCCAAGATGTTATCTGGGTCTTCGTTTCGTGGGTTGTCACTGGTAAAAATAATACTGTCCGCAATATCATAAGCAATACGAGCCATTACAGGACGTTTGCCTGTATCACGATCGCCACCACATCCAAGTACAGCAATAACATTGCCTCGCTCTCCTGCTAAACCTTTGGCTGCTTCTAAAACGTTTTGAATACCGTCCGGTGTATGAGCATAGTCAACAATACCGCGAATACCGTCAGTATCAACCACAAGTTCGAAACGCCCACGTGGTGGCAATACTTCGCCTAATATTTTTTTTATATGAGAATCTTCAAAACCAAGTTTAATACCAGCTGTGTATACGGCCAATAAATTATATTGGTTAAACTGCCCAACTAATTTAGATGTAACGTTTTCACTAAAGTCTGCAATATTATTAAAACCATAAGTAAATACACTGGCGTGCGTGTCTTTAACCATTTCGCGGCCATATTGGTCGTCAGTATTTGTAATAGCAAAAGCAGTTTCGGGTAGGTTATCAAAAAA
>CAYJCX010000058.1:0-2570 GCA_964368775.1 uncultured Candidatus Saccharibacteria bacterium | reverse complement strand
TGCGCCTGTACCAAATTCTTTTTCTACACTATCATCTGCTACTATTTTAATACTTAAACTAACTCCACAAAAATCTTGAACTACATAGGTCTTGCCTATGTATTCTAAATAACGCTCGTCCGTTGGGTTTACAGCTACAGCAACGTCACCAACTTTTGTCTCAGGACGTGTTGTTGAGATAGAGATAGGGAAGTCAGCGCTGTATTTAAAAGTATAAAGCTTGGCTTTGCGTTCTTCGTGAACTATTTCGTCGTCTGATATTACTGTTTGGCCTTTGGGGTCCCAATTTACAATACGGTGCCCACGGTAAATTAACCCATCGTCATACATTTTTTTAAATGCAGTGCGTACAGCTAAATTACGCTTTTCATCCAGTGTAAAAGCTTCTCTGGACCAGTCAACAGATGCCCCCATCTTTTTAACTTGGTTTACAATAGTGTCATGAGATTCCTGAGCAAATTTATTTACGCGGTTTAAAAATTCCTCGCGGCCCAAGTCTCCCTTTCTTTTTCCTTCTTCTTTTTCGATTATTTTTTCTACTTTAGATTGAGTAGCAATTGCAGCATGGTCGGTACCTGGTAGCCATAGTGTTTCGCGGCCTTGCATACGAGCAAAACGCACCATGATGTCTTCTATGACAAGCATGGCAGCATGACCAATATGTAGTGTACCTGTAACGTTGGGCGGTGGCAGTACAATAGAGAAAGGTTTTGAGCCTGGTTTTACAATACCGTCATTTACGCAGTTGTCTGGATTAAAATATCCAGATTCTTCCCACATTTGGTAAATTCGGTCTTCTGTATCGGCCGGGTTATAAGGCTTTAATAGTTTGTCATCCATGAAAAAAGTATAGCAAAAAAGGCTATTTTAGGCGAGAGGCAGTGTTCCAACAGCTTTTAAACCAACTGATTCATCAACTAGTCCTGTCTTATTTATTTTTACTATTGCCGCCAAGGCTATCATTAAAGCGTTGTCTCCGGTAATAGATTTTATAGGGTGATGAATTTCTATATTATTTTCTGTACAAGCTTTTTCTAATTCTTTTTGCAGATGATTGTTAGCTGTAACGCCGCCGCCCAGAATTAAGATATTAGAATTTGTGTCCTTTAGTGCTCTTAGCGTTTTTTTAACTACTACTTCTATTGCAGCATTTTCAAAACCCAATGCCATTGCCATTTTTTCTACATGGGCTACTACTGGGAATTTTTTTGCATAATACATTGCTGCTGTTTTTAATCCAGAATAAGAAAAATTATAGTCGTTAGAATGTAGCATTGGTCTTGGCAGGTCTACTGGCTTTATATCTTTCTCTCGTGCCTCTTCGGCTAACTGCGAAATTCTTGGGCCGCCAGGGTAATGCAGGTTCATTAGTCTAGCTACTTTGTCAAAGGCTTCACCAATAGAATCATCTACTGTTTCGCCAAGCAATGTGTATTCACCATTTTGAATGTGGATTAATTCTGTATGGCCACCAGATACTAAAAGAGATATAGCATTGTCTGGAATTGGTTTAAAGTCTATCTCAGTGCCTAGCTGCGCGTGCTCTATCAAAGGCGAGACCAAATGACCCATCATATGGTTAATACCAATAACTGGTATCTCTAATATGCAGCCCAGTGCACGCGCAAAGTTAACACCTATCCATAAAGCCATTTCTAGTCCTGGGCCATGAGTAACAGCTACTACATCTATTTTTGCAAAATGATGTTTGTGAGCAAACTTTATAAAATCTTCAGCCAAATCTTGGTCGCGTCCAAAAATTTCTCTTATCTTTTCTTCTTTACTATCTATACCTTCCAACAAAAACCAGGTATCTTTTGGAATAGTATTCTTGCTTTCTTGAAATAAAGATTTTAGTAATGGTATAGCTGTTTTTATATGTTCACGTTTTGCTATAGCAGGGAAAACTCCGCCGTATTCTGCATGCATACTGGCTTGAGACGCAATAAGATGAGAATGGATAACAAATTTGTTGTTATGCTTGCCGCTGGTGTCTATTAAAGCCATGGATGTTTCGTCGCAGCTTGTTTCTATGGATAGGATTCTCATATGTATATTTATGATAGCAAAAAAAGTCTTTTATTGGTAGTATATTTTTATGGACAAAATTATTGCTATTTCTGGACCTTCGGGTGCTGGGAAAACTACATTAACTAAGAAATTAATCACAGATCACCCTGAATTTGTTGTTTCTATTTCAGCTACAACGCGCGCTCCTCGAGGCGAAGAAAAAGATGGAGTAGCTTATCATTTCTTAGCAGTAGATGATTTTAAAAATAAAATAATAAATGGCGAATTTGTAGAATATGAAGAAGTTTATGACGGATTATTCTATGGAACACTAAAGTCTGAAATAGAGCGTATTAAAAATAGCGGTAAAAGACCTCTGCTAGATATAGATGTATTAGGGGCAGAAAATGTAAAACGGATTTATGGAGATAATTCTGAAACAATATTGGTTTTGCCGCCATCTATGCAGGTTTTAGAAGAAAGATTGCGTTCTCGTGGAACTGATAGTGAAGAAAAAATAATAGAGCGCCTAAAACGTGCTGAATTTGAAATAGCTCAAA
>CAYJCX010000057.1:0-2586 GCA_964368775.1 uncultured Candidatus Saccharibacteria bacterium | reverse complement strand
CAAAAGCTGAAGAGATTTATAATTCTTTAAATGCAGCTGGCGTAGAAGTATTGTTTGATGACCGAGTAGGCCCAACCGCAGGAGAAAAATTCGGTGATGCAGATTTATTAGGTATGCCAATTCGTATTGTTGTATCTAAAAGAAGTTTGGAAAACGGTGGGGCAGAAGTTAAAAAACGTACAGAGTCAGAAAACAGAATAATCAGTTTGTCAGAGGTTGTTAAATATGTTCAGTAAATTATATAAAGCGTTTTCAAATGATATTGGTATAGACCTGGGTACTGCAAATACTTTGGTGTATCTTAGTAAGCAAGGAATAATTATCAACGAGCCATCTGTTGTTGTGGTAAACACAAAGACTGGCCAAATTGTTGCGGTGGGCGCTGCAGCCAAGCAAATGCTGGGTCGTACACCTGCACACGTTAAAGCTGTTCAACCAATTGTTGACGGTGTTATTTCAGATTTTGAAGTAACCGAAGAAATGCTAACTTATCTTATCCAAAAAACTGAACGTATTTCTAAAAAGTTTTTCCGCCCGCGCGTCGTTGTGGGTGTACCAACTGCAATTACAAATGTAGAAACTCGCGCTGTATATGATGCTGCAATGTCAGGCGGCGCAAGAGAAGTCTATATCGTAGAAGAACCAATGGCTGCAGCTATTGGTGTACGGTTACCGGTTAAAGATGCTATTGGGTCTATTATTGTAGACATTGGCGGCGGTACTACTGACATTGCAGTAATCGCACTTGGCGGTATTGTACGATCTAAGAATTTGCGTATTGCAGGGGATAAACTAAATGATGACATCGTTACATTTATGCGTGATGAATTTAAATTGCTTGTTGGTAGTAAAACTGCTGAAGCTGTAAAAATTGCACTAGGTAATGCACTGCCAGGGGATTTAATGGAATGCCCAATTCGTGGACGCGATCTTGTAACAGGTTTGCCAAGAGAAATAATTGTAACTGATGCAGATATTCGCACAGCTATAATTGGTTCACTACTGTCTATCGTAGAAGGTACAAAAGAAGTTTTAGAAACTACTCCTCCGGAACTTTTGTCTGATGTTATTCATCGCGGGATTATTTTATCTGGCGGCGGCGCTTTAATTCGAGGATTTGATAAATTGCTTAGTAATGCTGTAAAAATTCCAGTGTTTGTAGCGGATGACCCACTAACAGCGGTTGCTCGCGGTACAGGAATAATCCTGGACGATATAGACTATTATAAAGAAGTTTTAGTTTCTCCGGAAAATGGCTTACCACCAAGATAATCAATATTTAGGTCACCATAAAAAAAGCTACCGAGGATTTCGGTATGCTATTTTGGTTTTAATTTTAGCTGCTCTTGTTTTTGGATTTAAAAAAGTTTTTCGTAATTTTTCTTACGCTATTACTGTCCCGGTTATTGAAACATCAACTGCATTTGAACGCGGTATTTATTCTACTGCCCACTCAAAGTCAAAATTATTACAACGCATAGATAGTCTTGAAGCCGAGAACGAAACATTGCGTAGTAAAATGATTGATTATTCTTTAATCGAAAATGAAAACAGCGGATTTAAAAATAGCGTCTTAGCAAAATCTGATTCTGTTTTGGCTAGTGTTATTGGTAAACCCAGTCTTTCTGCTTACGATACTCTTTTGGTTAGTGTTCCAGAAGGAATTCAAATTGGTAAACGTGTTTATACAATTAGTGGTATACCTTTGGGCAGCGTTAGTAGCGTCTCTGGGCGTGATGCGACGATAACTTTATATTCATCTCCAGGTATAGAAACAAATTCAGAAATTATTTTAGAAGATGCAATGAATAGTATTAGTGCTGTTTTTCGTGGTCGCGGCGGCGCTAGTTTTGAAGCTATTATTTCTAAAGATGTAGAGATACCTGTTGGGTCTTTGGCTACAGTACCCAGTTTGTTTAGTGAACCTTTTGCTGAAGTAGTAAAAACTGTTTCAAGAGACGATACAAAAGACCAAGTTGTTTATTTACGTTCTGTTGTAAATTTCCAATACCTACGTTTTGTTGTAATAGAAAAATAAGATTTTTATATGAATAAAAATTTTAATTTTCACATAGAAAAAACTTTAGAATCTGGCGGCCGCGCAGGCTACTATGATACACCTCATGGATGTATTCTTACTCCTACTTTTGTAGCTGTTGGGACAAAGTCCACTGTAAAATCTATGACCCCTGAAATGCTAATAGATATTGGTATTCAAGTTGTCTTAGCCAATACATACCATTTATATCTTCAGCCAGGGGATGAAATAATAGCTAAAGCTGGCGGGTTTCCAAAATGGATGAACTGGCATGGTCCAACAATGACTGACAGTGGGGGTTTCCAAGTTTTCTCACTTGGGGCGGCGTACGGTAAGTCAGTTTCCAAGGTTGCAACTGGTGACGAAATGCTGCAGTTAAATCCAGGACGGTCAGGAGACGATATAGCGCCACTAGCCAAAGTTGGTAGTGATGGCGTTTCTTTTCGATCTCACATTGACGGGTCATTGCATTATCTTACACCGCGCCGCAGTATGGAAATACAAAAGAATTTAGGCGCAGATATTATTTTTGCATTTGATGAATGTAC
>CAYJCX010000056.1:0-2589 GCA_964368775.1 uncultured Candidatus Saccharibacteria bacterium | reverse complement strand
TTTAGTGCGTATGTGGAATTAAAAATAAAGAAACAAGCAATATTGTAAAACCAATAGTAAATCCGATTACTGACTTTTTAGACCATTTTGTTTCTCTAATGTCTGTAATAATTTTAAATAGGATTATCCCGGCAGACAGTGCCATTAGTACACTTTCCAATGCTTCCCCATTCTTTATTAGTAGTGCAAAAAATACAGACAAAGAAATAATAAATGAAACCCAAATAGCCTTTTTGGGGGTTACTCCTTCGGACGCCAATAGCATTTGTTGACCTGATTGTTGAATTATTTGGTGCCCTAATACCCCAACAAGTGCTGCAAACCCAATACTGTTATTAATTGAAAAACCGGAAACAATAGCGATACCGTCTACTATATTATGAAAAAAGTCAGACACAAGAATTTTTGTAGCCGATATTTTAGAATGCACATGTTCTACTCCCTCTTCATGATGATGGTGGAATTCTTTAAAATAGTAACCAATAAAAAAACTAACAGCCAAACCCAAAAATAATCCCCCAAACCCCAAAGTAGCGCCCCCATGCTCAAAAGATTCTTTTAATAGCACAAATATAAGAGCCATATATACCCCTAGCCCAAAACCCTTGACTACAGGTTTTTCAAAAAAAGTACGATTTTTAGGCAGAGCCAATGTAAAAAGCACTGGAACAGCTCCGACTAAAAACAAAGCAAGGATTATACTCATATATATCTATATTATATTAATTACACACAATCGCAAGCTTATATAGATATAAACAGCCCTATCGATAAATCTACCCTTGCGCTATTGGATATGTAGTATAATAGAGACAGTATTAATTAGTAATTATATATATGAATAAAAAACATTTATTAACGGCTTTTGCAATAACTGGGATGCTAATAACATCAAATGTTTCAGCAGAAGAAACAGCAGCAGTAACCACAACTGATGCTTCGGGTACAACTACAACTGTAATACCTGTAACAGGCGTTCCAGCACCAGTGCCAACACTGTATCGTGAAGGTATGCAAAAAATGCCACCAGTTGGAGCAAAAAAAGAAATCATGGAAACACGTATGGAAAATCGTGGTGAAATGAAAGATCTTCGTAAAGAAAAAATTGGTGAGGTTAAAAATATGCGCCAAGAAAACAAAGAAGAAATTGAAAAAATGCGTGAAGATAAAAAAGAAATGACAAAAGAAGAACGCGAAGAATCACGCGGTGAAATAAAGGACAAAATGAAAGAAAACCGTGAAGAAATGGAAAAGAAGCGCGAAGAAGTTAAAAAGAGTCTAAAAGAAAAAAGAGAAGAACTAAAAAATGAATTACACCAAAAGATGCAAGTACGTCTTGGAGCAATGGTGGAAAGACTGTCAAAGCTAACAGACCGTATGCAATCTAGAGTAGACAAAATCAAAGCAGAAGGTAAAGATACTACTACTGTTCAATCATCACTAGACGCGGTAAAAACATTAGTTACAGCGCTAGATGCAAAAGTAAAATCAGTAGTTATTACAGAAGGTACAGATGAAGCAACAAAAGCAGCAAATAAAGCACTGCTAGACGGAATAAAAGCAGATGCAAAAGTAATTCAAGACAAATTATTAGAAGTTCTAAAGGCTATAAAAGCTCTTTAATAGTTAAATAATTTTATATGGACCAGACAACAATGAACGGTATGCCTAATATGGCCCCTGCTAAAAAAAGTAACTCTATGGTACTGATTGTAGTAATACTAATAATCCTTGCTGTATTTTTAGTTACTAATATGATGCAAAATAAAAAGTCAGATGCATTAGATACAGAGATAATGCAAAAACAAGCTGAAATAAAAGCAAGTGATCTGCAGGCTCAAGCATTAAATGCTCAAAGTGAATCTGATACAACAGCAGATATCGAAAAGGATTTAAATGCTACAAACGTAGACAGTATTACACTGGAATAAGCTAAACCAAATAAAAAATAACCCCATATGGGGTTATTTTTTTATTTGGCTACAAAGTAAATATTTAATTTAGATTCTTTATCAACTTTAGCTAAAAATGATAAATCTGGTATTTTGAGATCAAAATCTACATGTTCAATAACAGTACCTAATTCTCCAGAGAAAACATTTTTATCTGTAACTGTTCCAGATCCAGAAAAAGAAGTTTTCTTTGTAATTCCGTTTATTATTAAATCCCCCGTTACAGTCATATTGAATTTTGTATTTCGAGCTATTTCAGTAGGTAGACCAGTAACAACTATATTTTTCAAAGTAATGAATTCATTTTCAGATTTATCTGAATGCAGTATCATTCGAGATATTGCTCCATCACGTTGAGAGCTGTCAGTCTTTAAAGTACGAGAATTTACACGCACATCACTAATCATTACATTTGCCGGAGCAAAAGTAACACCTACGTCACTGGCTAAAATATTTGTAGTTCCAATAACAATGGTCGGCTTACCACGCAATACTTCATTTAGTTTAAATTCTACTTTTGATTCATTGGCATTAATTGCCATAAAAATAGTTCGAATCTCTTCATCGCCACTAATCTTAGATCTTGGAATAATTTCTGGTTCAAGATTAGAGTTAACAGTATTTTCTGAAATAGAAT
>CAYJCX010000055.1:0-2606 GCA_964368775.1 uncultured Candidatus Saccharibacteria bacterium | reverse complement strand
CCATTTACATTTGTGTTGCCATTATTTGTATCATTAAGAGACAAATTACTATTTCCAATAGGACGTAGCATTAGTTTACCGCCATTACTGGTGTTCCCCGCGGTATTACCACCAACGGTATCCCCAGATGTATCTTGGCCCCCAGTATTACCGCCAACCAGCCCGCCGGTATCACCACCCTGGTTAGGTATTACCCCTGGGATGGTTGATTCGTCATTGGGTTTTACTTTTCTACCACCAAAGAATGACAAGAACCCGCTATCAGCTACAGTTGGGTTACTTTTTGCTTTTTTATTATAACTAAGATAAACAACAATTCCTGTAACTGTTATTAAAACCAATACAATTATTAAGGCTATTTTAGGTGTGATTTTAAATTTATTCATATTATTTATCACAAATTAAATGATCATTATTAGGAACACCATTAACCTTCATTGGTTGGATAGTACAAGTCAAACTAGTAAAGGTACTTGGGTCTTTACCACTAATTAAATAATTAGGGTTGTATGCAGTAACTGTAATAGTCTTACCGTTAAGATCACTGTCAGAATAAGGCTTATTAGATCTTAAATAAACAGGTGCAGAATAAAGACCATAAATTTCTCCAGTCACTAAGTTAGATAACGTCGAACTCATAACAACAGATAGATTTGTTTCATCTGTGTAAATTTGTAAAGTTGGTTCATAATAAGAACCAGACGTTCTAAACTTTTTCTCAGCATTAAAGATAATATGCACTGTTGGTTTAGTATAAGGGTAGTAACCTAAATAAGCAGCAAATTGATTTAAATTTGCAGACTGATTCTGGTTAACATTACTGGTGCCGTATGCATTAGAACCTGGACCAGAATACCCGATCAATAATTTAGAAACATCAACCGCTTGATTGAAATCATTTTTAAGATTATAAGCTCGTGGGTCTGTAGTAATAGTATATTTACCATTTTTCATTATTCCAGAACTTGGGCACTGATTAGCTGCTGGTTTACATTCTTTTGGTACATCGGTTGGCAAGCCTTTGTCTTTTGCTAATTTTGTAGCGGCAGCATTAATTTCACCAACACGTGTTGCTATGGCAACTAGCTCTTCTACAACTTGTTTTTCTGTTTTTATTTCTTCTGCATAATCTTGCTGGATAGTAAATAGATTATCAGCTAATGCTGGTAAATCTTTTACAAAAGCGCGAGCTTCTGGTACAAAAGGTAAGCTATTTTTATCACTGAATTTATCATAAACAGCTTCTTTGTAGTCTATATAGTCTTCTTTTAAATAGCCCAGTTGTAGTTCTGTCCATTCGCGGCCTTCTCTTTCTACTGCTGTAGTAATAGCACCATTTACAGTCCCGGATGCATCTTCTAATGCAGCAATAGTTGCCTCTGTTTTTCTTGTATCTTTTCTTTTTTGATATTCAATAACAGCATTAGCAATACCAGCCACAGCTGCAGTAATACCATATGTAACAGCAGAGAAAGCTGCACCAAATGCAAGATTTACTGCTTGCATAGAAGTTCTTGCTAAATTTCTTTTTTCAAGAGCATCTGTCATTTGGCCGATTCTTTTACCCACAGCACTGTAAAATGTACCATCCACACTAGTATCTAGCGGTATACCAATACCATTCTCTGCAATATAAGTTACGACTTCGGCATAGTTTTCGTCAGCTATTTCTTCCCAATTTGTTGTTGGCCCTGGAATACAGAAATCTAGTTCAGCCATTGCAGGCATTAATTTATATAATGCACTATTTGCTGGGTTACTACCTCTTTCTAATTCTTTAAGATAATTTTTTTCCAAAGAAACAATTCCAGGACGAGTAGTACAACCAATTTGTTGGTCAAATAAATCTTTGGTTATATCAAAATCATAACTAGCATAACTAGATTCTGATCTATGATAGATTAATTCAGCGCCACCTTTATTACCCAAACTGCCAGTAGAAAAACCTTTTTTACCGTCAGACACAACAATGCCAGTATTGTTATACCAAGTTCTATTATTTACAGTATTACCAGTTACATCGGTAGTTGTAGTTATTTTACTAGTATAAGTCTTTGTACTACCGTCTGTAACATTATATTTTTCAATAATACCTTTGACAGTGTCGAATGTATCTATTGTTCCATCAATAGTATTGTTATATTTTACAACTGACCCATTAACAGTGTTGTTATACATATCAATAGTACTGTCTATTGTAGAAAAATATTTTTCTTTTGTGGAATCTAGCGCTGCATTGAACTGCTCTTTCGCCCCACCACCAACAGCGCCATTATACCGCTCGATAAATGAAACATCGTTAATCTTACTTGCCCAAGATCCATATGTCTTACTAGACAAACCAGAGAGACCAGCAGTATTTAATGTATTAAAAGCGCTAGTAAAAATAAGATTTAGAGATTCATTAAATTTGTCTGCCATCTCAAGCTGTCTTACGTCAGATGTAATGACAGCGTCTAATCTACTAGATAGAACTGAGCCAGGAGTAACGACTTCGGATTTGGTGCAAGTAGTGTCATTAGGACCAACTTCTATACCGCGAGTTATAGTGCCGCCGCCTTCCATTTTGCCAGTCTTTTCGTTATATGTAGGAGGTACTTCTTGCT
>CAYJCX010000054.1:0-2664 GCA_964368775.1 uncultured Candidatus Saccharibacteria bacterium | reverse complement strand
CCAGATGTATTTTGGACTGAATTCGTATCAGTAGATGGTCTTATGTCTAAAGGCCGCGAAGTTTTAAAACGTGACCTGGTTTTTTCTGAAAAAGAAAGACCTATTGTTGCTCAGCTTTTTGGGGCTAAACCAGAGAATATGCGTGGTGCAGCGGCATTGTGTAAAGAGTTAGGTTTTGATGGTATAGACATTAATATGGGCTGTCCAGATAAATCTATAGAGAAGCAAGGCGCCGGCGCATGTATGATGAAAAATCCGGAGAATGCTCGCGCAATTATTCGCGCTGCGATAGAAGGAGCTGACGGTTTGCCTGTGTCTGTAAAAACACGTATTGGTTACAACAAAATAGAATATAAAGAATGGCTGGGTGAAATCTTAAAAGAAGATATCGCTGCATTAACTGTGCACCTGCGTACACGTAAAGAAATGTCATTAGTTCCAGCGCACTGGGAATTAGCAAATGAAATAAATGAATATGTTCACAGCTTAAGACCTGACGTTGTACTGCTGGGTAATGGTGATGTAAAGACATTAGATGACGGCGCTGTAAAATCTAAAGATTCAGGATTTGACGGTGTTATGATAGGCCGCGGGATATTTGGCGCACCATGGTTTTTTGACCGAGATAATGTAGCTGCTCCAAACCTAAAAGAGAAATTTAAAATACTAATAGAGCATACTTACGAGTATGAGAAAAATTTAGGAGATATCAAAAGCTTTTCTATTATGAAAAAGCACTACAAAGCATATATAAATGGCTTTGACGGCGCCAAAGAATTACGTGAAAAAATGATGGAAGCTAATTCTGCAAGCGAGGTGGAGAATACTTTAAACCTGTTTATGGAAGAAAATCAGGATATGCTAGAATAGACACATATGGCAAAGCAAGAAGTAGCGCATACTGTTTTATACAGAAAATACAGACCGGAAAATTTTAATGATGTTATTGGACAGGAGAACGCAGTTTCACTTGTTCGTTCTGCCGTGGAGAGCGGTAAACCAGCGCACGCGTATCTTTTTACTGGCGGGCGCGGTTTGGGTAAGACAACTGTTGCGCGAATCTTTGCAAAAGAACTGGGTACTAAACCAGGGGACATTTATGAAATAGATGCAGCATCTCGCCGAGGTATTGATGATATTCGTGAACTACGTGACCATGTACGCAGCGCACCACTGGAATCCAAATACAAAGTCTATATTATAGACGAGGTCCACATGCTAACTAAAGAAGCATTTAACGCACTATTAAAGACGCTAGAAGAGCCTCCAGCACATGCAATATTCGTATTAGCTACAACTGACTTTGATAAAGTCCCAGAGACAGTACGCAGTCGTACACAACTATTAAGTTTTGTATACCCAGACCATTTGGTTTTAGAAGAATATGTAGCTAGTATTGCAAAAAAAGAAAAAATAAAGATTTCTAAAGAAGCAGTATCTTTAATTGCAAAATTAGCTGACCGGTCATACCGCGATGCATGTGGAAGACTAGAAGAAGCAATGGTTCGCGGTAATGGTGGGGAAATAGATGCCGAGACTGTTTCCGAAATGTTTGGTGTACCAAATAAGACAGTGCTGGAAAGTTTGGTAAAAGCCATAGCTTTGAAAGATAAATCGGCCGCAGAAAAAGCTTTGTCTACAAAAAATTTTATGGACATAAACCAAGAAATGCTAATGTCTGTACTACTATCCCACATTCGCGCAGTGCATATGCTAAAGCATGGCATGATGAAGGAAGCCGAATCTGTAAAAATGTATGGTAAAGACGAAACTGATTTCTTTATGGAAATAGCCAGTTCAAAAGAAAATACTTTAACTTCTCAAATAATTATAAAACTTCTTGATGCAGCGCAGATGGTAAAACGTAGCCCTATAAAATCTTTGCCACTGGAATTAGTTGTACTAGAAATAGTTTCGTAATAATTCATAAAAAAAGAACCCCGTGTTGGGGTTCGTCTTGTATTTATTTAATTAGTAGTTTTTGTTGGCTGAATTGTTGCAATTAAATCTTCCACTGTATAATCTTCACCATCCAAATCTATTGTCATATGAGACCTTTTAAATCCTTGACCGTTAATTATTTTAAAAGTAAATTCAAAGTTATAAAAGGTTCTTAAGAGTAAGGAAAAAATTTCTTCTTTACATACCTTACCCAGAGAATTAGATTCTCCTTGAACTGTGATTGTTTTATTTTTTACATCTACAATTAGGTTAGTCGATCCATTTGTACGAATAGATTTTATATTATTTTTTTGCATAAAGAATATTGCCCCAGATACATCTAGTCTATTACCTCCAATAGGCAAGTGCAGTAATAGTTTTACTGGATCTGTTGCTATTTGGACTACAGTGCATTTTATTTGTACCTTATGTAAGTCACCCTTTAGCTCATTGAATCTATTGAAGCATTGGACTGCTTCACCTACGGGTATTAGCAAGTCTTTTGCTTCTTTTTTTATGTTTTTCATATTTTGGATATTTGTTTTTATATATAATAACATCCATATTAAAAACTGTCAAATATAAAATACATAGGCAAGACCTATGTATTTACGCATTCTTTATTAGATCCAGCTTTTGCTGTTTGGTTAGTCTTTTTAGCTGTCCTTCACGTTTGCGAACTTCTGCATATGTCTCGCAAATTTCGCTGTATTTCATAACCAC
>CAYJCX010000053.1:0-2668 GCA_964368775.1 uncultured Candidatus Saccharibacteria bacterium | reverse complement strand
TGGAAATACAAAAGAATTTAGGCGCAGATATTATTTTTGCATTTGATGAATGTACCAGCCCAACAGAGACTTATGAATACCAAAAGGAATCTCTTATTCGTACACACAAATGGGCGCAGGAATCTCTCGAGGTTCACACAGAATTAGACCCACATGGTGACCAGGCACTTTTTGGTGTTGTTCAAGGCGCGCAGTTTGAAGATTTAAGAAAACTAAGTGCCGAAGAATTAGCAAATATGAAAGCCAGTAATGGTAGAGAATTTGAAGGTTTTGGTATTGGCGGATCATTTTCAAAAGATGATATGACAACAGCGGTAGATTGGGTTACCAAAGTTTTGCCAAATGACAAACCAAGACATTTATTGGGAATAGGCGAGCCACTTGATTTATTTATGGGGGTAGAGCAAGGCATAGATTTTTTTGACTGTGTAGCTCCTACACGTATGGCGCGTCACGGCACAGTGTATACCAATGATGGACGACTAAATTTAATGAATGAAAAATGCACTACTGAAATGGGTCCGATAGACAGTGAATGTAAATGCTATACCTGTAAAAATTTTACTCAGTCTTACGTTGCTCATTTATTCCGGGCTAAAGAAATGCTAGCAGCAACATTGGCATCTATCCATAATATGTATTTTATAAACAAGCTTGTTCAAAACATGCGCCAAGCTATCTTGGACGATACATTTGCGGAATACAAAAAAGAATTTTTGAAGCGGTATTATAAATAAAAATTCCTCCCATTGCTGGGAGGTTTTTTGTATTTTTTTATAAAGATAAAAGATTTTGAACCGTAGCACCGATTGATTTTAATGCATCGATCTTATTTTCTGAATGAAGAACTTCTTTTCGTTCTATTTTTGCTACTGGTAAACCCACCTTTTCTATAGTCTGTATGTTTTTTATTTCATGATCTTCACCTCTCATGTTGTTTATTACATATCCGGAAACTTTGCCTCCAAATTTTTCAATCAGGTCATTTACTTCAAAAGATTGAGCCACCGGGCTTGTTTCTGGCGTTGTAACTAAAACAAATTTAGCATTTTTAATATACTCTGTGGCTTCTATTATTCTTTCGGTATAAAAATCAATAGCTTTGATATAATCACTTTTTAAATACTTTGCAATATCAGGCCAGGAAATTTTTACAGCCATGAGTATTATAGGGCTCTTGTCTTTCAAGTTGCGTAAGCTACGTACCATAGAATCAGTACTAGATAATAGCCTCTCAAGTCCTGCTGTAGGCTCTACATCAATAATGATTTTAGAGAAACCAGCCTTTTTAGCTTCGAGTATTACCTGAACTAAAACGATAAATTTTTGCAAACTATCAACATCTGTCGGTACACCGAAAAATTCGTGAACCATATCAGCAAAAGGTACAATACCCATATCATCTTCAAATTGGAATAGATATTCCTCTGTGGAATCCTCAAGATCGTGGGATTTAGTTATTGTATTGTATTTTATATTTTCAATTATACAGATATATAAATTGTTTTCTGTATGAACTATTTTGTTGGGTTCAACATAATAGTTTATATCTAGTGTTCTTTTTACACTGTGGCCTCCATCATGGTCAATAAGAAGTATTTTTTCTCCTGACTTACCTTGTAATGCACAGCTAACTGCGATTGTCGTTTTGCCAACTCCACCTTTACCGGCACAGATTTGGACATTTATTATAGGATTGTTCATTTTTAAGATTTTTACAACTATACTATATTTTTATAAAAAGTAAAGTAAATAAACAAGCCCCTGAACTTTTGGAATTCAGGGGACAGGCAAGTGCTATCACGTGTACTTTTTCCCATCTAAGACCAAGGTCTTAGAAAAATTTATGTGCAATGCGCATACTTGCGACTTGTTTGGTATAATCTATCATATGTCTAAAGAAATTACTAAAGGATTCTATTATCATTACAAACATGACCCAGCAGGCGAGTGGAATAATTATTTGTATGAAGTCTTAAATGTTGGGCACCATACAGAAATAGATGGACTAGATGAATCTGCAATGGTAGTGTACCGTCCGCTTTATTTATCTGCTGGTGTATACGGTATTGGTAAGCATTATGATGTTAGACCATTTGATATGTTTATGGAAAAAGTTACAAAAGATGGAATAGAAAAAGACCGCTTTATTATAATTACTGACCCAGAGCTTATTAAAAAGTGTGAAGAATTAGCAAAAGAAATGTATTAATAAAAAACCCCGGAATTTTCCGGGGTGTTTTTTTAATTTTCCAATTTTAGATGGAATTCTTTGTCTTCTTCTCTGTTTTTAAGCAATTCCATATGCTCTTTTTCTAAAGATAAATAATTTTTATTAATAGTAGCGTAAATTATTATTAAGACAAAAGTTGCCATAAGAATTTCTAAAAAGAATTGGTTTTTCTGCCCAATATAAAAGTATACAATAGTAAGCATGATCATAACCAACTGCATAATCCTTTGTGCTTTTCTGTAGTATATAAAATAGCGGGGTTCGTCCTTTAATTTTTTAAAGGGGAAAAAAATCACGTACAAAATTTCTTTTACAGTATATTTTTTATTTTCCATAATATAGGGTTATTTATATTATTTGTACCACATAATTTACAAAACACAAATTTACCACTTGTGCTATACTGGCTACGTGAAAAATAATAGCCCATTTAAA
>CAYJCX010000052.1:0-2700 GCA_964368775.1 uncultured Candidatus Saccharibacteria bacterium | reverse complement strand
GAAAATGACAAAAATGGGGCCGGATACAAGCTAATAGCCAATATCCCATACTATATAACCGGTGAAATCATAGAAAGATTCCATACAGTGCCTAATAGCCCGAATATCTTGGTATTGCTAGTTCAAAAGGAAGTCGCCGAGAGAATTACCGCTAAATCAGTAAAAAACAATGAGCCTGGCAAGGAATCTATACTTTCTATTGCTGTAAAGATGTATGGTGCGCCTAAATTGGTATCTATTGTGCCCCGGGGCGCATTTCGCCCAGCTCCAAACGTGGATTCTGCTGTGCTTTCTATTACAAATGTAAAACATTTTGGTAAACCAAAAGAAGAAAAAGAATTTTTTGATATCTTGCACGCTGCTTTTGCTCATAAAAGAAAATTACTGCTTTCAAATATAAAAATACTGCCAGCTAATTTACAAAACAAAGTTATCAAAGTAATAACTGAATTTGGTATAGAAAATAATGTACGTAGTGAAGATTTACCTATTGCCGTCTGGAAAAAAATGGTAGAATAATGCTATGGCATTTCAAGACTATCTTCCAAGTAAAGCTTTTCAAAAAAGATTATTGGCTATTGTTATTATTATCGCGGCTATTTTGGTAATTGGTTTTATTGTAAAACTAATCGGCAGGGGAATAGACGCTTATAAAATAAATAAACAAATAAAACAATTGCCTGCAGAACTGCGATCTCAGGTAGATACATTAACATTGGGCGATCTGCAAAAGAAAGATTCTAATGGTAACGGTATACTGGACTGGGAAGAAAGATTGTATGGACTAGACCCATTAACTAACGGCGAAGAAAATAAAAAAACTGTAGAAGCAAAACGCCAACTATTGCGTGACACTGCAGGAGAGAACGAAGCTTCAGCTTCTACTGGTCTAACAAATGATTTTACTCGTGAATTTTTAAACGTTATTGGGTCATTGCAAACTACTGGGGCGCTTAGCGATGATGCCCTGCAGAATATTGCCAACTCTATCGGTGGTAAATTAATAGAAAAAGAGCAAAAAGAAATATACCCAGTTAGCTCTTTTAACGTTATTAGAGATAGTGATATTGCTAAAGACGAATACCAGCGTTTAGCTAATTTGGAATTAAATAAATTATCTACTGTACCAATGATGGGCCATGAAATAGAATTTATTGGAGAATCTTTGCGTGGTGGTGACCCTATGATGCTTGCACCATTGGACAATATTTCTGGAGCTTATAAATCTTTTGCTGAGACTTTGGTAAAAATTCCAGTACCTCAGTCATTATTGCCAGCACACAAAGCATTAGTAAATAGTTCTGCTTATGTTAGTCGTTCACTACTTATGATTCAGCAAGTAAACACTGACCCTATGATGGCATTGCAAGGCTTAGCAACATATAACACTCATTTTCTTATTATGAATCAAGCACTGGATGAGCTTGCTACAAATCTTAATCTATAAGATACTATATATATGTATTTTCTAAAAAAGAATCGATACAAGTTAGTTGCAAAAGTTTTATTGTTTGTTTTTGTTATAGAACCAGTTTTTCTTTTTGCATTATTGAAACCTGTTTCTGCTCAAACCACTAACCCCAATAATTTTAACCAAGCATTTGGCGGTTATGACGGTATTTCTCAATGGGGAGATTTAGATATTATCAACAACCCTGCAATCAGTAGTGCTCTAAAGTCGTGTCTGCAGGTTGTACCAAGTTTTTCTACAAAAATTCAAAAAGTTTTTGGTGGTAAAAGTGCTCAAAATTCTTCCGCTATTTTAAATTCTGGTAGATCTAACATCTTAAAAAATTTCTGCCGTTCAGATAGTACTTCTAAATGGTACGAAGGCCTACCTAATGGGTACGGTAATAAGATAGAAGGTTTTATGACTGATGCTGAAAAGTTAGCTTGTGGAGGAAATTCTGACAAAATCAGTGGGTTAGCTGACATATTAGATGATTTTGCTACAGGTGGTGGTGATGTTCAGCAAACAGAAGACAAAGCTGCTATAAAAAAGCTAGATAGTATAAAAAAAGACCAAGACAAAGTCCTGGAAGCAGTAGAAGCATCCAAAAAAGAAGTAGAAAAAACTAACAAAACATTAGACGAAACAAAGATTCGTGAAGAATGTATGGACAGTATTTCGTACTCTATGTCCAAGACATTGCTTGCTGGCGTTACTGAAGGTACTGTAAATCTTATAAATACTGGGAATTTCGGGGATTCTTTCTTTATAAAGGATTCAAAGACTTATTTCGAAGATCTAGACAAGACAACACTAAAGCAAGTCTTTAGTGGTCTTTTGGATCAAGATAGTAAAGATTCCAGCACTTATCCATTCCTAAAATCTACTTATAAAAATTTGGTTTCTCAAAATGTAGATACTGAATTTAAAGAAAGTTCTAAATTTACACTAGGTAATTTCTTGTCTAAGAAAAACGGGGGCAGTAGCGATGGGGCAGAATCCGTAAAAGCTTTTAAAAATGATTTCTCTGTAGGCGGCTGGGATGGCTGGCTGGCATTAACCCAACAATCTCAAAATAATCCTATTGGTTTTGCTATCCTTGCTCAAGAACAGGTTAGTCGTTCTCAAAGTGCTGCCAAAGAACAAGTTAAGACAGAGCTTGCAGGCGGGCTACTTTCTATGAAGAAATGTACACAGCAAGAAGTACCTCCTACATATAACGAAAAGACTGGCAAAATGGAAGGCGGCGG
>CAYJCX010000051.1:0-2781 GCA_964368775.1 uncultured Candidatus Saccharibacteria bacterium | reverse complement strand
AGCGCCAGAGCCATCACCAAGCCCAGACGAAACCCCAGCGCCAGACCCAGAACCTACTCCAGATCCTGCCCCTGAAGTAACGCCATCCCCAGAACCAACACCAGCCCCTGATCCAGTACCTAGTCCCGATCCTGCCCCAGAACCAAGTCCAAGCCCTGAGATTTAATTATTAGTAAATAGATTAGCTTTATGTCCAATAATGCAAACGACACGTTAAACAAGAAAATAAAAAATTATAAGAACCTTTTGTGGGTATTTATTATACTGGCTACTATTTTAGGTATATTGGCTGTTTTCCCTATACATAAAGAGCATGTGCCTGATTCAAAATACAAGCTTTTAGACCCAATGCGGGAATTTATATCAAGAGATTCTTATATCATTAACATTCAAAGTTTGCGTTCTTATTTGCATGCCTTAGAAGACAAGTATCCGAACAATGTTTCTATTTATTATGAGACTATTAATACTGGTGCAAACATCTCTGTTGGTAAAGAATTGCGTCTTTTCCCAGCATCGCTTTCCAAGCTCGTACAAGCTATTATAGTTGTTAAAAAAGTAGAGGAAGGTCATTTGACCTGGGATCAACAGCTAAAACCAATAGAAGGAGATATCTCTTCTGATTCTGGAGAACTTTATAAAACCATAGGTACTAATAGTATGAGTGTAGAAGATTTGTTAGAACAGCTTTTGGTGGATTCTGATAATACTGCGCAAAATATTTTCCGTAGACAGCTAGACATACCAGACTATATAGCTTTCCAACAAGAAACTGGTCTTGAAGATTTGTATAATGAAAAAGGTCTTATCTCTGCGAAAGAATATACTAGATTATTGCGTGTACTGTATACATCTAGTTATTTAAAACCAGAAAATTCTGAAAAAATATTAACATATA
Organism: uncultured Candidatus Saccharibacteria bacterium; assembly: GCA_964368775.1. Classification (GTDB taxonomy): domain Bacteria; phylum Patescibacteriota; class Minisyncoccia; order Phycocordibacterales; family UBA9973; genus 2-01-FULL-33-17. The sequence goes on along the minus strand of CAYJCX010000051.1, from coordinate 1,883 downwards.
TGACTGAGGCAAAGTTCAGAGACTATCTTTCTCAGGGGTTGCCAGGTGACGTAAGGTTTGCCCACAAGTATGGAGAGAATAAAGAACAGCATATATTTGCGGACTCTGGAATTGTTTATATAAGGAATAAGCCATACATGCTGACTGTAATTTTAAAAGGTAAAGATAGTTCTCCCGAAACAAGAAGATGGGCGACAGGGCTAATGAAAGAAATTTCAGAGCAAGCTTATCTTACTAGTAAGTAAAAATAAAATCACTTGGCTAACCAAGTGATTTTATTTTTACTATTTTATTTTTTTGCTTGTCTATTATGTTTAGCTTTATTGTTAGCATTCCGTCTTTTTCAAAAGCTTCAATTTTTTCGATATCAACTTCATAGGGCAGGGGCAAGGTTCTGGAAAATGTACCCCATTTTAATTCTTTTGCTGTAGAAAATATTTTTGAATTAATTTCTTTTTTAACACGATTACCTTTTATTGTGAAATTTTTGCAAGTTATTGAAATAAAAACATCATCAATAACTGTTGCTGAAATATCAGCGTTTATTATGATTTGCTCATTTTGCTTAAAGATATCCACAGGCACTGTACCTTCTATGGGCAAGGGCATAATTTCTTTTTCTTCTGAGGCTAAAAAATTGTTAGAATTCTGGATAGAAAATTTTTGAAAACCACCATCTATTTGGGCTACTTCAATGGTATCAAATGCATTCTTTAGCTTAAAATTTTGTAGCCATTGTTGGAATATAGATGTATCAGATGGAGAGATATTGGATACAAGTTTTAGTATTTTATCCGAGTCCATTACATCTGTAAGATAGAACTTTCCGTCATTGGACCTCATTTTCAGTTGGTTACAGTTTGTAACCAACTCCGGATAACTATTTTTTAAACGGTTTTTTAGAACCTTCCAATAGTTGCGTGGGTCAGAGCTATTTGTAACCAAAGCTATGGTGTCTACAACAGAGAAGTACCATGTGCTGGAATTTTCGTCCCATTGGCGACGAATGCTACTATTTTCGATGGATTCAGTGTCTAAATTTGCCATATGTTTATAGGAGTATTATATACTATATATAGAGTATCTCGAACCTCTGATCGGGGAAAAACTGCGCTGAAATATTTTATTAAGAGAATATTTTGTTCTATAGACAGGAATAAATTTGTATTATATTTTCTTTGCTTCTCTATATGAGAGAATAGTTATATAAGCTATAATAAATATAGATATGAAAATAATTTTTTCAAATTTTATTAAACTCTCCGCAATATTTTTTGTAGTGGGATTTTTCTTTTTTGGATTTACAAATTCTGCATCAGCTGCGACACGAACCTGGACTGGTACAACTAGCGGCTCTTGGTCTGATGCTAGTAACTGGGGAGGCACCGCACCAGTGACAGGAGATGATTTGGTTTTTCCTGGCGGCGCATCAAACTTGTCTAACACTAATGACCTTACTGAAAATACAATTTTTAATTCTATTACTCTCTCTGGCAGCGGATATACTTTATCAGGAAATCCAATTATCCTTGGACAAGGTTTGGCGGGGATTACGGACAGCGCATCTTCTGGTGGTAATACAATTGCATTTGATATTCGTCTGGATAATGCTTCTCCTGTTCTTCGCTATATCGTTGTCACCAATACTGCTGAAACACTAACTATCAGCGGCCGAATTGCGGGTGTTGGTGGTATAGCAAAAGAAGGTACTGGTACACTAGTACTGTCTGGCGGAAATACTTATGGTGGTCTTACAAAAATTAATGTGGGTGTTATAAATGCGCGCCACTCGACATCTCTCGGGACATTCCTGGCTGGGACAGAAGTTGTTGGCGGCGCAGCGTTAGAATTGCAAGGTGATATAAATATTAGTTACGAAGCCC
>CAYJCX010000050.1:0-2808 GCA_964368775.1 uncultured Candidatus Saccharibacteria bacterium | reverse complement strand
ATAATACTACAGTTTAGGGTATTTGGCAATACTTATTCACAGTATGTTAATAATTACAAAGCTTTATGGTATAATTTTGTTTATATGAATGAATTTTTTCACAGAATCTCACACAAAGTAGGCGAAGGTACTGGTACTCCTGCTGCTTTTATTATTGCTGTCTTAATTATTGTTATTTGGGGTTTTACTGGTCCAATGTTTAATTATTCTGATACATGGCAGTTGGTTATAAACACTGGTACAACTATTGTTACATTTCTAATGGTTTTCTTAATTCAAAACATGCAAAACCGCGATTCAAAAGCTTTGCATTTAAAAATGGACGAAGTAATCCGCTCTTTAAAAGCAGCACGTAATGACTTTATAGATTTAGAAGACACTACAGAAGAAGAACTATCTAAACTTTCAAAAGAATTCAAACAAATCCGCCAAGACGGCCACACACAATAAAATTATCTATGGAGGGTATTAAAGAAATTAAATTACGAGATGTGCTTCGTAACTATTGGATAGTTGCTAAAAATTATAAAAGTTCAATTTTTATTAATTGGGCTCTTTTGATTATAACTGCATTGTCTGAAATCTTTTCTCCTTTATATATAAAAAAGTTTTTTGATGTTTTGGCACAACCTATTTCTAGGGATTTAATATATAGCCAAGCTATGGCGGTTTTATATATTATAATTGGGATTATTTTGATACGTTTTACAGCAAGAAGGGTATCTTCATATATAAACCGAAAAATAGTTAATACAATGGAATTCCAATTATACTTTAATGCTTATAATAGGATGCTTGGTCATTCACATTCTTTTTTTATTTCTCATTCTGCTGGAACATTAGCTCATAAGATAGATAAATATCGTCAAAGTTTTGTAACCTTGTGGGAAAATTTTTCGATGAATATTATGTCCAACTTTATTCGTTCTGTTGGTTTTACTTTTGTTTTGTTTTTATTTAATAAAACAATAGGTTTTATCATGCTTGGATGGTTTTTAATTTTCATACTATCTAATTATTGGTATAGTCAGTATGTTAGAAAAAATAGAAAGGAAATTTCTAATCTCAAATCTAATGTAAACGGAGACATTGTAGATAGTTTTTCAAATCATCTTACGGTGCAACTTTTTAGTGGCTTTGAAAAAGAGAAAAAAACTACTTGGCAAAAAGTACAATCTCTTATTGGACTTTATAGAGTCAGGACAGGTCGAGATGATAAATTTTTTATGTTTCAAGCCGCAGTTACAACCACTGCTGAAATAATGATTTTTATTTTTGGTTTGTATTATTTTAAATTAGGTCTTGTTACTGTGGGATTCTTTTATCTTTCTTATACATATATTAAAAGATTAGCTGATGATATGTGGAGCATTAGTGGATTTTTTAGAGATATGAGTGAAGCTTATGTTGATGCAGCAGATATGATTCAAATCATGGAACAACCATACGAGGTTACTGATTCTGCAGAGGTAAAAATTTTGAATAAAGTAAAAGGTGAAATTAATTTCGATACTATTACTTATAAATATGAAAAAAATAACAAAATAGTATTAGATAATTTAAAATTTTCTGTTGCCAATGGAGAAAAAATAGCTCTTATTGGTCCATCTGGTGCAGGTAAGACGACATTGGTTAAACTTTTGTTTAGGTTATTTGATATTCAAAATGGGTCTATTAAAATTGATAATATAGATATCCGTGATATAAAACAGGATGACCTACATAGTTTTATCGGATTCGTACCTCAAGAATCAGTTTTGTTCCATAGAACTATTAAAGAAAATATAAGTTATGGTAAAAAAGATGCAACAGAAAAAGAAATTATTACTGCAGCAAAAAAAGCTAACTGTCATGAATTTATAATTTCTTTACCTAATGGCTACGATACATTAGTAGGTGAGCGTGGAGTAAAATTATCCGGTGGGGAACGTCAGCGTATTGCCATAGCCCGGGCTATATTAAAGAATGCGCCAATATTAGTATTGGATGAAGCAACCAGCGCCCTGGATTCTGAAACAGAGCAAAAAATTCAACAAGCATTAGATGAACTAATGAAAGGTAAAACAGTTATTGCTATTGCTCACCGTCTTTCTACTATTAAAAAGATGGACCGTATTTTGGTACTAGAAAATGGTAAAATTGCCGAAGATGGTAGTCATGATCAATTATTACAAAACCCAGAAAGCATTTATAAAAAGCTATGGGACCTGCAAGCTGGTGGATTTATTCAAGAAGAAAATATCGAAGAAGCCATTTAAACCTAATATGTTATACTAATTTTATGCCTCAAGTAGTTACAAGATTCGCGCCAAGCCCAACAGGAAAATTACATGCCGGTGCATACCGTACAGGTATTTTTGCCTATTTATATGCTCGCAAACATGGCGGTAAATTTATCCTAAGAATTGAAGATACCGACAAAGAAAGATCTACTATGGAAAACCAAGAAAATATCTTGGATTCTTTAAATTGGCTGGGCTTAGAATATGATGAAAAATATATCCAGTCAGAGCATGTAGGCAGACATAAACAAGTCTTACTAAAAATGATAGAAGACGGCCACGCATATATCTCAAAAGAAGAGGCCAAGGATGGCAGCGGCGTTATCAAAGAAATCGTTAGATTTAAAAACCCAAATATAGACGTAACATTTCACGACGAAATAAAAGGCGACGTTACAATGAACACTACTGACCTGGGAGATTTTGTTATTGCTAAAAATGTAGATGAACCATTATTTCATCTGGCTGTGGTAGTAGACGATTTTGACGAAGGCGTAACTCATGTTGTGCGCGGTGAAGACCATGT
>CAYJCX010000049.1:0-2908 GCA_964368775.1 uncultured Candidatus Saccharibacteria bacterium | reverse complement strand
TCGCCGATCATTTTTAATGATGAACCAACTCCGCTTGGAGCATATATATCTCCCAGACTTTGCAGCATTGGTTTTACTAACGCAAATGCACCAACAGTTAGAAGTATTATAAATACCCAATAACCTATTTTGGTCCAAAGCATGATTTTACCTTGTTTAACTAAAATTTTTAACATCAAATTATTTTGATCTGATGTTGCTTTTAATTCAGTTAATAAGGCTTTATCTTCTGGACCCATAAGGGTATTATAACATATCTACTACTAAAATAAAAGACTTACTTTTTTACCGCAGGTTCTTCTTTATCATGAACGATTATTATCAAATCTTCCCCTGGCCGCACCATATGCAGCTTCTCTCTTAATACTTTTTCCTTTTGGAAATCATCATTTACTGTAGATTCGGAATTAATAGTATCTAATCTTTCTTGAATATTGGTTAATTCTTTAGTTTTACCAGTTTTTTGTTTATGAACACTGTAAAAAGATTTTGCCATACCATATGCCCCATAAAAAGTAATCCCAAACAAGACAAAAAAAGCCAAAGTCTTTAAAAAAACAGGCCTAGTATGGTCATTTTGTAAAAGCTGGCGCAAATGTCTCAACATATGGTAAAGTATATATTATGTTCAGCGGAAAAGCACGAAAACGACTACGGATATTTTTCAGTATTGCTGTAGTTTTAATTATTATCAGTATGGTTCTATTATACATTCCTTCATTATATTCATAATTATGAAAACAATCACAATCTACAGTACTCCTAGTTGTCACTTTTGCCATATGACAAAAGATTATTTAACAGAAAAGAATATTCCTTTTACAGACATTAATGTTGCCGAAGATGCAGAAAAACGCCAAGAAATGATTCAACTTTCTGGACAAATGGGTGTACCCGTTATCCGTATAGAAAATGACATCATCGTAGGCTTTAACAAGCCCGTAATAGATGATTTACTAGGTTTAGGAGCAGTTGCTGCTTAACACTAAAAGCCCCCTTCTGGGGGCTTTTTACGCCCTTATAGCTCAATGGATAGAGCAGTCCCGTCCTAAGGGAAAGATGCGTGTTCGATTCACACTAAGGGCACAATAAGTATTGACTTTACTACTATTTTATGCTATACTATAACATATAAAAATATAGTTAAAAATGAAAAATTTAATATTAATCCTGGCAGCATTCATGATATTTGGATGCAGTCAAAACAACAAACAAACCACAGCTGTTTCTGAGTCAGCACCGGTAAAACCTGTATTAGAAACAGAAATGTCTGATGATGAATTAGGGAAAAGTATACAGGAATTACAAAAACAAGAAGATGAGGAAAACAGAAAAAAATACTTCAGTTTCACCCCTAAAAAATTGAAATTAAAAGGTGGTGTGCAAGACGCGAAAAATTATGCTGCTAGTTATTATGATGGAGACAATAGTTTTTATGATGGGGGAGATTACCTTTTTACAGCAAATGTTTTTTCCGGCATGATAGAATTTATTGACTCATCTGGAGATGAGGAAAACTTTCATGATCCTATTGTAATTCACGGAACAACTTTTCTAAAGCCTTTTAATGATCTTTCTAAAGAAAACTGGGATCGAATTGTTGTAGACAGAGGGTTACTTAAAAAAGATAGTTACTCAGAAGCTAAAAAAGTTTATGACTTTATAGTTACTAATTATTCAAAACTTCTAGTCTCTTATGTTAAAGGGAGTGGAAACGATTACCGATACTATGCCCGTGTTTCGATGAAGAAAACAGGTAAAATTATTTGGGAAGAATAGTTAAGTATACTCAGTTGCTAAAATTATAAAACCCCCGAATTATCGGGGGTTTTTATTATATAGATTTTACTCGAATGCTTGCGCGTTTTTGTTTGTCTATCTTTGGCAACTTTATGATTATTAGACCATGTTTTTCTACAGCTTCAGCTTCTTCGGGTTCTACTTCGGCTGGCAGGTCTACTGACCGTGAGAATGATCCCCAGTATAGTTCACGAATAAAATAATCTTCTTCGTTTACATTTTGGGATAGTACACGTTTGCCTTTTAGAGACAAAGTATCACGAGTGATAGAAATTTGTAGTTCGTCAGGGCGTACGCCAGCAACAAAAGCTTGGATGATTATTTCAGAATCTGTTTGGTACAAGTCTATTGGTAGTTCTCCGTCTTCTTCCTCTTCTTCATAAGTATGAGAAAAAGGATCCTTCTCTTCGGCTATTTTGATTGTTTTTTCATATGGAGCTGGTTCGGGCTCTCTTCTTTGAACTGCGTGAGTTTCCACGTGTTCAAACATTTCGTCATCGTTTACCCGCATACTGCCGGTAAGTCTTTCGAAAAAAGATTTTTTCTTTATATCTGACATAATAATTTAGTTAACAATTTGGCCTTTGAGACGACGTAATTTTTCTAAAAGGAGAATACTAATAATACTGACCACCCATAATATTCCAAAGATACGGAAAAAGTTTTGGTCACTTGAATTCATTATAAATAAATTAAACAATCCATGCAATGCTACGGCAGCTAATAGTCCACCTAAAAGATAAGAAAATTTATTTTTCCAATTTTGGTAATAAGACAAACCTAGTCCAATACCAATGATACCAGTAGATACAGCATGCAGCAGTGTGGACCCAAGATAGCGCAAATTACCTGTCATTAATTTTAAAGATGTATTAGCTACAACATCTGGATTCATTAAAAACATTATATTTTCAAGTCCTGCAAACCCCAGAGCTCCAGCAATAAAATACATTGCATAGTCTATTGGGTCATTAACTTCGCTAATACCTTTTATCATTATGATAATAGCCAAGTATTTTACTAGTTCTTCTATTGCTGCCCAAGTTATCGTTAGGGTAGTTTGGTCTTTGATATAGGGCACCACAGCGTGTTCTAGCGGCACTGCTAT
>CAYJCX010000048.1:0-2974 GCA_964368775.1 uncultured Candidatus Saccharibacteria bacterium | reverse complement strand
TCTACAAGCGTTCACAAACAAGTACACGTAATATTGCCTGAGACTAAATAGTCTAGATAAACCCCTCATTAATTTGAGGGGTTTTGTTTATCCCCAGCTCCCCTTGCCTACCTTGATTTTTCTGTTTTATGTGCTATAATATACTCAAATCAAACCAATTAATTTAAATATATATTATGAAAAATTTAAACAACAAAATGCCGAACCCAATTTTAGCTGCAGCTGTAGCTTTGTTCATTCTTTGGCCATTGGGTATAATATTCAGAGTACCAGAATCAAAGTTGGAGTTAACCTTACTAAGCTATCTTCCAATAGGAACAATTGCCTTTTTGATAGTAATCTATCATTCTTCTGGTGATAAAACGCAGCGGTTACTTAAAAAACTATCCATAGTTTTTTTAATCAGCGTAATAGCCATTGTGATATTTCTTTATCAACAAGCAAGGTTTTCTACGATGACCAGTGCAGATATTGCCAGTGTTATCATCAGTTTAGCTTTTTTAATGATTGCAATAACCCTTCATATCGTTTTGTCGATATTGCTTGGAGACCTAAAGATTGTAAAATCTCAAAAATGGTACAAAATTAGATTAAAGCTTATTGAACCCAAAGGTAAAACGTGCCATTGGATACATAGTTAAACCTATGTCTTGAATACTACTATTAATCGTTCATGTATAAAACATGAGCGATTTTTTTTATTTGTACGGCTGTACTTCTTCAAATTTGTATTCAGATATTGTCACGTCGTCACCAGCAAATTTGCAGTAGCCTTTGAATGGTTTTTCTTCAATAATGTATTTAAACCAATATTTATCATCTGACCACATTTCGTCATATGGAATCTCATCTTTGTTGAACCAATATGGCGCCATTTCATCTGTTTCTTGTGGGGTGCCAATTATATCTTTGCCTATGAATACATGTACAAATAATTCATCATGCATGTTAAAACTGTTTGCACCTTCTACATCTTTTTTATTCATGTAAAAAGTTATCTCCCCTATTTTCTTAGTATTTTCTACTTCTATGCAAGCTTCTTCCATTAGTTCTCTTTTTATTGCGTCATATGGTAATTCACCTGGTTCTGTTTTACCGCCATAACCATTGTATTTATCTTTACCAAAACCATACTTCTTTTTGCCTAGCAGTATCCGGTCCCCTTCTTTTATTAAAATCAGCGTTAATTCTGTATGCATATTAAATCACTTCATTCTGGTAGCATTTTTCGCAATATACTATCTCTGGACGATCAGGAGAATACGAGGTTTTGAATTTATTAGGACAGTCTTTTTTCATACAAGAACGATCCCATAGTTTTAAGGGGTTACGATATTTTATTCTTTCATAATGACGACAATTAGGACAATATCTAGGAAGCGGTAGATTCTTTTGTTTATAGAATTGTAATTCATTCTCATGTATTTTATAAGCTTTTGTACATAAAGTTAGTTCATTTCCATTGTTTGGGCAAGCAATAGTTTCATCTAATATATTTTCAGGGACATCATTAATATCATCGGGTAAATCTTTATTTGATAGAATGGTCCCATAATTTCTGTCTCTGGGTTCAGTGTACTTATAACCCATATTTTGAATAGCGGTCTTTGTTAATGAGAAAAAATCATGTGCCAAGGATTCATTGTAACCAAAAAAAGATAAATCATAAGGGAAAAATTCCCCATATTTAAATACTCTACCCTTACTATCTATGTAAGGCATTTCACTCATGTGTATTTTTATTTTTTCCACTATTTCAAAATATTCTTCTTTTGTATATTGCTTATTTAATATACAATATTGTGCATTTGTGAGACCTACGCAACCAAAACAGTCTGAGCAATTTTTACAAGATATGGAATACCTGATATCTTTACTAGTTGTACACATAAAACAAGAAATTTGGTTATAACCTCCACCACTTCCAGTCATGGACTCATATTCTAATTCTGCTTGCAAAGTCCAACCACAATCCATAACGTCTTTTACATTTATGGTTCTATATGAGTAAGAAACATTATCTGAATTCCTAATATCAAAAGATTTTTTTATATTATTAGAATTAAGTATCATGTCCCCAGAAAAATCTTTTGAAGATTGAACTTTTGTGTATTTATGGATGGATTGATTTATTTTTAAATCCCTGAAAATTTCTTTTAGTTTTTCTAATTCAGAATATTTGCCTATTTCTAAATCTTGGATAGCTTCAAAATATTTTTCTTTAGTAAGTTTTTTATTATTAAAATAATAACTTTGATTTCTTAAATTAGAAGACATAAAACAATTTGAGCAATTAGAACAATCATACAAAAAATAAGAGTCTAAACAATTTGATGAGTCAGACACGTATGAACAGTTAAAGTTTTTTTCTGAGTTGATGTTCCAATAACAATTATCGCTATCTTGAATGGATAAGCAATCCATGCTTTGTTTAGATTTATCTACATTTTCTGAATAAAAGATATCTTCAGATTCTATACAAGAAAAAGATAAATACAAATTTTTTACATTTGCGATACTGTTTGAATATTCACTATTAGTATTGTTACCTAATCCTATCTGAAATATTCGAGGTTGTTTGGCAATAAGATTTTTAAATTGTTCAAAAAAATTTTTAGAAAAATCATAATTAATTTGATATGCAAACCTATCCCAATTATCACTAGAATAACAAGTTAAACAATAAACAGGAGTACCATCATCTTTTAAAAAAGAAATTATTTTCTTATCACACAAACCACAAATTCTAGAATATAAAGAACGATTGTTTCTCCACATTAATCTTCTTACCATTCTACATTCAGGACAAAATGTTGGTGGCGGAACTTTTATTTTGTCGTAGAAGACAAAATCATCTGACTCTATTACAAAGTTATTCTTACAGTTCTGGCAGTTCTTAGTTTCTGGATTCATATTAGTTTACTTCCTGTTGGTAACATTTTTCGCAATAAACTATCTCGGGGCGGTCAGGAGA
>CAYJCX010000047.1:0-3016 GCA_964368775.1 uncultured Candidatus Saccharibacteria bacterium | reverse complement strand
CTCTCTGGCTTAAAAGAAGTTTTGTCTGGTTTGGGTAATTGGAGTATGGACAGTATCAAAGAAACCGTAATGCCATATGCCGATGAAAATGGCCGCGGAGACGTACTATGGGCTATGCGCGTAGCACTAACTGGCCAAGCTAAATCCCCAGACCCTTTTACAGTTGCCAGTATTTTAGGTAAAGAAGAAACATTAAATAGATTATAAACAATATATATGTGTGGAATTGTTGGCACAATTGGATCAGGGAAAGATAAAAATACGGAATTAATAAACCGTATGAATAATGCGATATTTCATCGCGGTCCAGATGGCTCTGGCGCCTATACTGATGATCATGTTGGTCTGGGTATGCGCCGGCTTTCTATTATTGATCTTGCTGGCGGTGACCAACCAATATGGAATAAAGACAAAACAAAATGTATTTTCTTTAACGGAGAAATTTATAACTATAAAGAGCTTCGCAAAGAAATATTGCCGCACTACGAATTTAAAACAAATTCCGACACAGAAACTATTTTGGCATTGTTCGAAGAAGTAGGATTTGATACACCAAAGTTTTTACGTGGGATGTTTGTGTTTTGTATTTATGATTTAGAAAAAAAAGAACTATTTATTGCGCGTGACCATTTTGGAATCAAGCCATTTTATTTTCATGCCGAAAAAAGAAAACTATTTTCTTTTGGCTCTGAAATTAAATCTATCTTAGAAGATTCTCGTTATAATAAATCCATAAACAGTGATGCGATATATCACTACTTGCAGTATCAATATAACCCACTAGAAGAAACTTTTTTTAAAAATATTTACAAATTGCAGCCTGGTTATTATATGCGAGTAGACATTACTACTGGTAGCTATGTATTAGATTATTATTACAATTTTAAATTTAATAATGATTCGAATATGCACCTGGATGGCGCAGTTAAAGATATTCAAATTTTAATGCAGGATTCTGTGGCTCATCATGCTATTGCGGATGTCCCTGTGGGTTCATTCTTGTCTGGTGGCGTAGACAGTAGTATCAATGCAACACTGCTAACAAACCATCTAAAAAATCCAATTCATACTTTTACTATTGGATCTCAAAATACAAATGAATTTGCAGATGCAAGAGAAACTGTAAATAAAATCAAAAGTAGCCACCATGAGACGTTGGTTAGCAGGGAAGAGTACATGACAGCCCTGCCATTTGCAGTATTTCATTTTGATGAACCAGTAGCCGACCCGTCTGCAATACTACTTTATTTAATGTCCAAGGAAGCTGCAAAAAATGTAAAAGTAGTTTTGTCTGGGGAAGGAGCTGATGAATTTTTCGGAGGCTATACCATATATCACGAATATTACGATAGACGTAAATTAGACATGGTCCCAAAAATAATACGTGAATATATTTTGCGACGCTTAGCCTTTAGTGATTTTAAATTCTACGGTAAGAATTATCTGCAGCGTTACTTTACTCCACTGGCTCATCGCTATATTGGTAACGCACGTTTGTATACAAAATCTGAATTAGCTGTAGTTTGGAAAGGTCCAGAATTAAAGGAACATTTTGATATAAATAGTTTGTACAATCATTCCAAATATTATTCTGAACCTACTCAGATGCAATACATTGATATTCATACTTGGCTGCGTGGTGATATTTTAGCCAAGGCTGATAAAATGACCATGGCGCATTCACTTGAACTAAGAGTTCCGTTCTTAGATATACGCGTAGCTGAGTACACCAAGAACCTGCCCGACAAGCTAAAGTTTGCTGGCGGTACTACCAAGTATGCACTGCGCCAGGCCTTTAAAGGCATTGTGCCAACAGGAGCCAGAAAGAGACGCAAGCTTGGGTTTCCAACAGAGCTTAGAGATTGGTTAAGATCAGATATGAGTTTGTTTGAGACAGAGTTAATGAATAATTTATTTTTAGAAAAATATATTTCAAAAAATGAAATAGAAAAAATAATTAATATTCACAAGAGCGGGAAGGTAGACTATTCAAGAAAACTATTTGCACTGTATATGTTAGCCCTGTGGCAAAAGACATTTATGGCATAAACTAAAAGGCTTATTAAATAAGCCTTTTATAGTATAAGCCATGTCGCAAAATCTATGTTGTGCGACACTTAGATATATATTTAATCCAGCCCTGGACATGCGCTGCTTGGGTTTAGTCCTACTGCCCTGGCGTCTTGTGCAGATTCAAAGTAAACTCTGTTTTCTGCCAGTATACTTTTGGCACCACTACACCATGTAAAATAGTAGACACGCCCTTTCCTGCTGGCGACGTATCGGGGAGTGCTTGACCCATTATTTGGGCCTAGGTCATTTTGGATGGTGACTTCCCTGTTTTGGTCTAATATAGTGCCATTTGGGTCAATTTTGGGGCTATTAGAGCCAGCATAAACAGCTGCGGCCAGGCTTCCAGACTTGTATTCTATAGGGTCAGAAAGACTATAATCTAGCTCTTGATTTAGTCCCATATTTTGCTCTACTGGGCTTTGCAGGGGCTTTATACTAGATCTACCTAAGTAAAAGCTAATAAGACTACAGACTATTAGTATTAATAAGACTAAAACCGTCTCGCCATGATGGCTACGGCCAAAGCTCTTGATCTTATGCCATATTTCTGGTATATTCATATCGTTACCTTATTATACAACATACAAGTAAAGATTTGTTGCCTGTCCCGCACACTTCTTAACTTCTATAATAAGTTTAAATTTATATTATATGGCACATCGAAAAGCCGGAGGTAGCGCGAAGAACCTGAACGATTCAAAACCAAAGTATCTAGGTACTAAAAAGTACGCTGGAGAAAAAGTTATCGCTGGGAACATTATAATTCGTCAACGTGGTACAAAAATCTTGCCTGGCCAAAACATTGGTATGGGTAAAGACCACACATTGTTTGCTCTTAAAGACGGTACAGTAAAATTTACCAACAAAAGAAAGAACAACTTTGATGGATCTACAAGCGTTCACAAACAAGTACACGTAATATTGCCTGAGACTAAATAGTCTA
>CAYJCX010000046.1:0-3050 GCA_964368775.1 uncultured Candidatus Saccharibacteria bacterium | reverse complement strand
CGTTATAAGCAAGCTGCTACGACTGTTCCTTGAAATTAAGTTCTATCAAAACGAACCTTCCTTCTTCGCTGTTTAATTCTCGAAAAAGGTCGTGTCCTCCAATTGTCAAGTTAGTATCGTAATCCGTTCCAGTTGTCCAAGAAGAATAAGCGTACCCATTGGCTTCATAACTTGCATCAACGCTTCCGAAAAGTTTCTTTAAAAATCCTTCAAGCATTTCTTCTTTCGTACAAACATTATCAGATAAATAATACCCAACTTGTATTTCCATATTTGGAAAACTTTCGGTAGCTTCTTTAAATCTTCCTACAAGGTCTATTTTATACCCATCTTCTTGAACCAACTTAATTGTTTGCCAACCGTTAGTCCAACCTTTTTCAATTTTGCCTTTTAATTCTACTGTTATCATTTTGTTTTAAATTTAAGTTTAGTTTTTAATTAACCGCAGCCAGTAGGTGTGGGTATTTAGTGAAGAATGCCGTCATCTCCTCTGTGCATTCGTCAATGATTTCACCGAATGTACCTACACTACTCGGATAATCCGCAATCACTTTAAATCTCGGTTGTAATAACTGTTCTTTCGTCATCTCAATTCATTTTAGTTAATAAAAAAGCCCTGCCGGTGTTTTTGCGAAAACAAATACAGGGAACTATGTTCAATGTAAACCGACAGGGTGTATCTCTAAGAAAATGTATGCTGTGATACATAGTTCTATATTTGTTTTCGCGTTGTAAAGATAATCCTTTTTTCATATTTGCAAAATTAATTTTACACAAACAACGGCCTATCATCAACCTTCCTTTTCGCCTGCTTTATCCCTGCCCACTTCTCAACAGATTGACCGGACATGATCGCCTGCACCACTTCCCATATATCCTCAAACGACCGTACAGAAACATAGATACCACCGCCGGCAGTTACCCATTCGCTGAATTCCTTTTGACTATCAAGGTGGTTCTCTTTTGATTGCTTCGTTTCAATATAAATCGCACGACCTGAGTAGATACCATGTAAGTCCGCGAACCCTCGATTTTCGTTCTTTATGAATCCAACGCCCGGCCGCCATTTACCTTCTGAGCTAATACGCTTTAGCTTGGTGCCTGTGTAGTACTCCCACACTGCCTGACATAGTTCGTTAAACTTGTTGGTATCAAATACTTTCTTACTCACGGCTTTTGTCAGTACTTGCCTCGATGGACGACCGTGTTCGTCAACGGTGTCAATATGTATAGTCTTGCCTGTAACCTTCGACTTGATAAGTGGGAATGTTACTCTGTGCCTCGGCGGGTCCATCTCCGCTCGGCGTTGGTTGTAAAGGGTCTCGAATTGTGGTTGGGTCATGTTAGAATAGTGTTTATAGGGTGATTAATTATATACTGCAACTGCAAGGCATTTTATCAAGTTCAAAAATTTCATCTTCGTTTAATTCTAAAAATGGTTCTGTTATTATTTCGGACCATTTCTTTTTTCTACCTAACCCTCTAACTTGGGTTAGTCTTTCCTGTGCGTTTTCTTCCATTTCAATTGCCTTATCAAATCTGCAAGGGTCTGATTCTTTTAATTTATGTATTTCCCAATCTGACATATTAGGGCAAAAGAAGCAACTACTTTTAGAAGGTAACGGCATCCCCGCATCTATAATAATTTTAACACAATCAAATCTATCTAAGTTCCATTCTACTAATGGGTACCAAAAAGAAACGCCGTCTTCGGTATAATTTTTATTAGTTCTGTGTGATTCCCCAGCATCGTAACCTATTATTTTTTTTACATCATTTACATTTCGTCTTTTTAAATATTTGTCAGATGCCTGTATTTTCCATTTTTGGCTACAAGTCTTCCAATTAAACGCAATTGACGGCAGAGTTTTTAGCCTTATCACCTCATTATAAAGTCCTTCTTTATTATAAGTAACAGTAGTTATTTTAGGGTACCCCTTAGATTTTAACCATTTACTAAAAAACCTCACATACCGATATGTTTCATGTTTTTCACCCAAATTGGTCCAACCTCCAGTATTGGCAAAAATTATGTAATCAGGTCTAATGCCTTTTCTTACAAGCTCGATCATTAAGGCCACAGAATTAACTCCACCTCCAAATGGTACCACTGTTTTCTCGTCTTTCATCTTTCTATACCTAAGTTTAATATTTTTATCAATTCTTTTAAATTCTCGTTCTTTTCGCGCATTGCGTTGAGTACGGCGGGAATGGTATATTCCCCTGTTCCCCGAATCGGCTTATCGTTTTGTTCTCCGGATGTAAGGTTCTGTCCATCGGTGGTGACAATACAGCCGCTTTTTGTATGTGTAAGCAGAATCGTTTTGCTTTGTTGCATAGTTGGAGTATGTGGGGCGGATCATGGTGGGTTACAGGTACATGATATTAGTAATTTCAAGATCATCACATTCCTTTGGCATAATCTCATTAGAGAAGTCGCCAAATTCATAGGCATTACCTCTATGTTCTGCTTTAGGCGGTATAAGAAAGTGCTTTAGCTTATTGCAAAATAGTGCGTTTACTTTCTGTTCAATTTCGCCTCCCATTGGATTGTCATGATAAATAATAGGCGTTTGCATTTCTAAGTGTATGCAACCAAAACAAGCACGGTTATTTTCTGGATTCTTATGACATCTTTCTTCATGTCTAAGCATTGCATGTTTTACGAATAATTTCTTTTTACAGTGTTCACAATGATATATTGTGTTTGTGGTTTCTTTCATATTATTATTTTTTAAATGTTACTTAATTGCACACTTTTTGCATACCATTGCACACCATTTTGCACGCCTCAAACGCTGTGTTTACGGTGCTTTTAGTGTTTTTCTGCACTATGCAAAAGTTTTTTTTGATTTTTTTTGAATTTCATGTACCTATTTTTTTTATTTACCCCTACTATGCAAATTTGCACTTTGCATACCTTTTTGCTGATAATCAACGTTTTATGCAATTTCCATTTCTGATTTTTGCACGGTTTTGCATAGTTCATTGATGTAATTGAAGATTTGACGCTTAGAAACTCCCAACAATTCAGCTGCTTCGCTTCTGTT
>CAYJCX010000045.1:0-3064 GCA_964368775.1 uncultured Candidatus Saccharibacteria bacterium | reverse complement strand
TTACTTCTTCGCCGCGTGCTCCTGGGTCAGCATTTAGCCAGCCAGGGGAGATAACACGTGATCCATTTATTTTATATACAGGAATAGTATTGTTTGATTTTGGCAATATATCAATGCGTGATCTTGCCATAACAGCATCGCTCATTTGGCTAGCCAATGTACGAGCGCGTATTAAATCATAAAGCTTTTTTTCTTGTTCGTTACTACCAGCGCTTAGTTTTTCTGGGTGAGATGGGCGAATAGCTTCATGAGCTTCTTGAGCATTTTTAGATTTTGTTTTAAAGACTCGAGGTGATACAAAGTCTTTCCCAAAGGTCTTTTCAATCGTACTATATATGTTAGCTAATGCTTCGGCGCCCAATGTTGTACTGTCTGTACGCATATATGTAATATGTCCGGCTTCGTATAGCTTTTGAGCTAATTGCATTGTACGAGATGGTGATAGTCCAAGACGAGAACTGGCAGTTTGCTGCAGTGTTGATGTTGTAAACGGAGCCTTAGGGCTACGTTTTTCGTTTCTTTCATTCAGTTCAACAACGCGCCAAATCTTTTCATTTGCAGCTTTGTTTATTTCTTCAGCTTCTTTCTCATCTGTTGGTTCTTTGCTGCAAGTTGCAGTCAGCAGTTCTTTATTTTTTGTTTTTACGTCTACATCTAGTACATAATATTTTGTAGGAATAAAAGCGCGAATCTCTCTTTCTCTTTCCATGATTATACGCATAGCAGGAGACTGGACTCGCCCAGCAGAAAGACCGTAGCGAACCTTTTTCCAGATTATTCCGGAAAGATCATAACCAACAAGACGGTCTAGTACGCGGCGTGCTTCTTGGGCTTCGCGCAAATTGGTATCTATTTTTCTTGGGTGCTTTAATGCTTCTATTACAGCAGATTCGGTAATTTCATGAAATGTAGCGCGCTTGATATCTTTCTTTGCTATTTTCTTATCTTGCTTTAACAGTTCTTCAAGATGCCAAGCAATGGCTTCGCCTTCTCTATCCGGGTCGGTTGCTAATATTATATTGTCGGCTTTTTCTCCAAGATCACGTAATTCTTTTATTACTTTTTCTTTGCCTTTGGATATTTCGTAATGAGGAATAAAGCCGCCGGGAATATCAATTGCTGCTTTGTTAGATTTTGGTAAATCTCTAACATGTCCAACAGACGCACGCACAGTAAAACCAGCGCCAAGATATTTTTCAATAGTCTTTGCTTTTGATGGGGATTCCACAATTACTAGTGTCTTCATAGTTATAAGTAATACTACACACCTAATCAATTTGCAAACTGTTAGTCTAAAAAAATATTTTTTTAATTTAAATTATTCTAAAATAACCAGCATCTTCAATAATTATTCCGCGCAATTCCATCTTCATTAGTAAACTATTTATTTCGTCTGTGCCGCCATCACATTCGCGAATAATTTCGTCGCGTGTCATTGGCTCACGCAGGATATCTAGCACGACTAATTCTTCAGCGGTGATGTCTTTTATTTTGTTTTTGGATTCTATTTCAAACCCTAATGCTTTTAATACATCATTTGCAGATGTAATAGGAGTCGCGCCTTGGGATAGTAGCCAGTTTGTGCCTTTGGATGCAGCATTATATATAGACCCAGGCACTACTAATACGTCACGATTATATTCCAACGCTAATCTTGCTGTAATCAATGTGCCAGATTTTTCCTCAGCTTCAATTATCAAAACTGCATGTGAATATGCTGCAGTGAGACGGTTTCTTTGTGGAAAGCTATATTGTGTTGCTTTAAAGTCTGGATCAAACTCTGCAATAACGCAGCCGCCAGATTCAATAATCTTTTCTGCAAGTCTTACGTTGCTTTGCGGATGTAGTGCTCTTGGGTTGATACCTGAACCAGGAAAGACCGTACAAAACATTCCATGCTTTAGTGCTTCTTCGTGCACCAATGTATCTATACCCAGTGCTAGTCCGGATACTATATTAATAGGGTAGCCTACAAGCCCAGCAATAATATCTTTGACTACTTGTTTGCCATAGCTACTGTGTTTGCGAGAGCCGACTATGACTAAATTTTTTAAATTAGCTGGTGGTAGTTTGCCACGATAATACAATTTAGTCGGAACTGGTTTTGCATCCAGAATCCGTTTAGGAAATGAATCATAATGTAATTCATTAATATCCATACTTTGTTCATTCTACTATATTTTGCTATAGTATAGCCATATGTTAGACATCAAATTCATCCGCGACAATGCCGATATTGTTAAAAATGCTATCTCTAAAAAGCATGTTAATTTAGACTTGGATTTACTGATTTCTAAAGACGACGAGCGTTTGGCTATCTTAAAAGAAGTAGAATCTTTAAGAAACGAGCAAAATTCTGCATCTGCGGGTATTGCTAGTGCACAAGGTGAAGAGAGAAACGCTATGGTAGAAAAAATGCGCGTAGTCAAAGAATCTTTGCAAGCCAAAGAAGAAAATTTAAGATCTATCATGCAAGACTGGCAAAAAATGATGCTAGAAGTTCCTAATGTTCCTGATATGTCTGTACCAGATGGGGATAGTGATGAAGACAATGTAGAAATAAAAAATTGGGGAGAAATTCCACAATTTGAATTTACTCCAAAAGACCATATTGAACTAATGGAAAATTTAGATATGGTTGATTTTGAACGTGGGGTCAAAGTCTCTGGCTTTCGTGGATATTTTATGAAAAACGATGGAGCAAAATTATTTTTTGCTTTATGGCAATATTTCTTAAATTATTTTATTGATCAAGGATACACACCTATGATCGTGCCTTCACTGGTTCGCAAGGAATCTCTTATTGGTACAGGAATGCTTCCACAATCTGAAGATGATTTATATAAAGTAGGGGATGGAGAATATTTGGCTGGTACAGCCGAAGTAGCCACAATGGGCTACCATATGAACGAAGTTTTAGAGAAATCTGAATTACCAAAGAAATATATTTCTTTTTCTCCATGTTTTAGAGCTGAAGCTGGTAAACACGGTAAAGATGTGAAAGGCATTATTCGTGTTCATGAATTCTTTAAAATAGAACAAGTTATTTTAACAGAAGCAAGCC
>CAYJCX010000044.1:0-3085 GCA_964368775.1 uncultured Candidatus Saccharibacteria bacterium | reverse complement strand
AGCTTCATGTAAATATTATTAATAAAAGATACAACCCTAATGTCAATAAAAGATAAACTTTTTCGGCTCTTATTTCCACAAAAACATGCTGACTTATATTTTGCTAATAGAAGAATAGAAACATTATCTGATCGTTTAGATAAATCATTAGACGAATTAAGTGAAAATTTTAGTACTATAGATTTACTTAGAGCAAGAATAAATCGTCTAGAGAAAGAACTAAATGCGCTAGAAGATAAGCCCACAATGGCAGATCTTATGCGTGAAGATCTAGGAATAATGACTGTAGATTTCTTTAATACAAAGAAAAGTGGAGATGAGCCATGGAACCCGCCGCATTACCTATACGATGAGCAAGACGAGCCTACAAAAAAGGCAATGATTTCCGAATTAAGTATGATCTATTCCACCACGGTATTCAAACGAATGATCGAATACCACATAAACTCCCAAGGAAACTTCACGCTTCGAAAAGCAGATGGCGAGCATCAAATTCTCGCGGGTCGAATGACGATTAATGGAATAAGTCTTATTTACCAAGATGTACTTAGTGGATATGAAGCATACCAAGAAAGTCGCAAGCCCGAAGAAGAATTTGATAAATTCGATTTAAATAGTGAAGTTTAATTATTAAGGCTCCTAAGAGATACAAACAAAATGTCAATAGAAATTGAAGATCCAAACAATCCAGGGCAAATGATGACCGTCTTTACCCCGGACGAAGTACAAAGCCAATTAGCAGAAAAAGAAACAGCTCTAGCTACTGCTAATAGTGAAGTAGAAAAATACAAACGTGTTGCAGCTGAACAAGGTGAAAACTTTAAAAAACTTAGTGATATGACAGCCGAAGAAAAGGCCGCATTAAGTGCAGAAAAGATTGAAAACCTAAGACGTCTTGAAGCAGCAGAAGCAAAAGCAGCTGCTATTGAAGACAAATACAACAACGATACAAAGACCCGCATAAATAAAGATAAGGAAGACGCTCTAAGACGCTACCATGGAGACGATCCAAAACTTAAAGAAGCCCTAGAAAAGAACTTTGAAATGATTGGTTTAACTGGTGATGATACACAAACCATTTACGAACGCGCTCGCCTAGCAGCAGCTATGGAATCCGGTAAAACTGGCGCACGTAATCCGCTTATGGGTGGATTCAGTGGATCAGGCCCAAGTAGTAAAGATGTTAGTAAAACAGCAGAATTTCTAGAGTCCGATAAAGGAAAGCGCGCACAAGAATTAATGGGTTAATAATATATATATGGCAAAAACAGCAGAACAAAAAGCAGCCGAAGTTGCTGCAAAGAAAATAGCACAAGAAGAAGCCGATCGTGCAGCCGCTATTGCAGCCGGTACTTTAAATCCAGCTAGTCCAGAACTAACAGATGAAGAACTAAAAGCTGAATCAGATAGAGTAGCCGCAAATCTAGCTAAGAAAGAAGCTGAAAGAGAAGCAGCACGTGCATCTAATCCAGGTAACGAAAGAACATATAGTACAGCCGAAGTGCAAGCAATGCTAAAGCAATTGGCTAGTAATATGAAGAAAGAAAACGAAGAAGATGAAGAAGATGCGTTCGCGCACAAAAAGGTTCGTCTATCTCGTTTCAAAGAAAAGTTTATTATTGGTCTTAAAAATATGAATACAGATGAGTATTTCCCAGACCAAGTAATTCACGCATTTGATATTTGGGATGATAAAACTCGTCAAAACGTAGCTTATGTTTGTCTACAGTTTATAGATGGTACTGAATTAAATGTCCCACTATTTACAGCTCTAACTAAATCAAAGCCAGTTATATGTGATCTACTAGAAGTTAAAGAAGATGATATATCATATAGTGATGGTAAAACAGAACGCGCAGAGACTAGAGACTATTCTCGCATAGGTACAGGTACTCTAGTTAAAATGAAAGTTACCCAAGCAAAGTACACTTACAAAGTAAAACTTCCAGGAGGTGATGAAATTATCGTTGGCCCAGAAGTTATAAACTGGTAATATGTTTGGTTTAGAATATGCTCTAGATTTTTCAAAAGCATTAGATGCTTTAAAACGTGGAGAAACAGTATCACGTTACGGCTGGGATAATTCAAATATTTCAGTCCATCTACAAGTACCAGATGCAAATAGTAAAATGACTAAACCATATCTCTATATGGAAAAGAAGTTAGACGAATTTGGCGCAGTAGAACGCTTCCCACTCGATCTATCATGTGAAAGTATCATGGCAGAAGATTGGTTTATAATAGCTCCTAATAAATAAATATATGGAAGAAAATCAAGTAATGTCATATGGAGAAAAAGCAGTTGGACTGACTTTTAACCCATCAGGTGATGAAAGAGTGCAGAAAATAAAAGAACTATATGCACAAATCATTGATATGATGTGTGATATTAGAACACCAGATACTAATGAACATAATCGTTTGGCAAGTATCGCAATAACAGAAGCTCAAACTGCGCAAATGTGGGCGGTTAAAGCAATTACTTATAAGAATTAATAAATAAATATTATGGATAATATTCCAAATGTTAATCACGCAGTTACAGAAAATGACCTATTAATGGCTCCACATGTTTTCCCAGAGGGAACAGCAGCCGGAGATGTAGTTACTATGACTAATGATGGTCTAGCAGAAATTGGCTATACTCTTCACCTAGTTACAGAAACAGATCTAGATTTACAAGATCAAGGTTACGAAATCGGCCAATACATTGAAATTCCACTTACAGGCCAAGTTGCAGTTGCAGAAAATTATGTTCCACAGTCAGGCGCAGATGTAGTTAGCGCAGCTTCAGCTAATCCACCAGCTATGATACAAGGCGTAGTAACTCCAGCAACTCTTGTAGGAGAAACTCCAATTGTAGATTCTGTAGAAGATGCTCCAGTTTTGACAACAGATGCTCCAGCTATGACAACCTTTGATAAACCTACATTTTATCGTGGTATGGAAATCATGGGCCAAGTAGAAGACGTAGACCACCAAGGTACACCAATGAAAAGATTTACTACTACAGATAAATCTAATTATTTTGTTTCTGCCGCAGACTTTAATAGTAATTTAGAATAATATGGAAGATAAATATTTC
>CAYJCX010000043.1:0-3203 GCA_964368775.1 uncultured Candidatus Saccharibacteria bacterium | reverse complement strand
TCTCAAAAGATGGGGCTGTTTCTATGTATACTTGCGGACCTACTGTCTACAATACACCGCATATTGGTAACTACCGCGCTTATATTTTTGCAGATATATTGCGCCGCGCAATAGAATCTAATGGTTATAATGTAAACCAAGTCATTAATCTTACCGATGTAGATGATAAGACTATTAAGAAGTCTATCGAACTGGGCATAAAACTAAATAATCTTACAGAGAAATACGAGCAAGAATTTTATAATGGTAGAAACGAGCTATTACTGCTACCTGCTTACAAATATCCGCGCGCTACTGGGTCCATAGACATGATGATAGAAATAATTAAAGAATTATTAGCCAAAGATTTTGCTTATAAAGCGGAAGATGGCTCTGTATATTTCCGCGTAGATAGTGACGGGGCTTATGGCAGACTGGTAGTAATAGACAAAGACAAACTAAAAGAAAATGCATCAGGACGCATGAATGCAGACGAGTATGATACAGAAAGCCCGCAAGATTTTGCTTTGTGGAAAGCCTGGGATGAAAATGACGGTGAAGTATTCTGGGAGACTGATTTAGGTAAAGGCCGCCCTGGCTGGCATATAGAATGTAGCGCCATGGCCAAAGAATTCTTAGGCGAGACTATAGACATTCATACTGGCGGCGTGGACAATATGTTCCCTCATCATGAAAATGAAATAGCACAGTCTGAATGCGCTAGTGGTAAAACCTTTTCTAACTTCTTCTTGCATTGTGAACATCTATTAATAGATGGTAAAAAAATGGCAAAGAGAGACGGGAATTTCCTAATGATAGATGATTTAAAAGAGCGTGGTGTAAATCCCCTGTCTTATAAATATTTCTTATACGGTACACATTACCGCACCCAAGCTAATCTTACATGGGATGGTCTTTATGCTGCGCAGACCACATTAACCAGAATGTACGAAAAGTTTATTGGCGTAATGTACGAAAACCCTGGCGAAATTAATGCTGAATATTTGGATAAAGTAAAAGTGTCTTTAAACAATGACCTAAATACTGCCGAAGCTTTGGCTACGTTTATTGCATTGCTTGATGATACAAAAATAACTGCAGAATCAAAATTAGCTACAGCGCTAGAGATAGATAAAATCTTGGGTCTTGGTTTTACAGAATATTCTAGAATAGACAAAACATTGCCCGAAGAAATTCGTATAATATCTCGTGACCGCGATACAGCACGTCTCGAAAAAGATTACACAAAGTCTGACGAATTGCGTGAGCAATTAAACGGCATGGGTTACATTGTCATAGACAACAAAGATAACTCGGTAATTGCCAAAAATCCTTTGATCTAAAATAAAAATAAGGCAACCTCTATTGAGATTGCCTAAATTTATTTTTTTTGTTTTACATCTTTTCTATTATTTTAATAGCAGATTCTTTCTCTTCTCTTTTGTGCATAGTCCCAGTTCTGTGTTTACTACTGTAGTAAAACTTCCGGTCTTCGTGTTCGAAGTCTTCATCAATTATCCTAACTTTCCCGAACCAGGATTCATTAGATCCATCTTCAGGTCCAACAAGAATAAAACGAACTTTTACAACAGGATAAATTTTAATCTTTAATTCTGAATTAAGATTAGCAGATAAAATATCACATGATATTTTTACAACTTTTCCTTCGAATAAAGAACTCATGAGGTCGAATTTTGAGGGGCCATTTGTGATTTTGAAATGTTCCTCGGGCAAATTTTTTTCCATAACGGTTTTAACTAGTATATATTTTGAATTTTTGAAGAAATACGATTCTCGAGAATACGTTGCTGAATAACTCAGGCGTACATATATTATATCACAATAGACCTATATTGTCAAACAAGTATACACCTCAAAAAACCTTATAAATAAAGCCATATTTAACAAAGGAAAATACTTGACAAATATAAGTAAAATGCTATGATACTAGTAATGGTGAGCCTGTCTTTTAAGATGTGGCGCCGGGAAAACCCGAAAAAGGGATATTTACCCCGCAAACCGAAAGCGTTCTTTTTGGCCAAAAAGAAAATTTTTAGAAGAGCTGTTATTAAAGCATTCTGAAAATTAAATGGACTTATTTCAAAATAACCCCAAAGCATTGTTATTAAAGAATGAAAGTAATTAAAAATTTTAATTTCATTTCCGAATTAAGTCCAACAAAAAACCCAGAGATTTTTATGCTCTGGGTTTTTATTATGCATTTATTCCCGCAACATATCCAGTAGTCCAGCACAGTTGCAAAGAGAATCCGCCGGATGGACGGTTGATGTCTAGTAGATCACCTGTGATGTATAGATTGTCTACTACAGTAGAACGCATTGTCTTAGTATCTATTTCTTTTAGCGCTACCCCGCCGTCAGCAACTACAGCTCTGTCATAGCCCATAAGACCTGTTATGGTTACTGGTAGTGCCTTTAGTGTATCTACCAGGTGGCGACGCTCGGCTTTGCTAATACTGTGGACCTTGGTATCAGGATCTATCTTTATGATATTTATCAAAGATTTAGCGGTACCTTCGGGTACACATTCGGCTAAAACATTTTTAAACATTTTGTTCTTGTTCTCATCAAAGATAGAAATTATTTTTGTATCCAATGCCCCAATATCTGTATCGGGATACAAATCTATTTTTGCGGTAACTTCGCCAGTATGTAGCAAGTCAGATACCTGGCTGGCGCTATTTAGTATCAGCGGCCCTGATAGTCCAAAATGTGTAAACAAAATTTTACCTTTCTTTTGGAAAGATTTTACGCCATCAATATAAAAAGTAATTTTCATAAAAGAAAGACTAATCCCAGACAAATCTTTGATATATCTCTCTTTTACGGCTAATGGCACAATAGACGGCGTTGGCTCACTAACTGTGTGCCCCAGGTCTCGTAGCCATTTAAACCCGTCACCAGTAGAGCCAGTCTCGGGGTGGGATACTCCGCCAGTACAAAATATAAAACTATGACCAAAATATTCGTAGTTTTGAGCGGTTACGCTAACTATTTTACTGCCTTCTTTTTTAACGTGTTTTACTGGAAACCCAGTTTGGATTGTAACGTTGTTCTTTTTTAAAAATAGCTCCATTGCTTTTACAACGTCAGTGGACTTCATTGTATTTGGGAATGCGCGCTGGCGAGCTTCTACTACCAATGGCAATCCAAGATCTTTAAAGAATTTAAATGTATCGTCTTTATTAAACTGCGAAAAAGGCG
>CAYJCX010000042.1:1272-3251 GCA_964368775.1 uncultured Candidatus Saccharibacteria bacterium | reverse complement strand
AAACAGCCAGGTCACTTTTACCTGTCCCTGTTTGGCCGCCTATGACTATTACTTTGGGCATGTTAGTTCAGAGATTTTATTTGTTTTACGTCTGCACCAAGTTCACTAAGTCTTTCAATCAAGCCTTCGTAACCGCGGTTAATAGCGTATACGTTACGCAGGATAGATTTACCTTCGGCTGCAAGCATAGCAATAAGAATAATTGTAGCCGGGCGCAAAGCCGGAGGACATACAATTTGTGCGCCGCGCAAATCATTGCCGCCTTCTACGTACACGCGGTGTGGATCAGCAAGCAAAACTTTTGCTCCAAGACGGTTTAATTCTGTAAAATAAATTGCGCGGTTCTCCCATGTCCAGTCGTGGATTAGTGTGGTTCCTTTGGCCATTGCTGCAATAGGTACAAAGAAAGGCAGGTTGTCGTTGTTGATACCCGGGAAAGGCAGTGCATGAATTTTGTCCGGCAATGCTTTTAAATTACTTTCTTTAATTGTGATATCTACTAAATCTACATGGCCATTTAGTCCTTTGTATATTTTAGACATAGTATATTTTAACCCCATCTTTTCTAGCTTTAGCATTTCAAGACGCAAAAATTCAATAGGGCAGCGCTTGATAGTAATAGAGCTACCAGTAACGATACCAGCCGCCAAGAAAAACATTGTTTCAATTGGGTCTTCACTGCCCCACCATTCGGTTTCTTCGTTAATGTATTCAACCCCGTACACTGTTAGTGTGGTCGTGCCAACGCCTTCAATACGTACACCCAAATGCTGTAAGAAGAAGCATACGTCTTGTACTTGGTAGTTAGGCGGCGCAAAGCGAATTATTGTTTTACCTGGGATTAGTGCTGCCGCCATTAATGCATTTATGGCTGCCATATCACTGGCTTCATACAGTGTAATGTCAGCACCTTTCAGGCTGCTACTTTTAACCAGGTAGTGTTTTGCTTCTGATTTTATTTTAATACCCAATTTCTCCAGTGCGTAGCGGTGCGCTGAAATTGTACGTTCTCCCATTTTACATCCTCCTGGGTTAGGTAAACGAAATTCTTTCATCTTGTGGGCTAGTGGTGGAATAAGATATAGATTTACACGAATACCACCGGCTATTTTTTCGTCGATGTTTTCAATATCAAATCGCTCTGGTGGCACAATACGCAGTACATGGTCTTCTACCCAAGTTACTTTGATATCGATACTTTCAAAAACTTCTATAAAACGAAAGACTTCTTCTATACGGGGAACACCGTGGATAGTAGTAGGTTTTTGGTTTAGTAAACTTGCTGCCATTAGTGCTAATGCCCCATTTTTAGAATAATGAGTCGTAACTGTTCCGGACAATTTCTTGCCACCGATAACTTCGAAATCGTCTACCCGTGGGGCAAGAGTAATAAGACGCTCTCCCAATGTGTCTCCGATTCTTTCTAATTCTTTTGTAGTAAAGTTTTGGTCACCTTTTTCCATTCTGGCAACTGCAGACTGTGAAGTATCTAGCATTTTTGCAAATGTAGACTGGGTCAAGCCTTCTCTTTCGCGAATAGTTTTAATTAGGTAACCTATGTATCCTTGTAGGGGTTTCTTTTTAGCCATGGTAGTAATATATCATATATGATATATTTAGTATATGGATTTAAACAGTCTGTTAATAAACCTAGGCCCGTACAATACTTTTGGGATAGCACTAAATGCCCAAGTTTTTTATATTAAAAATACTGTAAATTTAATAGACTATTTTACCCAAATGCCGGATAAACCGTATTTTGTATTGGGCGGCGGGTCTAACATTATTCTAACTCCTGAGATAGCAAACAAAAATATTTTAAAGATAGAAATAAAAGGAATAGAAATAGTTCATACTGAAAGTAACGATGTTTTTGTAAAAATTGGCGCGGGTGAGAATTGGGACGATGTGGTTAAATGGTCAGTTGATCAAAATTTATCCGGCATTGCTTCATTGTCTGCAATACCTGGAACTGCAGG
>CAYJCX010000042.1:0-1172 GCA_964368775.1 uncultured Candidatus Saccharibacteria bacterium | reverse complement strand
GTAAAAAAATATTTTATAGATAGAAATAATACAAACCCAACACTGCAGGAAATCCGCGATGCAATTATAGAAATAAGATGGAGTAAATTGCCAAAACCAGAAGAATTGGGTAACTGCGGCTCTTTTTTTGAAAACCCAATAGTAGGGAAAGATTTATACGAAAAAATAAAATCATCTTATCCTGATGTGCCAGGTTATGAATTACCAAATGATGTTGTAAAAATTCCTGCAGGATGGCTAATAGAGCAATCAGGATTAAAAGGTGTTAATTTTGGGTCAGTCCGTACATATGAAAAAAATGCATTAGTATTGGTTAATAGTGGCGGAGCAACACATGAAGACGTAATGCTCGCCAAACAAGAAATAGTAAATAAAGTAAACGAAAAATTCGGTATAGTTTTGCAAAGTGAGCCAGAATTTGTCTAAGTGCACAACCTATTGATTTTAAAGACAAAAAGCATATAATGAGTTTTAATATCAACATATACAAATAACCTTTAAAATTTAATCAAAAAATGACTCAAAAAGACATCAACGACGCCATCGAAGCGCTAACTGTAAACGAATTAAGAAAATATTTAAATGCTGTAAAAAAAATAGCAGAAGTTAAACATTTTCTCGGTCTTTACCTTTGTGTAGTAGACCCTAATCATCAAATTTTAGCGGCTAGAAAGATAGGTCAATTTTCTTCCAAAGAAGAATCCGATTTAGCTTTTAAGCAAGCTGTATCAAAAACTCAGCTATTATCCGAACAAGAAGGTCTAGTTTCTTCTCGTCAAATTCCAGTGGATAATAGAACCGAAGATTATGGAGCTATTAAAATCAAAGGCTACACCATTGGTTGCCATGGTTTAGTAAATTCAAAACAAAATGAACTTTTTACTTACTTAGTATTGATGCGGGTTTTTATTAACCAAGCTTTTTTATTCGGAGAGGGTGCACAAATGAGGCCAATTATGGATAGCATTGGAGACACGCTGCATGATAACGAGCTAATTGAAAATTACATTCGTCAGATTTCACCTGCTCAAGAAGAGGAAGAAATATCTGAAAAAAGTACTGTTGCCACTAATTAAATTTTAAAAGTTTAAAAACAAAAACGCGCTTGGGTTATAAACCTAAGCGTATTTTTTTTATTCACATTTTTTCTATGTGCCGAAGGGGAGACTCGA
>CAYJCX010000041.1:2254-3414 GCA_964368775.1 uncultured Candidatus Saccharibacteria bacterium | reverse complement strand
ATTTATAGGTTTATACGTTAAATGATTTAGAAAGGTTACAAAATAATTCAAGATTGAATTAAAAAAAACAATAGGCTGAATCTTATTCACTTGGCTCTCATCCACAGAATCGTTAGCACCTATTGTTTTTACCACCGCCATGGTTTTTTTTGAGGCAAGCATAGGAATCGAACCTATTAATCTTCAAGTATCTCTCCTGGTCTTTTCCCTGGGATTCGGGTGTTTTACCAAATAAACTAACTTGCCATGTGGTAATCTATTCCCGAGTATATTACCTAACTCAGTCTTATTTTTCATCCGCCGATTACCAAAACGGCCATATAGTGTAGAAGATAGGATTCGAACCTATGCACTGGCGGGTTTTTCCCCAAGCTCTAGCCCCTGAGACTTACTTCCACGTTTATCAGCAGATTACTCGTTGTCTTAAAAAACGCACCGATTAAGTAGTTTTACGAGGTCTGCTGATAGTTAAACTTTAAAAAACTATAAAGAACGATGCCCAAATTTACTCAAATAATTTTAATTACAATGGACGGTAACTAAAAGTGTTTTTAATATTAGCTATGAAAAATTTTCCAAGTGAATCAGCCGACATTAAACATTCAAACACAAGCTGAGGAACATTTAGATATTCATATCTCTTGCCATTATTGAAAGTTATTATTAAAGTCTTCTCTTCTGAGTTGTACTTTACTTTATTGAATTGACTACTTACTACTTCTTGTTCTGTGATCATGGTTTATGTTTTATTGGTTAGTACTTTCTAATAATTCTAATTCTTTTCTAAGCTTTTCAATTCTATCAGAAGCTAATTGAGTATTCTCCTTTATTGTCCAGGTAAGGTCACTTGCTTTAAATTCTAATAAAGAAGTTCTACATCTAACTAAAGCCTCCTGTAAATCAACTTCTGATGTTCTTGTAGGCATACTTACTCTATCTGAGTATAAAGTAAATTCAATATAAGAAATTGAACCATTTGGTGTAAACGTAACTGAATAGTCTGATCCATTCATATAGACATTTATCAAGTTACACAATGAAGTGTGTCCGCTTGGTTGTTTGATACTTTTAGCAAACTCTATAGAGTCTTGAGCTAACTTTTTTAATTCTGCTAATGTTTCTTTCATGGCGTTTTTGTTTTGATTTATACTGTTTAACGT
>CAYJCX010000041.1:0-2154 GCA_964368775.1 uncultured Candidatus Saccharibacteria bacterium | reverse complement strand
AAAAAGGTTACATAAAACTTAATAAAAACACAAAACCCTGCGTTTAGCAAGGTTCTGATAGCAACAAAATGAAAGGAAATTACAATAAGATAACACTCTTAATTGAAAGTTTTGTTAAAAATACTACTTTTTGTTGCAAGTTTGAAACAAAAATGAATATTTATTTTGAGGATATATAAAATTATGTTTATATTTGCAATGCGATGTGGAGGAGCTGGTACCTCGTTGGACTCATAATCCAAAGGTCGTGGGTTCGAGTCCCATCAGCGCAACAAAAGATATTATTGTAATTTTGATAGAGTTTCGATAATAATAAAATAAGTTTTTAAAGTTAATAAAACAACAGAAAACCTTTACCTGAAACTCTATCAAATTAAAACGGTAGGGTTTTCTGCATTTTATACACTTATGATACAACTGAATCAACTTAAAAATCCTTTAGAAGACAGAGTTACTGTTTTAAGAGTTTATCGTTCAATTTCATTAGAATTAAATATGACTCCCGAAGAGTGGAAATCACTTTGTGAAAAAATATACCGTTTTTATAAAAAACTTGGAGGTCAAACTCCTGTACTTATAAATCAAAAAAAGATTTTCGGTAAATCTAAATCAAAGAAAAAAACAAAATTATATCCGGTAGAGTTTATCCCAATAATGGTAAACATAATTAAAGATCATATTAAGGATGATAGATAAGCATAGACTACATAAGTGGTTGTGTGCTATTAAACCTTTAAATATAGCTTCGTATAGTGAAATAGAGATACAATCGGGGTGCGATTAGTTTATGTCGAAAGGTAGGTGGCTAATAGTAGGTTGCCCCGAGTATAAATAATAAAACTTTTTAAATGATTAGAGTGGATGTAAAACACTTTCCGCTAATCAGCCAAAAGCGATGGGCGAGAACTCAACCACAGCAGATGAGTAGAAGTAGGTCGTCAAACACCTACCTTTACCTAGCTTACAAGCTCGAATCTTTCCTAGCAGTAAAGGTTATAACTTATAAACTTAATAATTAATAACAAAAATTGTAACCTTTAATTACTAATATTAGTATAACCTTAAAAAACATATTATGTCAGAATTTAAAAAACAAGTTAAAGAGTATTTATTATCTAAAGGACTCGTAGAACAACAATCATCAAGAGGATTATGTTTCATGTATAAGTTTTGTAAAGGAGAGTGGTATGGTAACGATTGGGCCGAAGTAAAATTCCCTAGTAATTACGCTTCAAATAGAATAGAAGTATCAACCGGTTACTCAGGAGCTTATACTGGAGATGAAGGTTATGATATTGCTTTATACAAAGGAAGTCCTAAGACTTTTGAAGAGTTTTTAAATATTCTTGAATTAACTAGATTTAATGATCAGGTTGCTAGAGGAGATAATCAATATAAATTTTCACAATCAGTAGCAGATTTTAAAGGATAGTAAACCATGAGAAAGAAGAATTATGTAATCAAATACGACAGAGTATTTTTTGAGAATAAATGGAAAGAACCGCACAGAAGTAATAGTGGACTTAAATTTGGAATTATGGAATGGTGGTCCGGACCATGTGACTTCTGCTACAAGTTCTCTATATTTGGATTTGAGATGAGTATATGGTTTAAAAGAATTTTTGATGAAGTGTAACCTTATTTAAATAAACATAGTATAAGCTACTTATGAAACAATTTAAAACATCCGCCGAATATGGAAATTAAAAACAATAAATTAATAAGCGAGTTTTCTTTTGAAAACAAAGACATGAATGGTAATACTACTAAAATGATAGTCCACGTATTTAAAAATGGAATAGTGATAATTAATAGATTTTCTGTAGTTCCTGTTAAAAGCGAAGGATACTCTAATTTTAAAACAATAAGAACTATGTTTGGAAATAAGGTGATGTTTCACGTTACTAGCTATAAGATAGCTACATTAAAAACTATCTATACGTTTTCTATGGACCAAATGATTAAAGCTGGAGTTAAATTAAGTGATTTAGTATGAAAGACTTATTAATTAAACTATCTAAGAGTGAAGTAAGAGATAGAAAAAAGAAGTTTCCTAAGTTTCATCCGCGTGATGATCAAAAGAAAAAATCAGAGTTATTCTGTAAAAGTTATTTCGGAATATTACAAGAAGAACGTAACCTTAATAAAAAATAA
>CAYJCX010000040.1:0-3431 GCA_964368775.1 uncultured Candidatus Saccharibacteria bacterium | reverse complement strand
AACATTACAGCAATATCTTTTGCATCAGGAACATACACTGTAACAGTAGATGAAGCAGTAGTAGGAGCAACAGGAAGTCTTTATGTTAAATTACAGAAATGGAAAAGATTATCTGAGATTCAGAATACAAAACAGTTTGCTAATCTACCACTTCCACAGTATAATAAAGATACAAAGATTCAGTTTAAAATTATTATGGAGTTCACAGGTAAGAACGAGCTAGAAGAAATCATAGTCGTAAATGGTACAGAACAAAACGCTAAATAATATGCAACCTACAAATACACAAAATCCCAATAATCCTAACCAATATAACCTACAGACGGGTAATTTGGTGTTGAATAATTCGACTACTGGTATTGGCAATCAACCACCAGTTATCCCAGCAGGTGTAGGTCTCGGTTCTGTTCCCACTCAAACTCTACCAGGTATTCCAACTGGAACAGGGGCTAGCGGATTGTCTGGATCAGCAGCAGGTTATTTGGCTATGCCTGCACTACAAGGAACACAGAACTTTGGTTCACAACTTACATCTGCAAATAATGTTGCTAATCAGAACGCACAACAAGGACAACAAGACTATCAATCACAAGTATTAGGATTGATTAATCAAATGCAAAACCGACCAGGAGAACTTGAACAACAATATGGTATTCAACAACTATCAGCAGACGCATTAAAGGCTAAGGCTAACTATGACTCAGTAGAACTAGCTTACCGAAGACAAAAAGAAGCAGCACAAGTAGATGGCTCAATATCTCGTGAACAGAAAGCGGCTACTATTGGTGAAATTGAACGAAAAGAGGCATCGCAAAAAGCAGATATTGCTATTGATTACAACTTAAAAGCAGGACTACTTTCAAACGCAAAAGAACTTATGCAAAAACAAATTGCACTAGAACTTGAACCAATGAAGTTAAAAGTAGACTACTACAAAGACAACCGAGACAGATTCGATAAAATCTTAGATAAAACAGAAATGCGACAGTATGACTATGTTCAAAAGAAAGAAGAACGAGCATATCAAGCAGCACAGAAAGCAGCAGATAGAAAAGCTAGTCTAATTGAAAAAGCTATTGATAAAGGTGTTTATACATCAGATATGAAAGGAATGTCTTATGACCAACTAATTAACAAACTAGGAACAGCAGATGCAGTAGCAGCTCTAACACCAAAACTTCCAAATGGAAAAACCGATATTGCAGGTGAACTTACAAATACAATCGCAATAACTAAAAAAGATGTACCAACAGCCAGTGCTTCAATGGCAGTTTTAAATGGAATACAGAAATTAGCTACTGAAAATCCAGAAGGAAAATTTGTTGGTGCAGCTACGGTACGAGGACGAAAAAATATGCGAACTGGTTCAAATAGAGAAGAATTCATAAATACTAGAGCAGATTTAGGTGCAATAGAGGGTGCTGTACAAAAATGGATGACAGGAGCCAATGTAGGAGACGACCAAAGAGCATTTGTTAATGCTATGGTACCACAGAAGAATGACACAGATTTTGCTATCAGAACAAAGTTAAATAATCTAACTACTTATATGCAATCTCAAGCAAAAGCAGAGCTAAGTTCAAAAGGTATAAAATATAATCCTACAACAATAGACTGGTTTGCAGAATCACCAAGCGATCAATTAGACGCTATGATTAGTGTAACTACTACTGGAAATGTAACACCAGCTAATAATTCTATATTAGAAGCTAACTGGAATCAATAATTATATGGATAATGAAAAAATCAAAAACTTTATAATTAAATCACGACAACAAGGCGTACCAGACGACCAGATTTTGGCGTTCGTTAAATCTAAACAAGCACCAGTACAATCACAAACAGATACAGGTGCAGATATAACTCAGACTGGTAAAGCAATAGTAAACACTGTTAATAAAGGGGTAGATCAATATGCAGAGATACAAGCACGACAAGATGCTGGTACACAAGGTGGGTTACGAACTAAACTACAACAATTAGGTGTAGGTGCTAAAACAGCAAGTGGAGTTATTGGAGATGTATTTACTGGTCAAGTTAAGGTATTACTTCCACAATCAGGAGAAAATCTTGTTAAGCAAGGACTATCACAAGGTATGAAAGGTATAGCTGATTTAACCAATCGTTATGACGAAATCAAAAAAACAAATCCTACATTAGCTTTTGGAATTAACACAGCATTAGGATTTACACCAGACGCGGCATTAACTGTAAAAGATTTAATGAGTGGATATGAGAAACTAAAAACTACTAATCCAGCATTAGCACAAGATATTGATTCAGCGTTAGGTTTTGTACAATTAGGACTTGATGTAACAGGTATTGGAGAAACAGCAGGTCTAGCAAAGAATGTAGCAAAAAAAGGATTTCAAATAGCAGAAACAGGAGCAAATAAATTAGTAGGTGCAGTAGATAATCTTATTATCGACAGTAAAACATTAGCAGATGATTTGATTACGAAGTCACAACCAAAAGTAACACTAGAACAAGCGACAGGACAAATTATTCAAGGAAAAACTGGTGATGTTAAACAAGCAGTACAAGCAATAGGTGCAGTAGATACAACAGGTGTTAAAACCTATAAAGACTTACTAGGTAAATTCAAAGAGAAAAAACCTGAACTACTATCAGTAGTAGATAATGAACTTGCAAAAGACACTACACAATATTCTTTGGATAATCTATCAACAACTGTCGCTACAAACTCTGGAAAAAAAGTATCTACAAACTATGTTGATAGTGCATTAAAAGATTTGAGAGAATTATATTCTACTACTGGTGATGTTAAACAATTAGCAAACCTAGAAGAATTAGCAGCTAAGGGTTCATATACTCTAAAAGAAGTTAATGATATATCTCGAGTTTATAATTCAGAATTTGGACAAAAAGCATTTAGTAAACTAGGAGACCCACTCACAAGTGTTAATGCTCAAAGATTCGAAAACACACGAAAAGGACTTAAAGATGTAGCAAGACGAGGAATAGGTGGTGAAGAAGCTAAAAAAGCAGACGAACTATTAAGCTCAGTGTACAACACAGAAAATCTTGTAAAAAGGAATATGGAAGCTGTTAATAAATTAAGACAACGAATAAACGAAAGAGGTCTATTGGAAAAAGCAGGACACTACATAACTAAATATGCCGATATATTAACTGGTGGAACAATACGAGGTGCAGTAGCAGGATTATTACCACGAGGTGCTGGATATAAAGTATTAAACGCATTAGACCTAGAAGAACAATTAGCAAAAAACCTTGATATAATAAACAAGGCACTTACTTCTAAATCTGATGATATAATTGTAAATCAGTTAAAATCCTTAGACTTACCTATAAAAAATAGTACAAGTAAGGCTACACCAAGTATGGGTGCAAAGACTAGTACAAGTAAGTTAAATACAACGAATGATGCGAGCTTAAATAGTTCCATA
>CAYJCX010000039.1:1246-4424 GCA_964368775.1 uncultured Candidatus Saccharibacteria bacterium | reverse complement strand
CGTGGAAAATATCCACGGGCTTTTTATTTACCCAAAGGTGGTATAATAGATTATATGCTACATAATGCACACCCAAAGAAAGTCTTTATTATAATAGCCATAATTTCTTTAATTATTGTTTCTATTTGGTTTTATTTAAACAATAAAAATGTAGATTCGACTATTAATATAAATTTAAACCCAGACTCATATATAGCTCAGGATACCAAACTGGGGACTATTTATATCTCTACAGCCGATACTGTTTGGCCACCACAAGTTAGTGCAGTAAAAGGTAAGTTTGAATGTGCGGAATCAGGAGAAGAGGTTCTAGTAGGAGGCAGAACTATAAAAAAAGTCATTGCCGGTAAAACATATTGTATTACGGCTTCCAGCGAAGGTGCTGCAGGCAGTACTTATACCACATATCAATACAAGACTTTGATAAATGGTAAAATTGCTAGTATTAATTTTGTACTGCGGTTTCCTCAGTGTATGAATTATGATGAACCAAAACAAAGTGAATGTTTAGCGGAAAGACAGATGTTTGACCCGGATGGATTAGCTAATGCTATTATAGAAAATGCACGTTTGTAATTAGATTACCCTATCTATTGGCTAATTTAATCTAATTGTGGTATAGTTCTCTTGTATAAAGGATACAAGGTGAAGTCGAAGCTCCTGACGAAAAGTGCTAATTAAAGAAATTATATGAAGGGAACAATCAAGACTCTTACAGATAAAGGATTTGGATTTATTGCTCGCGAAGGCGAAACAAAAGATCTATTCTTTCATTCAAAGGGACTAGTTGGTGTTACTTACGAAGAATTACAAGAAGGTGATGAAGTCACTTTTGAAGTAACAGAAAACGAAAAAGGACTATCTGCTATAAACGTAGAACGCGCGTAAGCTCGTAATACAAACAAAAACCACCCCGCATGCGGGGTGGTTTTTGTAATGTTATAATGGTTATATGGCACTAAAGAAGAACTATATTATCAAAGCCAAGGTTTGGCGCTGGCCAGGGGATGGTGGCTGGCATTTTATTACCCTAGATAAGAAATTATCTGACAGTATTAGAGCTGTATATACAAAAGGCTTTGTAAAGATAGAAGCTAAAATTGGTAAGACTAGCTGGAATACATCACTTTTCCCTCATAAAAAATCAGGTTACATATTGTGTGTAAATAAGATGATTCGTAAAAAAGAAGATGTTTATGTTGGAGACGAAATCAAGATAAATTTTACCATACAGTAAACTGTACTTTTAGTCTAAATAGTGCTATTATATTTTTATATGGCAAAAAGAGAAGCAACAAATACAAAAAACAAAACTAGTCGTT
This sequence comes from uncultured Candidatus Saccharibacteria bacterium, assembly GCA_964368775.1. Taxonomy (GTDB): domain Bacteria; phylum Patescibacteriota; class Minisyncoccia; order Phycocordibacterales; family UBA9973; genus 2-01-FULL-33-17. The sequence continues at coordinate 3,102 of CAYJCX010000039.1, read as the reverse complement.
CTCGTAAGACAGTAAAACGTCTTGCTACAAAGCACGCAATGCTTGCAGAGAAAAAAGCAAATTACAAAGGCAAAAAATAGTATTTCTATTAGCAAAATCCCCATTTATTTGGGGATTTTGCTATAATGTATTTATGACTAAAAAAGACTTGTTAACACTGGTACTATTTGTATTTATGGTCTTTGCTATTTTTTATTTTAAAAGTAACCAAAAAGAAACTCCAGAAAATCAAATACCTAAAGTTCCAGAATATACACAAAAAGACACTAATGAGTCAGAAGTAGTTTCTAACTATTTAAGAGATAATATAAAAAATATTGCTACAGATTCACCAGTATTAGGAGGTTCTTGGTATGTAGTTTCTACAGCTATTGACCCTAACACAAAAGGTGGAACAGTAGTGTATGAAGATGGCCATATTCAGTCCAGCGCTAAATTCGACTATACATACAATATGGGCAGTGTTGTAGTCACTAATTTTGAAGTTATAAAATAATATGAAAAAAATAGTAATTACTGGCGGAGCTGGATTTATTGGGACTATGCTTAGCAGGGAATTATTAGACAAAGGCTATAGTGTTGTTTGCTTGGATAAAAAACCTTCTCGCATTAAAGACCAAAACTTAAAATCAATCGAGATTGATTTAGTAAACGAAGAAATAAATCCGGATATTATTAATGGTAGTTATGCCGTTATCAATTTGGCTGGGGCTCCTATTTTTGGTAGATTTACGGACACATACAAAGATTTAATTGTAGATTCAAGATTAAAAACTACGAATGCATTAGCTAATGCAATAACACTGTCTACTCATAAACCAGAAGTGTTTGTTAGCGCTTCGGCTATTGGATATTATGGTAATACCGCAAACGAAATAGTAAATGAAGATTCTCCTGTTGGAAATGGATTTTTGTCTCATCTTTGCCGCGACTGGGAAAATATGGCTATGGGTTTAGAAGAGCATGGTTTGCGTGTTGTGGTTTTGCGTACAGCATATGTCTTGGGTCAGGGCGGGCTGCTAGGTACTCTTATACCTTTGTTTAAAAAAAGAATTGGCGGATATTTTGGTAATGGTAACCAAATGATGCCTTTTGTGTCAGCAAACGATTTAGTTGGTATGTATATTCATGCCGTTGAAAATACTGCAATGCATGGAGCTTATAATACAGCAGTACTACATTCTACTCAGAAAGATTTTATGCATTTAATTGCTAAGAATGTAGGCACAAAATTAGTTTGGCGTATTCCAAAAATATTCGGATACTTGTTGTATTTGTCTTTTGTAGATGCATTGACCGAAGGTGTAGAACTGGACAGTAATAAATTAATTAAAACTGGCTTTAAATTTAAAGATACAAATTTAGAAAAACTTGTAAAAGACATCTATGAAAAAAATTACCATTAATGACAAAATGCAGCGCGGTTACAGTTATGAATTAGTAGAGCCTGCGGGTAAAAATTTTGCAAAAGAATTTAAACCAATGCTAACGCCCAAGCAAATGCTGTCCATGGGTGTGTTTGGCGGTGTATATATGCGCGACTGCTTGGGTGAGTTTCCAAAAGACTGGTTTACTGATGCCAAATTTGCTACTAGTAAAAAAGATAAAAAAATAAATTACTTTGGTGTTAATGCATCACTTGGTTTAAAAGAATGGCTTAAGAATGGTTGGATTTACAAAGATGACCCCCGCGGCTGGTTTCAGTGGTATTGCCGCTACTATATGGGCAGAAGAATTCCGGAAGAAGACGAAAGACAAATAAAACGCTGGGTAAATATGCGTCGCCACGTCATGGCTGTTATAAATAATTGCCGTCCAGGGGACGAATCTTGCCGTCCAAGGCAACGCCAGGCCCT
>CAYJCX010000039.1:0-1146 GCA_964368775.1 uncultured Candidatus Saccharibacteria bacterium | reverse complement strand
TGAAGATACACATCGCTACAGACCACGCAGGCTACGAAATGAAAGAATTCCTAAAGACCGAATTAGGCTCATTGGGACATACTGTTGTAGACCATGGCGCAAAGACATTAGACAATCTAGATGACTACCCAGAATTTGTTACAGCTTGCGCATTAGCTGTATCACAAGACGATATGAGTATGGGAATTGTACTGGGCGGATCCGGCCAAGGTGAAGCAATGTGTGCTAACCGTGTGCATGGTATTTATGCTGGAGTCTATTACGGAGGGTCAACAGATGTAGTTAAACTTTTCCGGGAACATAATAACGCAAATATAATTTCTCTTGCTGCTAGGTATATTACAAACGAAGAAGCATTAGCTGCAGTAAAAACTTTCTTAGATACAGAATTTTCTCACGAAGAGCGTCATATGCGCCGCCTACTAAGTTACTAAATATATGACAGAAATAATACCGGCAATAATGCCTCAATCTTTTAGGGATTTAGAAAAAAAAGTAGAACAAGTTTTAACAGCGGCCCGTATGGTTCAGCTGGATTTAATGGACGGTAAATTTACAAACGGCAAAACTTGGCCTATGAATGATTTAGAGGGTTACAGCTGGAAAGATATATTAGGCGAAGTCTACGGCATGCCGCACTGGGAAGCCATGGAATACGAGCTGGATTTAATGATCAATGATGTACCAAAATATTTTAGCGATTTGGTGTTAATTGGCCCTAAGAGAATTATTTTTCATTTTCCTACAGGTCCTGCAAAAATAAATGAACTTAAAAAGTTTATTACTGATTTGGATATGTATTATAAATACGAAATAGAAATAGGCATAGCATATGAAAATGGTACAAATACACAAGACATTTTAGATATAAAAGATGAGATTAAATTTGTACAGTGTATGGGGATAGACCATGTTGGTGTCCAAGGCGCGAATTTTGATAAAACTGTATTTGAAAGAATAGAATGGGTAAAGACTAATTTACCAGACTATCCAATTTCCGTAGACGGCGGAGTAAATTTGGATACCATAAAATCACTAGTAGATGCCGGCGTAACAAGACTGGTTGCTGGTAGTGCAGTTTACAATGCAGAGACTCCATCTTTTGCAATAAGCGATTTAAAAGAAGCGATAGCAGAATAGTTGTGT
>CAYJCX010000038.1:2489-4688 GCA_964368775.1 uncultured Candidatus Saccharibacteria bacterium | reverse complement strand
ATTCCAGCTTTATCGTCATGTAAACTATTTTCAGTATATTCCTCGTAAGAAATTTGAGGTGATGTCACAAAAATTTCTGGTTCAGGCCAATTTTTCTTAAAAGTCGCATAGGTGCGTCTTTCCATATAAGGTTTCTGAACTAAAATAATTTTATCGCACTTAATATTGTTCTCTTCTATAATCTTTTTTGAAAATTGAATATTTTCTCCTGTATTACGAGACTTATTTTCAGTATAAACAACATCTGATGAGATACCCCGCTTCATAGCAATATCTTTGTACATATCAGCCTCTGATTTTTCAAGAATTTTAGACGCACCGCAATCCCCAGAAAATAATATAATCGGTGCATAACCTTCTAAATATAAATCGCAGGCTCTTTCTGCTGGAGACATATCTCTACTACCCAGACATAATATCAAATCTGCCTTTGGCAAGGTTTGACCCATGTGCATATAGTCCCAAATTATTTTTGCGTATATATCAACTTTTTCCATAACTACTCATTATCTTTTAAATGCTCTTGTATCGTTTTTAAAAAAATATCTGGATTTTTTTCTAATTCAATTCTTAGTTCATCTTTTGAAAACCATCTAGCATTTATAACCTCCGTTGCATCTAATTTAAAATCATTAAAACCAACTGGTAGTTTTAATAAAAATTCTTGGGAAAAATAGCTCCATTTACTTCTTACTAATTTTTTTATTCCAAGATCTGGTTTTATATTAACAAGACCTAACTCTTCCTCTGACTCTTTAACTATATTTTGCTCGTAAGTCTCACCTTCTTCTACGGTTCCTGCTACTGCTGGGCCCCAACAGCCAGGGTGATGAGCTTTTGTAAAAGCACGTTGTGCAAGTAAAATATTGCCCTCTTCGTCTGTAACCCAAAGATATGCCACTCGATATAAATCACTATCTAAAACATCAGACCTGTCTTTGTACTCGATTACATTATCGGATTCATCGACGATAGGTATTTTCATATTACTTTCCAAACTTTGTTATAACTTTTCGGAAGCCGCCTTTTTTATCCGCAAGCTCTTTTGCGCCGCGGGTTACAGTAGCAACGCCTACGCCCAATGTCTCGGCGATTTCACGCTGCGGTGTTCCAGCTTCGAGCATTTTTATAATTTGCCAACGACGAGCTATTTCCTCGTATTCGCCTGTGGTTAAAATATCTACAAGAAAATCATGTAGCAATGTGCCAGATGCTGCACACTTTTTTAAAATAGTATTTAATTCTTTTTTGTAGTTCTCTGTTTCTTTAGCCATATTACAATATTCCTACACGATTACGAACTTCGGCTAATTTTGCTGTAGTAATTTTGTTAGCTTTTTCAGCTCCAGCTTTTAGTACGCTGTCTACGTATTCTGTATCTGCCGCAATTTTATTTCTACGTTCACGCATTGGAGCAATAAATTGCTTTACACTTTCTGCTAGCATCATTTTTGCATCTTTATAACCCAAGCCTCCGGCGCGATACTTTTCCGCTAATTCTGCTTTTTCTTCTTGGTTTAAGAATAGTGAGTGCAATTTAAATAGGTTAGAAGTCTCTGGGTCTTTAGGGTCTGCAGGAGCCAATGAATCTGTAACTACAGACATACACAGCTTTTCTATTTCACTATCTTCTGCAAACAATGGAATAGTATTACCGTAACTTTTAGACATTTTTTGTCCGTCTAATCCTGGCACTACGGCAACGTCAGATAGTATCATTGGTTCTGGCAATTTAAATGTTTCGCCATATGCATTATTAAATTTAATAGCAACATCACGTGCAAATTCTACGTGCTGTTTTTGGTCTTGACCTACTGGTACAACATCTGCATCGTGAATCAAAATATCCGCTGCCATTAGCATTGGGTATGTGAATAGTCCAGCAGATGGTTCTTTACCATTAGCTACTTTGTCTTTATAAGAATGTGCGCGCATTAGATACGGTACAGTAGTAAGACAGTTGAAATACCACATTAATTCTGTAACCTGCGGAGTAGCAGACTGCAAAAAGATAGTTACCTTTTCTGGGTCCAGACCTATTGCTAAATAGTCTATTACTACGTCGCGGGTTAGTTTTTCAAGCATTGCTTTGTCTTGGACTGTAGTAACACTATGGAAATTAGCTACGAATATACGGCAGTCATAATTATCCTGCATTTCTACGAACTGCTTCATAGCACCAAAATAGTTACCAATGTG
>CAYJCX010000038.1:0-2389 GCA_964368775.1 uncultured Candidatus Saccharibacteria bacterium | reverse complement strand
AATTATCCTGCATTTCTACGAACTGCTTCATAGCACCAAAATAGTTACCAATGTGTAGTGCTCCTGTGGATTGTATCCCTGAAAGTAAAATCTTTTTTGTCATAGCTCAATAGTACAATAAAAAGCTTTCCCCAGCAATCCCCCGTATATAAACAGGTCTAAAAGACACATGTTTTTGGGTATGTTAGTATAGAAACTATGGCAGACAGAAGAGACCAAAACTACAAAAAGAAAGAATGGAAAGAACCCCGAAAAGATGGTGCTGGTAACCGTATTCCCCCACAAAGTCTTGATGCAGAACGTGCAGTATTGGGGTCCATTATGCTACGCGCCGAAGCATTACATGAAGCAACTAATTCTCTAACCCCTGATTTATTCTACGCTCACAAACATGGCATTATTTTTGATGCGATGCTTTCTTTAAATAAAAATGGTGAACCTATTGATATACTAACTGTCTCTAACAAACTAACAGAAATGGGCCAGCTAGACAGTGTTGGCGGGCCAATGTACGTTAGTTCTCTAACCGAAGGCGTACCCAGCGCTACCCATGCTAATTTCTATGCAGAAACAATTTATAAAAAAGCCATGTTACGCTATCTTATCGAAGCTGGTAGCGACATTGGCGAATTGGGCTACAGCGAACCCGAAGATGTTACCGAAGTTTTAGACGCTGCAGAAAAAAGAGTATTTGAAGTTACATCACGTCCTGGTGCGCAAAAATTTATTCCTATGAGCGACATGATGGATGAAGCTTGGACAAGATTTGAAAAAATGGCCGACAGTGACCATGAACTGCGCGGCGTCCCAACTGGTTACAAAGATTTAGATAATCTATTAGCTGGGTTCCAAAAATCTGACTTGATAATTCTTGCGGCGCGTCCTTCTGTTGGTAAAACAACATTAGCTATGGACATTGCCCGCCATGTGGCTGTACGTGGCAACCAACCAGTAGGAGTATTCTCACTGGAAATGTCATCTCAACAATTAGTGGACCGTATGCTAGCTGCTGAAGCCCGCATTTCTTCTTGGCATTTGCGTACAGGTAAACTAAGTAATGAAAATGATTTTACAGTATTGCAAGAAGCATTGTCTCGCATGGCAAAAGCCCCACTGTTTATCGATGACTTTGCTGGTAATACAATTTCTCGCATGCGGTCCGTGGCGCGCAAACTAAAAGCCGAACATGGTTTAGCATTAATTGTGGTGGACTACCTGCAGCTAATTATTACTGCAAAAAACCATGACAACATGGTAAACCAAGTTACAGAAATTTCTAGATCACTAAAACAATTAGCAAAAGAATTGGACGTACCAGTTTTAGCACTGTCACAGCTTTCTCGTGCGGTGGAACAACGTGGCGGTAAACCAAGACTGTCCGACCTGCGTGACTCTGGATCTATTGAACAAGACGCCGACGTAGTTATCTTTATTCACCGTGAAGACAAAGGTAAAGATGAATCAGAGCGTACAAATATAGCCGAAATCTTGATAGAAAAGCACCGTAACGGTCCTACAGGGCGCATAGAGCTATTCTTTGATGACAAGACTACGTCTTTCCTGCCGATAGATAAAACAGGTCAACAAGAAGGTTCTGCTAACCCAAGACGTACCGGACTAGAAGGATTTTAAGTGGACATGGTCCCGTTAGAAGCCGCGATCGCAATAACTGATATAATGAGAATATGAAATTAAGTTTAAATAAAATTATAAAAATAACTAAACAGAAACGTGATTTGATCGCGATCTGCTTCTAACGGGATGGGTAATGTAAACTTAGAAAACTTAATAAAGATACTTGGTAAATTGCCTGGTGTTGGCCCGCGCCAAGCGCGGCGTTTTGCATATGCTTTTACACGCCAAAATGGAATACTGGGTAATGAACTAATTAACGTATTGGCCAGTCTAAAAGGTCACACCTTCTCTTGCCAGTTGTGCGGCGCGACAAGTATTGGCGACGGACCAATATGTGATGTATGTAGTAAAGAAAATAGAGAACCAAAAATATTAGCATTGGTAGCTAGTCAGGAAGATTATGATTCATTATACAATATGGAAAATTATCGCGGCATGATGGCGATAGTTCCTTTCCCAATTAAAATAGAATTAGCAGAAAATATAAATGTTTTAGAAAAAAGTTATATCCCAAATACAATTAACTACTGGGTAAACAAAGGTCTCGAAGAAATTATATTAGCTTTCCCTATTTCACCCGAAGGTGAAATTATGGAATCTATGACGCTCGATTTCTTAGAGAATTTGAAAGAAGATAAGAAACCAACTATTACATCTCTTGGCCGCGGAATGTCACTGGGTTCACGACTATCTGAATCAGACGACGAGACAATACGCTACGCGCTAGGTAATAGAAAAAGAGCAATATAATTGC
>CAYJCX010000037.1:1890-4902 GCA_964368775.1 uncultured Candidatus Saccharibacteria bacterium | reverse complement strand
AACCCAGACGGCACTCCTGACTTTTCTTTATTTATCGATGAATCCCATCAAACCGTTCCTCAAATCCGCGCAATGTATAACGGTGACCAAGCTCGCAAACAAAATCTTGTGGACTTTGGATTTCGTTTGCCATCTGCAAAAGATAATAGACCACTAAGGTACGAAGAGTTTGAGAAAATAACTCCAGCAACTATTTATGTTTCTGCAACGCCAAGTCTTTATGAAAAAGAAAATAGCGAAAATATTGTAGAGCAAATAATTCGCCCTACTGGTCTTATCGACCCAATCATTGAAATCAAACCTGTTATGGCTGCAGGCGGCGTTCCAGTAGTTAGAAAGTCTGCTGCTAAAAAAGCTCCAATATTAACGCCATCTGCTGATATATTAAATGTGCAGGCTCCTGTAAACTATCCAGGACAAATTCAAGATTTTATCGAGCAAGCTGAGATAGAAATCAAAGCCGGTCGCCGCGTACTGGCAACCACACTGACAAAACGCATGGCTGAAGATCTGGCAACTTATCTTAAAGATAAAGGCTTTAAAACAGAATATGTACACAGTGATGTAGATACACTGGACCGTATTCAAATCATTACAAAACTGCGACGCGGAGAGATAGATTGTTTGGTGGGGGTAAACTTGCTTCGTGAGGGTCTTGATATGCCTGAAGTATCATTGATTGGAATATTAGATGCCGACAAAGAAGGATTCCTGCGTAGTGAAGTTTCTCTTATTCAAACTATTGGGCGTGCAGCGCGTAACGTACATGGCCGCGTAATTTTATATGCGGATAATATGACTGGTTCTATGGAGCGCGCAATTACCGAGACAAACCGCCGTAGAGAAAAACAAGTAGCTTATAACAAACAGCATGGCATTACACCAACAACTATTGCTAAAGAAATTAAAGATATTACAGATAGCTTTACTAAAGATAAATCTTTGGAGACTAATTTAGAACTAGATACTGAAATTTCTTTAATGCTTAAAAAGGCTGGAATGGAGAAAAAGGGCAATAAAGCTAAATCTGATCTACCAACAACGCTATTAAAGAAACTAACCAAGCAAAAAGAAAGCGCGATGAAAGAAGCTGTAAAAGCATTAGATTTTGAAACAGCCGCAATTTTGCGTGATGAAATCATAATATTGCAGGACCGCATGGCAAAATAAATATGCTACAATAGTAGTATATGAAGCAACATCGCATACTATCTATAATAATTTTTATTGTTCTGGCTTTTGTTCTGTATAAATTGGGGCAGTCTTTTTTAAGAGATAATAAAACAGGTACAGCAAACGAAAATATAAAACAAGAGAATTTAATTGTTGATATTTCTTTTGTTAACGAAGTCCCGCTAAAGACCGAATCTAAATATGGCAGCGTATCTGGTACGTATCCACAATTTCGTAATGCAGATCCAAGCTTTAACGATAAAATTCGCAATGCTGTAATAATTGCTCAAAGTGAGTTTGAAAATAACGCAAAAGAAAATTGGAAATCTCGCTACGATACAAGAGCGCCAGGGGAGAAGGTAAATGAATTTCCTGACGCAGGTGATATGACTTTTATAATTAAAACTGATTATATACAAGTAAATTCAAATAAAATTAGTTTCTTAATAACGGTTGCTGGGTATAGCGGTGGTGCTCATGGTTATGAATCTTTAATTTCTTTTAACTACGATGTAAAGACTGCTAAAGATATTACGCTAGATCAAATTTTCCCAAATGATAAAGATTATTTAAAAACAATAGCTAGTTATTCACGTACTAATTTAAAAGATCAATTTTTAGCTAAAACAAAAAGAGCTGATTTTGACAATGATGCTGACTATAAATCTACTTTAGAAAATATAGATTCTATGCTAATTCCAGGGACCGAGCCAACTACTGATAATTTTTCTGTATTTACTATTTTACCTGATACTTTAAATATTTATTTCTCTCAGTACCAAGTAGCGGCCTATGTGTACGGCTCTCAAATGGTCAAAATGCCACTACAATAGTGTCTCTTTGATTAAACTAGACTCTTTGCTATACTGACGCCCAGATGGCACAAAAGAAGAAGATCGACCATAAAGAAGCTATTATCGTCCGTGGGGCGCGTACACACAATCTTAAAAACATTGATGTGGAAATTCCTCGTGGCAAAATGACTGTAATTACTGGGGTTTCTGGGTCCGGGAAATCATCTCTGGCTTTTGATACTATTTTTGCCGAAGGGCAGCGCAGGTACGTTGAGTCTCTCAGTGCTTATGCTCGACAATTCTTGGGTCAAATGCCCAAGCCCGATGTAGACGAAATCTCTGGTCTTTCTCCTGCAATTTCTATAGACCAAAAGTCCCGTTCTAACAACCCACGCTCGACAGTTGCAACAATTACAGAAATTTATGATTATCTGCGCGTACTTTATGCACGTATTGGGCACCCTCATTGTCCAACTTGCGACCGTAGAATCAAGAAACTAACAAATGACGAAATTCTACATTTCGCAATAGACCGCGTAAAAGAATTCGAAAAAAACGCAAAAGGCAAAAAAGAAATCATGGGCGTGTCTTGGAATGAGACCGAGCTAAATATTTTTGCTCCTGTTGTACGTGGCCGCAAGGGTGAATACTATCAGCTGCTTTACGATTTACTGGGTCGTGGTTTTGAATATGTCCGCATTGATGGCAAAGTAATGAAGCTTCGTGAAAAAATAATACTTTCTAAAACTAATACTCATGACATAGATGTATTGGTGGATACTGTTGCCGTACACGAATTCAAAGACCATCCAGAAGATGCTCGTACACGCCTGTATGAAGCCATAGAGCGCGCTTTGATAGAAGCCGATGGTTTGGTAACTTTATCTTTTAATGAAGAAAACGAATTTTTGTTATCTTCTAAATTTGCTTGTCCTGACGATGGATATTCTTTTCCAGAAATAGAACCTCGTCTTTTCTCTTTTAATTCTCCGTATGGAGCATGTCCTGAATGTAACGGTCTTGGTACTGTGCAGTTTGGACTAGA
>CAYJCX010000037.1:0-1790 GCA_964368775.1 uncultured Candidatus Saccharibacteria bacterium | reverse complement strand
ACATACACTGGCGCATGGACTTTTATTCGTGAATTGTTTGCATCCAGTGAAGAAGCGCGTCTGCGCGGCTGGAAGCCAAACCGTTTCTCTTTTAATGTAAAAGGTGGCCGCTGTGAAGCTTGTGAAGGTAATGGAGAAATAGCAGTAGAAATGCATTTCTTGCCAACAGTATACGTAACATGTGATGTATGTAATGGGCGTCGTTTTGATAAAGAAACTTTGTCTGTAAAATATAAAAAGAAAAGTATATATGATGTGCTAGAAACTACAGTAGAAGAAGGCATCGTATTTTTTGAAGATATTCCTGCGGTTTATGACAGACTAAAGACACTAATAGATGTAGGACTGGGTTATCTTAAACTGGGTCAAAGCGCTACAACACTGTCTGGTGGTGAAGCTCAACGTGTAAAGGTTGCAAGTGAATTGTTTAAACCACGTCTAGAAAAAACAATGTATCTACTGGATGAACCAACAGTAGGACTACACTATGATGACGTAGCAAAACTAATAGATGTATTAAACAAATTAGTAGAAAGATCTCACAGCGTCATGCTAATTGAACACAATTTAGATATAGTAAAATGTGCTGACTACATTATAGACATTGGCCCCGAAGGTGGTGTTGGCGGCGGTAAAATAGTTGCCAAGGGTACACCTGAAGAAGTTGCTAACAATCCAAAATCTTATACTGGAAAATATCTTAAAAAAATATTAAAGAAATAATAAAAAAAAGCGTTCCTGTATCGGGAACGCTTTTTGTGTTTCTTTGTAGTTCTTTACTTCTGTAAACTTTGCGGGCTGTGTTTGAATATAAGTGCTTGAAGTCTATTCCAGCTTGATATGTAAATGTATTTTTCAAGCTTCTCCATGTACTTACTGCGCAATTCAGGTAGTTTAACAACAAAATTACTTATTTTTTCTGAATTAGCAAGCAAATGTTTTTCCAGTATTTCTAATGCGTCTTGGAAAAATTTACCTTCTTTTTTGTTTTCATCTATCACAGCAGCTCTCATCACTAATAACATTTTTTGTTCAGGTTTTTCTGCTTCACTGAATCCTGCATAGAATTCATCGAGATTTTTCGGTGGGTTAAATTCTTTTGGTAGCATAATGTTGGTGGTTTATTTAAACCCATGATATAACTATTCTATGAAAAGTCAAAGTTTGGCTAAATTAGGTCTTCCGGCTAGTCCCGGGGTGTATTTTTTCCTGAATAAAGCAGGGGAGATTATTTATATTGGTAAAGCCACCAGCCTAAAAGACCGTACTAAAAGCTATTTTTCTAAAGATTTGGCATATACCCGCGGGCCATTAATAACCAAAATGGTAGAAGATGCCGAAACTGTAAAATATGAGATTACAGATACAGTTTTGGAAGCCATAATTCTAGAAGCTAATTTAATAAAAAAGCATCAGCCCATCTATAATACAAAAGAAAAAGATAACAAAAGTTATAACTATGTTTGTATTACAAAAGACGATTTTCCACGTATTGTAACTGTGCGAGGTAGAATTTTGTCTCAAAATGGCAAAGAACTAAATGGTAAGAAATATAAAAATATCTACGGCCCATATCCCAGTGGGGACATGCTGCGCAGCGCTTTAAAAATAATTCGTAAAATATTCCCATTCTTGGACGCCAAGACTTTGAAGAAAGACCGCTATGAATTCTATAAACAAATTCAGCTTGCGCCTGATGTTGTGTTAAACAAAGCTAAAATAAAATATGCAAAAACTATAAAAAATATAGAGCTATTTTTTAGTGGAGAAAAAAAGAAAATTCTTCAAGC
>CAYJCX010000036.1:0-4946 GCA_964368775.1 uncultured Candidatus Saccharibacteria bacterium | reverse complement strand
TGCTAATTCGAAAGCTCAATTTATAAGCATCTCGTGCTAGCTCAAGTTTGCTGCCTGACAGGGACTCGAACCCCAATTAACGGATTCAGAGTCCGCTGTCCTACCATTAGACGATCAGGCAATACCGGTACTATAGCACAAAAGGGTTATTTTTCAATGACTTATTATAGTGTTATAATCTGAATATGGAAAATCCTGAGAATCAAAATAATCAAGAAAAATCGGTTTCAACTCATAAGACAAAGATAGAACAAGGGACTGTTCAGCTGTTTCTGGACTCACATTATCCAGACCCTATTTCTGATCTTGTTACCATTTCTGGCGGTGAAGGGTCTCAAGCTTTTAGTTTTATTGTTAATGGTGAACCACGTATCATTCGTGTAAATAAACACGAAGCTTTGGGGTTTAAAAAAGATGATTATGCTGCCCAGCACTATTCTTCTACTTCTGTGCCTATTCCAGAAATCTATGAGATTGGAAAGATAGACGATAATCTTCATTTTTGTATATCACAAAAAGCTGAAGGAAAAATTTTAACATCATTTTCTAATACAGAACTTGATACATTACAACCAGCTGTTTTTGATGTTCTTGATGGCGTGCACTCTGCAGATGTTAGCGACACAAAAGGGTATGGCAAATGGGATGCTGCAGGAAATGGGGAAAATCAAAGTTGGAAAGATTGTATTTTAAGCGTTGATAAACATGTAAAAAATAATCCTGGTGAACCTGGTCTTTTTGAAACTACATTTTTAGAAAAAGATTTTTGGGATAAAGCATATGCGCGACTCACAGAACTTTCTCTGTTGTGTCCAGAGGATAGATTTTTGATTCACGGAGATTATGGTTTTGATAATGTTTTATCAGACGGCAAGAATATTACAGGGGTTATCGATTGGGCTGGTTCAAAGTATGGTGATTATCTATATGATGTAGCGTGGCTTAGTTTTTGGTCTAAGAATGTCGACTATCAAAATTTGTATTTACAGCATACCCAGAAAAAGGGAATAGAAGTTAAAAATTTTAACGAACGCATTCTCTGTTATAAAATTTTTATTGGCTTAAAGAGTATTAGTTTTTATGCTTATTCTGGGCAGAAAGAAAAATATCTCAGAAACAAAGAGTCTATAACTAATCTATTAGATAACTAGGTTAACAGATTTAGTTTAAAGTTATTTTACCTGAAATAAAAAGATTACCTTAGTTTGTGTGCAAGGTGGTATAATATTTGCATGAAAACTTTTTATTATATTCTTGGTCTTTTTACTTTTATTCCTTCATTCACTTCTGCACACGTAAAATGGTTTGTTAATACTCAGGAGATTTTAGAAAAAAGCCACGGGGCTAGTCCTTTTTATTCTTGGGGGAATAAAGAAGTCCTAACATGGTCTCTTATTGTCTTGGTTACAGTTTTTATTTTTAGCCGTATAGACAGGGCTGTGGGCTCACCAAAGGGCTTACTATCTTTTGGTCTTAGACATGAAAAATCTATAAATCGTATATCTCAAACTGTACTGGGACTATTCTTGGTATTAGTTAGTTTACTGTGGAATGTTGTTTTGACTCCAGATGTTCCAATTGTTAGTTCTTGGACTTTAGTAGTAGGGTTTATTCAAGTACTAATTGGGTTAATGTTTATATTTAATATTAAGCCTAAGATAGCTGCTTTAATTTTAGGTATATTCTGTATCGGGTTAATACCTGCTGTAGGCTTTGTTGCTTTCTTAGAAAATATGCTGCTATTTTCTTTGGCTATTTATTTTTTTGTTATAAATTCGAAAGAAAGTTCCAAGGTTTTTCGACTTAATAAACATGCTGTAGAAATAGTACGTATAGGAACAGGGATTTCACTTATCGTTTTGGCTTTTACCGAGAAATTGTTGTACCCTGAACTTAGTTTAAGCTTCCTGGACGTGCATCACTGGAATTTTATGCAGTCCATCTTTCCTTGGTTTTCTAACAATCTTTTTGTCCTTAGTACTGGTTTTGCTGAAATGATTTTTGGGATACTCTTTATTTTGGGTTATATCACAAGAATAACTACTATTTTAATTGCTATTTTCTTCGGTATTTCCGTTACTGCAATGCTTGCTCAGTTTGGTGAATGGGAAGTAGAAGATTTAGTTGTTTATGTTGCAGCAATTTTGTTTATATTCTACGGTCATGGTAAAACTAAATTTTTCCATTTCACTAAAACTAAGAATATTATTTAAAATAATTAAGCTATAATAATCTCATGTTTTTAATGCAGCATAATTATTTTGTAGGTTCTCTTATTTTTTTAGCTCTTTGGGTATTTGTTTTTCTACTTAACCAAGGACAAGGGGATCGCAAAAAGATTTTTCGAATTAGTATTATTACAATGCTTTTGGGTCTACTTGTTCAGCCAATGCATTTAGTAGACTTGTGGCACCCAAGTTTTATCTTTGATTCTTTTATTAAAATAGAAGATATATTATTTGGATTTAGTCTGGGTGGTTTTGTGTCAGGGGTGTATACCATCTTATCTAAAAAAAGAGGCCAAACTGCTTTTATAACATTTCAAAATGTTTATAAAATACCATTACTAATATCTTTCTTTTTTTGTTTGTTTGGTCTTTTTTATTTATTCCAAGTTAGCTCATTTTGGTCCTGTATTATTGCTTTGTCTATTCCACCTTTGTTCTTGCTACTGTGGAGAATCAAAGTATTACCTGCTGTTTTCTTAGCTGCGTTTATTTTGTTTTTGGTTTCTATGTTGGGTTACATGGGTCTATCTCATTTATTACCTAGTTACACAGGGGATACATATATGATTAGTAATTTTTCCGGTCAGTTATTTATGGGCGTACCACTAGAAGTATTATGCTGGTTCTTTTTTGCCGGGCTGGGCATAGCGTCTTTCCAAGAATTATTCTTTTCAAGCTAAAAACTAAATTTTGACAATTTAATAATGTGTATTATGGAATAATATAGCTAGCAAACACAACTTCATATATATATAATATATTAATATGAAAAGATTTTCCCTTCTTCTAATTGTGGCTTTAATTCTGCCTATCCTGCCTATTAACGTATCCGCCGCCACCAATACCGCCTGCTCCTCTATTGGTCTAAACCGTGTACTAAAACTCGGTAGCAGCGGTAGTGACGTCACCACTCTCTCTAAAGTCCTAGGAGTACCATCTACTGGAACTTTCAACGCTGCACTAAAGACTGCAGTCACATCATTCCAAAAGACAAACAAACTAGTTGCTGATGGTATCACTGGCGCAGCTACTTACAATGCCCTAAACTCTAAATGTCTACCATACGTAACATCTAAAACAACAACAACTACTGCCACTAACACAACTCCTGTTTCATCATCATTCACATTTAAAAAGAATCTAGCATTAGGTTCTAAATCTCCTGATGTCACAATGCTCCAAAAGGTACTTAACCTTAATCCCTTAACTCAAGTCGCAGCTACTGGCACTGGATCAAAAGGAAAAGAAACTAATTCATTCGGTACAGGAACTAAAACTGCAGTTATCAAATTCCAAAAGAAATATGCTATTGTCCCTGCTAATGGAAACGTAGGACCATTAACTAGAACTAAACTAAACTCACTTATCAAACTTGCAGCTAATACAGGAGGAGGAGCTGTAGTTAAGAAGATCGATAACAAGACTTATGAAGTCTCTGGTATTACAGATCTAAAAGGAGACCTAAAGCCTGTATATACAACTTTAGCTTCTAACTTAGGTGGTGGTTCTTCTTCATCTAGTACATCTGGCGGCGGCGGAGGAGGCGCTTCTTCATCTACATCAACTAGTACTTCTGGAGGAGGCGGCGGATCATCTACAACCACAACTACCGGAGGAGGTGGAGGCGGTGGTGGCGGTGGAGGTTCTACCACAACTACAACTGGCGGTACAACAGGTACACCTACTAACTCAAACCCTGTAACTGTTAATGATACATTTACAGGAGCTGAAGATTTTTCTGTATCTGGATCTGTGCTTGCTAATGATACTGATGCTGATTCTGATACTCTAACAATCACATCCTACTCTATCGACGCAGTCTCTCATGCTGCTACAGAAACAACTACTTTAGCAAACAAAGGTGACTTTGTTCTAAATGCAAATGGTAATTTCATTTTTGCACCTTTACCAAACTATAATGGAACTGTTCAAACAGTTACATATACAGTTAGTGACGGGAATGGTGGCACAGCTACAGGTACACTGATTGCAACTGTTACTCCTGTTAACGACAATCCGACTCCAGCTAATGATGCTGACGCTACTCTTCAAAACACTCCTGCAACAGGTAATGTATTAACAAACGATACAGATACAGAATTAGATACACTATCTGTATCAAACTTCATCATCTCTGGCACAACTTTCGCAGCTTCATCAACTGCAAGAACTATTTCATCTGTTGGAACTATTTCTATTACATCTGCCGGCGTTTACAACTTTATTCCAACTTCTACATTCTCTGGCTCTGTCCCAGTTATCACATATACAGTTAGTGATGGGAATGGCGGTACAGCTACAGGTACATTAACTCTCTCTATTACTGCTGTTAATTCAAACCCAGTTACAACAAACGACACCAAGACAACAACATACAACACAACAGCTACAGGAAACGTATTAACAAACGATACAGACCCAGATGCAGATACACTATCAGTTACTAACTTCATCATCTCTGGCACAACTTTCGCAGCTTCATCAACTGCAAGAACTATTTCATCTGTTGGAACTCTAGCTATCACATCTACTGGAGCATACACATTCATTCCAGGCAGTACATATTCTGGAACATCTCCAGCTATCACTTACACTATCTCTGACGGACACAGTGGAACAGCTACAGGTACAATTACATTTACTGTTTCTCCAAGACCTAATGCAAACCCAACCCCACTAAACGATACTGGCACTAACGGATCAAACGCTTCTGCCACT
>CAYJCX010000035.1:0-5467 GCA_964368775.1 uncultured Candidatus Saccharibacteria bacterium | reverse complement strand
GTTGTGCCCTCGCGAGGAATCGAACCTCGAATAACGGCTTAGAAGTCCGCAGTTATATCCATTTAACTACAAGGGCAAATATAGACCTTACAAAAAAGCTTGCCAGGTATGGTATAAACATACCACTATAATGTTATGTTTTCAATGCTCTAATATTGCTGTGTATATAGTCGGGCTTTTTTATTGACTCAGTAATATAGTGATGGGATAATTTGTATAGTATGAATATTTATATTCGTTCTCTTATATTTGCTACTATATTTTTAATAATAAATGTTTTTAGTTTTATGAATGCACAAGCTAGCATTGCTGCAAATTATACTATTAGCTTAGGTCTAGATAATAGTGATGGTCTTAATGATACTTTCTTGCCAACAGAAATCCTGCGGCTTGGGTCCAGTGATGATGACCGGGTTCAAAGCAACGGTAATTGGCCAATAGGGAACTATGATGAGTCTAAATATATAGAATTTGTATTTAGTCCCAGTGTACCCAGTGACGCAGTAATAGAATCAGTAAATTTAACTCATGAATACTATGAATCTGTTAAATTAACGGCTGCAAAATTAGAAGTTTGGAATGGGTCTAGTTTTGTGGATTATCCGTTGCAATTGCCCGTAACTAGTGGTACAGCCAATGAGACATCTGAAACAATAAATATTTTTAATACGGTAAATACAGCGAACTTGGTCAATGGACTCCGGGTTCGCTTTTTAGCTTATAGAGCAACTACGGCTAGTAGTATTAAAACCAGCCATGATCTTATGAATTTAAATGTTACTTATTCTATTCCGGAAATAATTCCACCAGTAATAGTGGACCCAGACCCAATTCCAGAACCTACTCCGGATCCTGCGCCAGAACCTGACCCAATTCCAGTTGTAGATCCGATACCAGAACCCACTCCAGAAATAATTCCCGAGCCAGAAATTGTTCCAGAAATTCCTGTTGCTCAAGAACCAGTAATTAAAGATCCTGAACCAATCATTCAAACTCCAGAATCAAATCCCGTAGCAGAAAATACAAGTCAAGAAAATTCAACAAGTAATAACGGATCCGTACCATTTTTTATGCTGGGTAACTCAACACTAAATACTAACGATATAAAAATAGAAACAAATATAGTTAATGCTCCCACAGTGTCTGATATGCCACCTGTATTAACAGAAACATCCCAAAACCAAGAACAAGTTATAGAAAGCAGTGTGCCTGTAGATATTGTAAATGAAGATGTTCAAAATATAGAGACTTTTGAAAGTATTCCAGAACAAGACGCACCCACAGACCCTAAAATAGACCCTAATTTAGCTTTGGCTGCAGCTGGAACAGTGGGGAATCCTGGTTCCGGGGATAACAATTGGTGGATTTTATTATTATTTGTTATACTAGGTTCATACCTGGCAATCAGGATTCGGCAAAAACCCAAGAGTCAAAAGCTATAATTTGACTTTTTGCCAATCTTTTGCTATTCTATTTTTAGTGTCATACCATGAGTAACCAAGAGAATGTAACGCTCATCCAAGGAACGGTTATTGAAGCATTACCCAATGCTATGTTTCGCGTTGTCTTAGACAACGAGAAAGAAATAATTGCCTATCTTTCAGGAAAAATGCGCATGCATCGTATCAAAGTTCTCATTGGCGACAAAGTAGAAATGGTGGAAGATTCTTATGGCGGTAAACGCAATAGAATTATCCGCAGAATGTAAATTATAGTATGAAAGTCAAATCATCACTTAAAAAAAGAAGCCCAGAAGACAAATTCGTTCGTCGTCGCGGGCGCCTTTACATTATTAACAAGAAGAACCCAAAGTTCAAGCAAAAGCAAGGCTAATATGCGTATTCTAGGTATAACAGTTCCAGCAGAAAAGCGTCTTGAGATTGGTCTCACGGTTCTTTTCGGTGTAGGTCGCACGACAGCAAAACGTGTGCTCGCAAAATTAAGTATCGACCCCGGTCGTAAGCCTGAAAGTCTTACAATGGACGAAGAAAACGCGATTCGTCGCGAAATCGAAGTTCTAAAGATCGAAGGTACTCTTAAGAGAGAGATCTCCGCAAATGTTAAACGTCTTAAAGACATTAAATCATACCGCGGAACTCGTCATGCGAAAAAGCTCCCAGTTCGTGGACAACGAACAAAAACCAATTCTCGTACTCTTCGCGGTAACGTCCGCGCTACTATGGGAAGTGGTCGCCGAAAGGAAAGCAAGACCTAACATTGTCTTGCGGACCAGTTCCATTTCTACTTTAAAGTAATTTTATCAGTCGTTACAAAATTCCTATGGGAAAATTAAAGATCAAAAATAAAAATGAAGGATCACAGAGCGAAGGTGTACCCCGTACATCTGGTTCTGTCCGCGTGCCCAAGAAGAAAGTTGTGAGCGGTACACTTCATATCGATGCTACATTTAATAATACAAAAGCTCTAATCTCTGACAAAGAAGGAAACACTCTTTTCTGGTCATCAGCAGGAGCTCTTGGATTCAAGGGTGCTAAAAAGGGTACTCCTTTTGCCGCTTCTAAAGTTGGCGAAGTTTTAGGCGAAAAGGCTAAAATCATGGGTATCAAAGAAGTTGACGTAGTTATAGTTGGCGTAGGTTCAGGTCGTGAGCCGGTTATTCGTTCACTTGGAGCTTTTGACATTGATGTCACAGCTATCAAAGACAATACACCAGTACCACACAATGGTCCTAAGCCTAAGAAGCCACGTAGAGTATAGTATGAAACCAGTAAAGAAATATAAAATCGCTCGCCGTCTTGGCGCACATATCTTCGAAAAAACACAAACTGCAAAATTTGCGGACAGTGTTAATCGTCGTGGTGTTAAAAAAGGTGGCAAGCGTCCAAAACCACTTTCAGGTTACGCTGAACAAATGTATGAAAAACAACGTATTCGTTTTTCTTACGGTGTTTCAGAAAAGCAATTTTCTAACTACGTAAAAGTAGCTACAAAAACTCACGGTGTTAAACCAGCAGAAATGCTTTCAGCACAACTTGAATCAAGATTAGACAACATCGTCTACCGTATGGGCTTTGCTCCTACACGTCGTATGGCTCGCCAAATGACATCACACGGACATTTCTGTGTTAACGGAGTTCGTACTACTGTTCCATCTCGCGCTATTGTTGTAGGGGATGAAATCACTGTTCGCGGTGGTAGTCAAAAGTCTGTAATGTTTACTGACTTGGTTGCAAAAAACAAAGATACTTCTGTTCCATCTTGGATCAGTGTTAATTTAGAAGCGTTGTCAGGTAAAGTAAAGGGTAAACCTACACTTGTTGAAAGTGCGTTCGACTTTAACAGAGTAATCGAGTTCTATAGTCGTTAATTATTAGTTATTATTCTAAGCCATATATATGCACGAATATTCAATAATTCTTCCGACAAAGCCCCGAGCGGTCAAAGATGAACCTACAAAAGGAGTCTTTGAGATCGATAATCTCTACCCAGGGTATGGTCATACTCTAGGTAACTCTTTGCGCCGTATTATTTTGTCATCTCTGCCAGGTTCTGCAATTACTTCTATTAAAATAGAAGGAGCTGACCATGAATTTTCTGTTATCGATGGAGTACGTGAAGATGCTATTACTGTAATCTTGCACTTGAAACAACTTCGTTTCAAATTGCACGGTAGTGAAGCTCAAGAAATTACTCTTTCTGTAAAAGGAAACAAAAAAGTTACAGCTGCAGATATCAAAACTAGTTCACAAGTTGAAGTTTTGAACCCAGACCTGTATCTTGCAGAAATCACAGACAAATCAGGCGCTTTGAATATAACAATGCGTATTGAACGTGGTCTTGGTTTCGTAACTAAAGAAGAACATCAGCGTGCAAAGGTAGAAATTGGAACTATTGCAGTAGATGCAATATTTACACCAATCCGTCGCGTATCTTACGAAGTAGAAAACATGCGTGTTGGTGATAACACTAACCACAATCGTCTACGTCTTTCTATAGAAACAGATGGTTCTATTTCTCCACGTGAAGCACTAAATCGTTCTATCCGTATAATGATCGAACAACTAGATGCAATGCTTGACCATGAGATTCGAAATATTCCAAAAGATTCTGACGATGAAGAAGTTTCTACATCTGACGAAGAGGCGCCAGCTAAAACTGGAGCAGTAGAAGGTGAGTTTACAGATATTCTGAAGACTCGTATCGATACACTTGGATTTTCGACACGTATTTTGACAGCCCTCCAAAATGCTAACATCCGTACAGTAGGCGGTATCGCACGTAAAAAGAAGGATGACCTTCTAGATATCGACGGTATGGGTGAAAAAGGTATTCAAGAGATTAAGAACATACTAAGTAATTTTGGTATTACCCTAAAAGAATAATATGAGACACTCTAACACTAACAGAAAATTCGGACGCCCAGCTTCACAACGTCGTGCTCTTCTAAAGGGTCTTGTTGTTGCGCTTGTAACACATGATTCTATTACTACAACTGACGCGAAAGCTCGTGAGCTTCGCCCATTTGTAGAAAAGATGATCACAACTGGTAAGAAGAATACTTTGGCGGCTCGTCGTGATTTACTTTCACGTTTAGACAACAACCAAGCTGTAGCATCTAAAATTATAGATGTTCTAGCTCCAAAATACGAAGGACGTCCAGGTGGATATACTCGTATTTACAAACTGCCACGTCGCGTCGGGGATGCAGCTCTTATGGCAAAAATTGAATTTGTATAATATATGGAAAAAGTTATAAAAGCAAAAGAAAATTATACTATAGATGCAACCGGACAAGTTTTGGGACGTCTTTCATCTCAAATAGCTAAAATGCTAATGGGAAAGATGGAACCAGGCTACGAACGCCACATGCTATCTGGAAATACTGTAACAGTATTAAACGCTTCTAAAATGAAGATGACAGACAAGCGTAAAGCTGAAACTTTGCACGAAACTTATACAGGCTACCCAGGTGGTCTAAAATATAAGAACAATGCAAACATAATCGGTAAAAAAGGTTATGCAGAATTAGTTCGCCTTGCTGTATACGGAATGTTGCCGTCGAATCGACTACGTGCACCTATGATGAAGAAGTTAACAATTAAAGAATAATATGGCTGAAACAAAAGACAAAACATATATTCGCGCTTTAGGTCGTCGTAAGACAGCTACTGCAGTTGTAAAACTTTTCGAAAACGGCAGTAATACATTTACCGTTAACGGTAAGAAAAGTAGCGAATACTTCCCAACAGAAGAATTACAAAAGATCATCCACGATCCAATTACAAAAACAAAGACTACTGAAAAGTATGACATCATTGTTACAGTAAAAGGTTCTGGTATCCATTCTCAAGCTGAAGCAATTCGTCACGGTATCTCTCGTATCTTGGCTAGCCAAGACGATGATACAAAGAACAAAGTTAAAAAACTTGGTTTCCTAAAACGTGACCCTCGTGCTAAAGAACGCCGTAAATTCGGTCTTAAGAAAGCTCGTAAAGCTCCACAATGG
>CAYJCX010000034.1:2147-5777 GCA_964368775.1 uncultured Candidatus Saccharibacteria bacterium | reverse complement strand
GTTATTGCTACAAACGGGGAAGAGCTAAATATTACTGTATTACCTAAAGGCAAACACCAAAGAATAAAAAGTGAAATTACAATTATTGCATCTAGTAATATAAATATTAAAACTTTAGAAAAATCTTTTACCATTGTGCCTAATGTGCCAGGAACATTTACTGTAAATGGGCGCGTGGCTAGTTTTAAACCAACAAATAATCTTGCACCTCAAACAAAATATACCGTAACAATAGACGAAACATTACACGGGGTAAATGGTGAATCATTAAGTAGTGGTGTAACACAAAGTTTTGAGACAGAACCTAATTTAAAAATTCTTGGTGTTCCTTATTTCCGTCAACAATTTTCTCGTAGCTGCGAATCTGCATCACTGCGCATGGCTTTGGCATTCAAGGGAATAAACGTAAAAGATATGGATGTGGTAAAAGCTGCAGGGTATAACCCCAAGGAAGCCGACTGGGCAAATAGAATTTGGGATAATCCATATGAGCAGTTTGTTGGTTATATAGACGGTCCGCAGTCTGGGTATGGAATGTATGCCAGCGCACTGGCCAAAGCAGCCGAGCATTTTGGACGAAGCACAAAAATACTAAGTAACCCAACAGTAGAGCAAATTGCATCTGAAGTCTTGTCCGGTAACCCAGTTGTAATGTGGGGGTATATTAATGATACTGTTCCAAAGTTATCTTATTTTTATACTAGTGATGGTGTACGCGTGCCTATTTATTCTAATGAACATGCTCGTACTATTACCGGGGTAGTAGGCAGTGAACACGAGCCAGTAGGGTTTTACGTCCACGACCCATTGTCTGGCCGCGCTAACGAATACTGGTCTAAAGAAAGACTGGTAAAACATATGTCTATCTTTGGTGCAGTATCTAACCAAGCTTTAGTTATTGAATAAACCCAGCAGTGCGGGGTTTATTCAAAATGTACTGTCTTAGTACGAGAGAGAAGGCGCGCGGCAATAGCTGCGTGCTTTTTTAGTTCTTTATCTTTTTCCAGTATTGCTTTGGCTTCTTTTTTTGCGGCTTCAACAAGTTTTATATTTCGCAGGGCTTCCATTGCCAGGTCAGAAATTCCGGACTGCTTAACCCCTGCAAAATGTCCTGGGCCGCGTTCCATCATGTCGGCTTCAGCCAGTTCAAAACCATTTTTTGTTTCAACAAGAGAGACTAATCTTTTTGCAGATTTTTCACTTTCGGTATTACTTAATAAATAACAGTAGCTTTGGTGTGTCCCGCGAATAACGCGTCCACGTAGTTGATGTAACTGCGCCGCGCCAAATCTTTCGGCTTCTTCTATTATTATTACGCTAGCGTTGGGTACATTTACACCAACTTCGATTACACTGGTTGCTACTAATACATCTAGCTCATGACGGAGATATTTTTCCATAATGTCTTCTTTATCATTTGGTTTCATTTTGCCGTGCAGTATTCCAATACGGTAACCTTTTAGTTCGCCTTTGGCTAAACGCTTTGCTTCTTCGATAACTGACCGTGTGCCCCCAGAATTCTTAGACGGCCCATCTGACTCATCTTTCTCGTCAATTCGTGGGCATATTACATAAGCTTGGCGTCCGGACTTTAATTCCAGTCTTAGCTTGTCATACATTTCATCTCGTCCACCTTTTGGAATAAATTTAGTTATTACAGGTTTACGTCCTGGCGGCATGTCTGTCAGTAATGACAAATCCAAATCCCCAAATATAGTTAATGCCAACGTACGGGGAATAGGTGTAGCCGTCATAGATAGTAGATGCGGCGCCAGCCCATCTTTACTAATTAATGCATGGCGTTGTTTGGCGCCAAAACGGTGCTGTTCATCTATTATTGCCAATGCGAAATGACGCATCACCACTGATTTATTCATTAATGAATGCGTACCTATTAATATATCTATACTACCATCCTTGGCCCATTTTAGAAGCTGCGCGCGAGATACCGGCGTCCATGGTACGTCCAGTCTTTTCATGGATACACTTTTTGCAGGGAACTTTTTACAGCCGCTACTGGTAACCAGTCCAATTGTTTTACCAAAGGGTGCAAACATTTTGCAAAAGCTTTCAAAATGTTGGTTAGCTAATATTTCTGTTGGGGCCATATATAGTACCTGCAGTCTCTCATTTTTTTTATTCGGGCTGATTGAATTTATCGCAGCGTAAGATACAGCTGCAGCTATTGCAGTTTTGCCGCTACCAACATCACCTTCAAGCAAACGAGTCATAGGAATATTTTGAGCAGTATCTTTTAATACATCTTCCAGCACTATATTTTGCCCTGCAGTTAATTCATAAGGCAGTGTCTTTAGGAATTCTTTGATATCAGGATTTATTTTGTAAGCTCCGTTTTCTCTATATTCAGCGCGGGCGCGTAATCTTTCTATTTCTATATAAAATATTTCTTCAAATGCAAAACGTTTTCTAGCTGCAGCTGCGTCTTCTTTTTTGCGGGGCATGTGCATCCATAGCAGTGCAGTTTCTAGTTTGGGCAGGTGGTATGATTCTACGATGCTTTCAGGCAGGGGGTCTACAATTTTTTTATGTACTCCTGCTGCAATAATTTTTTGCATTGTATAGTAAAACCATTTTGCATTTAATCCGCGAGTTTCCGGATATACGGGAATTTCTGTGACTTCAATATTGCCTTCGCTAAAAAGAGAATTACCAAGATTATCTTTAGTCTTTAGTACATCGGGATTTAGAATACTGCGCTTACTATTTTTAATAACAATATTCCCAGACAAGACTACATTTTGACCAACTTTTAGCATGTTGGCCATGTATGGCTGGTGTAGCCAAGTTACTTCTACTTGGCCAGTAGTATCTTTTATAATAGCGCGGGTTAGGGGTATACGGCTTTTGTAAGATACTTCTTTGCCTATTTTAGATATCTCGCCCTGGACAATAGACCGTTCTCCATCTACTAAGCCTGAGATATTTTTTACATTACCGGTATCTTCGTAACGGTTAGGAAAATAAAATAGTAGATCTTGCAGGGTAAAAATACCAATCTTAGCTAATGCGTCAGACTGGACTTTGGTTAAACGAGTTATTTTTTTTATTTCAGAATTAGGATCCATCGGTATTGGGTAATTAGTTTATTTAAAACTGCTTGGGGGCGGAGTCTGTGGACCGGGGATAGTGACAGTATTTTTTGATTCAGGGTTTCTAACTAAGACAAAAATTAATACGCCAAAACCAACTATTGCAAGAATTGGTAATAAAGCTGTAAACAAAGATTTATTAGTTTTCATATTATTTTTTTATAAAAGGCGGGTTAGTGGTTGTTGTGTTAGTCTCGGTCTCTGGGAACCATTCACTACGCCATTTCTTTAGCTGTGCTAATACTGCTGCATCGTCACGGCTGACTGTTTTAGCGGTAGTGCGTAGTTCAGGGTGCCCGCCGGCTACTGTGCCTATTTTAGATAATGCAACAGAACCTTCGTACATTATTATCATTGTGTCTAGATACTGTTTATCAAACACCGCTCCGGTTTGTTTTTGGGCGCTGGCTGTAATTCCAGCTAAAGCTTCTTTGGCCGATGTATTTAAATCTAATTGTTTTGTCTTGTCTTTATTTAGAAAGCTAAAAAAAGAATCCCCCTTGTTAGTAAAACTACCAAT
>CAYJCX010000034.1:0-2047 GCA_964368775.1 uncultured Candidatus Saccharibacteria bacterium | reverse complement strand
GTTGCTTTACCAAAAGCGTCACTGTCTGCAAGGTTAGAAAATACCACAATAGGTACAGTCTTTGTTTTCTCCATTGTACGAAGCTTTGCTATGACTTCAAATCCGTCTATGTGGGGGATAACAAGGTCGCAAATAACTAAATCAAATTTATCCTCTTCGGCTTTTTTTATAGCGTCCTGTCCATTTTGAACCATAATTACAGTAAATCCAGCTTTTTCTAGCTTTTTTGCTGTTAGTTCTTGGATAAATGAATCATCTTCAACAATTAGAATCGTTTTACTCATATGTGTATATTATCACAATTATTAATTATTGGGAATTGGCAGGGTTACGGTAATGGTTGTGCCTTCGCCTAATTTACTGTCTATGCCTACTGTTCCGCTATGGCCTTCTATTATACGCTTACATATATATAGTCCAATTCCAGAACCAGCTGTAACTTTTTGTGTGGCGTTAGGTGCACGGAAAAATTGCTTGGTTATCATTGGCAAGTCTTTTTCGCTAATACCAATACCTGTGTCTTTAATGCTTATTCTTAGGTTTCCGCTTTCTGTAATTAAAGATATAACAACACGGCCGCCACTGTTAGAATATTTGATAGCGTTGTCGATTAGGTTTTGGAACACAATACGTAATTTGGATTCATCTCCATGAATCTTTGGTATTGCTTGCCCTGGTTTTACGTATATTATTTCAATATGTTGACTAAAAGCTTCACTACCCAGCTCAAATACTACAGAATCTATAATATCAACAACATCTATTTCACCCATATGGTATTCGCTTTCGTGGGATGATGTTTTAGATAGGGCAATAAGATTTGTTGCAACATCCATCATTCTAGAGTTTGATGACATTAGTTTACTAACAACTTCTTTTTGGGCAATGGTCATTTCTCCAACGTCTCCGTCTTGCAGCATATCT
The DNA here is from genome assembly GCA_964368775.1 of uncultured Candidatus Saccharibacteria bacterium. Taxonomy (GTDB): domain Bacteria; phylum Patescibacteriota; class Minisyncoccia; order Phycocordibacterales; family UBA9973; genus 2-01-FULL-33-17. Next base: position 1,123 of record CAYJCX010000034.1, on the reverse strand, counting down.
AGCATCCATTTAGATGCAGTTAGGGAAGTACGCAGTTCATGCGAAATCATTGACGCTGTTTCTTCACGGGTTAGATTTTCTGGGTTCTTTTTCTCATTCTCATCCATGGGTTTATTATAGCTTTTATATGGGAGCCTTGCAAAATAATAGTGCTACCCTGTATAATGTATCTAGTCGTAAGGAATCTTTATTAGTTATCTATATGACTTTTATGATGCTAGGTGGACACTAATTTACGCTTTGCGTAAATAGAAGAATTAAAGTGCTATTCATTTATTTGAGTAGCGCTTATTCTTTTTTTATATTAATCTATGTGTATGAACAAGCCCACTAAAAATGTATGCCCATATTGCGGAGATAGTCCTGTTAATCATTTTTGGGCTTATATTGCTCAAACTATTAGTATTTTCTTTAGCCCATTTTTTAAAAAAACATCAAAATTTTCTCATAGTTCTCTGGCTAATAAGATTCTTAATGCAGCGAACAGGTTTTATGTTTTCTTTTCTAAAAAAATGCATATTTTATGGTTTGGTAAAAATAAAGCAAATGCTGCCACAGGCCGGTCTAGGGTTATATGGGACGAAGCAGAGGCTCGCGGTATAGAAATGCAGCAATTTATTGTTTATGGTAAACCAGTAGAACAATATCGTGCAAAAATAAAAAATAATAAATGGTTCTATTTTGAAAGTCTACCAATACCACAAGATTTACTGCAGACAGGGTATGACTATATAGATGACAAAATAGAGCTTAAGAAAGTTTTAACTTCTGTTGGTGTTGCTGTACCCAAAAGTATTTCAGCAAAAAACCAAGATGAAGCTATTGCTGCATTTAATAAACTAAATAAACCTGTTATTACTAAACCCCGAGTTGGTTCACGCGGGAGACATACTACTGTTTATATAAATTCTACAGAAGAACTAATTAAAAGTTTTAATATCGCTAAACAGATTTGTAAATATGTTGCAGTGGAAGAATATTTAATTGGTCCTGTTTGTCGGGCAACGCTTGTTAATAATAAATTGGTTGGTTTTTTTGAAGCCAAGCCTCCGGAAATAGTTGGCGATGGTGTACACACTGTAGCCCAGCTAATAGAAATAAAAAATAAGAACAAACTAGATCG
>CAYJCX010000033.1:1305-5887 GCA_964368775.1 uncultured Candidatus Saccharibacteria bacterium | reverse complement strand
CTATTTTCTTTCATGTATTTTTTAGAATCTCCAACCAAAGTCTCATCTAGCTTGAAACGGTCAGATGGATTCTTAACGTCGCAAAACCAATGTTCATTACCTTTGGAATAAAGATACTTGATAGGGCGCTTCATGATGTCGGCTTCTTCTACGGTGTCAGAGGCATGGAAAACGGTGTTAACTCCGCGTCCAGTTATCAAAGACCGCATCTTTACTTGGTTCTGAGGTTTGCGCTGTTGGGTACGCGCTATGTGATATTCTAGTATTGTATAAGGCTCATCTTCATAAATGATTACTTTGCCTTTCTTGATTTCGCTGTATTCTAACATGGGTTTATCTTAGCAGATTATTAGTAATGTACAAGGGTAGAGAATTAGTTAACCTTGAACTTGGCTATCATAGGCAGGTAACCCTTGTGTTTACCTTGGAAAGATTGGGTCATGTCTTCACCGCATTTAAAGATGTCGCCACCTTCGTGTTTAGATCTAAATTGAGTTACGTCATACTGGCCGCCCTGGATAGTGATAATACACTTTTCCCCGCTCCCTACATTTTGCGACGCTGGGTCCATAGCTGTTTCTTTATACTCATGTACCCCTCTTACTATGCCAAAACTTATTACAAGTACACCAATAATTATTATACTAATTGTATTTTTATTTTTCATAAAATATTATTTATTTTAAAAATTATTCTTCAGAAGTAGAACTTGATCCGCTAGATTTTACAAATGTACTTTGCATATTTTCAAATTCAGATTTTATGTCTGCAAACAATGATTTGGCAATCTTTGGATTTTCTTTTAAGAATGTACGTGTCGCGTCATAGCCGCGCGCTAGCTTGATCTCAGTCTCGCCATCTTTTGGTTTTAGTGGAATGTATGTGTAAGACGCGCCAGATTTGTTGATGACTTTACATTGCTCTCCTAATGCAATTAGTTCTCCTTCGTGCGAGATTCCTTCACCGTAGATTATATCAAATTCGGTTTGTTTGAATGGCGCAGCAACTTTATTCTTTACTACTTTTACACGTGTTCGTGATCCAACTATTTCTTCACCTTTTTTAATTTGCGCAATACGGCGAATATCCAATCTTACTGATGTGTAAAATTTCAAAGCCTTGCCGCCTGGAGTTGTTTCTGGGTTACCAAACATCACACCAATTTGCATACGAATTTGGTTAATAAATATAACTACAGTTTTACTACGTGCTACAATTGCTGTTAGTTTACGCAAAGCTTGTGACATTAGACGAGCTTGTTTACCCATGTGCGACTGGCCCATATCTCCCTCGATTTCGTCTTTGGGTGTTAATGCTGCCACAGAATCAATAACAATAACGTCAATTTTTCCAGAACGTATTAATGCTTCTGTAATTTCTAAAGCTTGTTCGCCATGGTCAGGTTGCGAGATTAGTAAATCGTTGATTTTTACACCAAGATTCTTTGCATATTCTGGGTCCATTGCGTGTTCAGCATCAATATATGCGCAAGTTCCGCCTTTCTTTTGAGATTCAGCTACTACATGTAATGCCAGTGTTGTCTTACCAGAAGATTCCGGACCAAAGATTTCTATAATACGCCCGCATGGCATACCGCCAACACCCAGTGCCATATCCAGTCCAACAGAACCTGTTGGGATAACAGACAGGTTTATTTTTGGTGCTTCACCCAGTTTCATTATTGATCCTTCTCCGTATTTAGATTGGATGGAACGCAGTGTTGCTTCTAATTCACTTGTGCCTAGTTCTTCTTTGGGAGCCTTTTTAGCTTTTTTTGTGACAGCCATATTATATCTTTACTTACTATTAATTCGTTTCTGATAAGTCTTCATTAAAATCTTCCAGTATTTCTTCTGCTTGAGCTGTTTTTATATAGTCAGTTCTTTTACTACCGGTCAGAGTTATTTCTTTTTGATGTATTTTACCACGTACATCTTCAGCTACTATTTTTATTTTGTTTATTCCAGGAGCTAATATTATTTCGTCACTGAATGCTCCCGTGGGGTCTATTAGTATTGCTCGTCCGTTGATAGACAGTGTTCTAGCATGGTTGGCTCTACCTGTCAGCATAAATGAATCCATGGTCAAAGTGTCTTCTGGTACATTCATAGATATTGTAACTCCGCGCATTATTGGAATAATTCGCAAAACTCCATATATAAGAACAAGTGATCCAAAGCTAACCAGTAGCCATTTCCATAAATTACCTTGCAAACTGTTGATTGAATTCGTCATATATTATGCGTCAAATTCTTCTACTTGTTTTTCAGGGCCACCTACTAATACTTCTCGCGGTTTTGCACCGTCTCCTGGTCCTATTATACCACGGTCTTCTAGCATATCCATTAGACGCGCAGCACGAGCATAACCTAATTTCAATTTTCTTTGTAGATACGACGTACTAGCTTTACCCGCGGACATTACTTCTTGTTTTGCTAGTTCATACATATCGTCATCATCTCCGCCATCATTGCCACCAATAGACGCAGAGAAAATATCGGTATTGCTACCATTGCTATTACTACCTGCAAAGTTTACTTCGTTAGGTAATTCATCTTTATATGTGTCTACTAAATACGCTACGACAGATTTAACTTCATCTTCTGAAATATATGCAGACTGCAAGCGTTCTGGTTGTGGCGAATCAGATGATAGATATAGCATATCTCCACGGCCCAAGAGTTTTTCAGCACCAGGTTGGTCTATAATAGTACGAGAATCTATTTGTGATGCTACTTGCAATGCCACACGCGTAGGGATGTTGGCTTTAATAAGACCGGTAATAACTTCAACAGAAGGGCGTTGAGTAGACAGTACAAGGTGGATACCAACAGCGCGAGACATTTGAGCAAGACGAACAATAGCGCTTTCTAGTTCACGTGGGTATGCTTGCATCAGGTCAGCGAGCTCGTCGATAACTACTACTATATAAGGCATTGGGTCTATCCCCTCGCTCGCACGTTTTGCGACAGTGTTGTGGTACGATTCAATATCTCGAACTTTGGATTCTTCTAGGATGTCATATCGTCGATCCATTTCTTTTGCTGCCCATTTTAGTGCCATGATTGCTTGCTTTGGCTGTGTAATTACTGGTGAAAGCAAATGCGGAATTCCGTTATATAGAGTTAATTCAACACGTTTTGGATCTACGAATATAAAACGCAGTGCATCTGGCCCATTTCTGTATAGCAAAGACATTATCAATGTATGTATAGTTACAGATTTACCAGACCCAGTAGTCCCCGCAATCAATGCATGAGGCATCTTTGCCAGGTTTGCTACGACAGATTTACCAGATAGTCCTCGTCCCATAGCCACAAGTAATGGTTTTTTACCTTCGGCATAACTTTGGTCAGAAAATAGAGACGCCAGTCCAACTATAGATTTAACTTTGTTTGGAATTTCAATACCCACCAAAGATTTACCCGGTATCGGAGCTTCTATACGTATTGGGTGTGCAGCGAGAGACAATGCTAAATCTTGTTGCAACGCTACGATGCGAGCTAGCTTTACACCTTGCGCTGGTTTCAATGCATAACGTGTCACTGTTGGTCCCACTGTAATTTCGTCCATCTCAACATTGATACCGAAATTAGCTAATGTTCGTTTTATAATATTTGAATTTGCTTTGATGTCACCAACATTTGGTTTACCTTTGTCAGTCTCGAGCAGTGTTATTGGAGGCGGAGTATATGTGCTACGTTTGTGAGTTTTGATTTCAAAATTGTCAGCTTCAATGTCGCCCATGCCGGTAACTTTGACTTCTCTTGGTTTTAGATTCTGGACAACTGGTTTTGCGCGAGGGGACAAGACTGCCTGCATTTCATCATTTAGTGATGCACCATTTTCTTCTTCCTCTTCTATTATTTCTTGATCTAGATCGTCAGCAAATTCTTCGTCTTCATTTATTTCACCACCGCTATTTCTACTAAAAAGTGGGAAAGAAAATTTTGGGAGATGTAGCCAGCCGGGACGTTTTTCACTATCTGGCATATTAATGTGGCCAGTGTCAGACAGTACTAATAGTGACACAATTAGAAAACCAGACAGTAGTACACCGGACGTAATTGCTCCAATTTGGGAACGCAAAGTTACTGCTAATATGTCACCAGCAGACCCGCCCATGTGTGATGTTGGACCCAAAATATTTAGCAAAGATAGAAATACAAATAGTGAAATAAATCCCAAAATTGACGGCAAGATTTTAAAATGAATTGGCTTACGAAAAGCTAATTTTATACCCAAATATCCGGCGTAAATAGGTAGTAGTGGATAGCCAATTCCGAACACATATTCCAGTCCGTTATACAGCGATTTTCCAAATCTTCCGGCTTGTCCAAACGGTCCCAAAATTAGTATCAAAGTGACCACAATTAAGAGCACTCCACCGATGGTTTTTTTAGTCTCAGAACTGATAGAAACAGGGGTAATATTTGGGGCAGAAAATTCCGGAAATGACAAATCCTCATCTTTAATACCGAACAGTTTTCCATTTTTTTTACCCTTACTTTTTGCCATGTTTTATCGATTAGAAATATGCTTATATTATATGATTTTAGCTGTCTTTCTCAAAGGGGAAAAC
>CAYJCX010000033.1:0-1205 GCA_964368775.1 uncultured Candidatus Saccharibacteria bacterium | reverse complement strand
GGTATTGATTTAGGTCAGCTTTTTTATAAAAACCCTGAAAACAAAGGGGATTCTGCCGAAATAGATAATACTAATACTGAGAATAATAACGAATTTCCACAAAAAACACTGGGTAAAATAGAAAAAGAAATGGGTCGTCTCAAGAGAAAAAGCCTTATTTTAAAGCTTTTTAGAGAGATTCCATCTCAGGACGGTGACAAAGTCTTAACCAGTAGCGAACTAGTAGATAAATACACCAGATTTGGCGGCGAAGGCCAGATTAGTGAGAAGACAATTCAGCGTGAACTAGTCGAATTAGTGGGTGATGGAACACTGGAAAAAATAGGTACAAAACGCTGGGTTAAATACCGTCTTATCCGCAATAATTAGTCTCTAAAATTGCAGGGCCACAGGGCCCTGTTTTCTATTCCCACACCTGTGTATAACCTTGCAGAAATATAGGACTTTATGTTATACTGCGGGCAGTGGACGGCGCGAGCTGTTCCACCCAATTCGGACCGATCATTGATAACTGAATATCGAAATGCATGTTATGTGCAAACAAGAACTTCAGTTCACTTTCTGCAGATGGTAGTTTTTTATTTTTAAATAGGGAACTGCGATAGACATCTCGCAGATATTGAATATCAAAAGTCGGCATCCGTATCGGCCCTGTCGACAAGGCGGATAGTATGTATAACTTAGTGTACTATTACACGGTTACACATATGATCATCTGGCCCATTGCACAATTTCTATTTATTTAGATTTAGTGCGGGACGGCCAAAAGCAATTCATACATTCATTTGTATGTTTACGTATACCGTGTGGTGCGTCTTTCTAAAACACACGTTCCGAAATATTTCTCGGAAGCTCTGATTAGTTTCTAAACTAGTTAACGAGTACGCATTATGTTCGGATAGAGGAACGTAATACAAGAAATAAAAAATCGTGCGCAATAGCTTAGTACTTATCTTTGAATAAAAGAGAGTGTCGAACCAAGCAATAAACGCGCACCGTGACATACATATATAAGAGAGAATTTATTTTCCTTGTGTAGGTATCGGTCACATCAATTTGAAATTTATTATGACTAAGTCAAAAATCGTCGCTTTCGTAGCTGCTCTTGCACTATTCGGTGCATCATCAGCATCTGCTGCGTACATGTTCAACATGAACCTCGGATTCGGAATGCGTAATTCTGACGTTAAAGAACTTCAACTTCG
>CAYJCX010000032.1:0-6413 GCA_964368775.1 uncultured Candidatus Saccharibacteria bacterium | reverse complement strand
GGACAGAAGCCTTTGAAGCTTTTAATCTAGGTTCGATTCCTAGTCTGGTAGCAAATGAAAATAATCTCCTTGAATACTTGGGGTGGGCGAGTTCATGAACCATTCACTGAATTTATAAAAAATAATCAAGATATTGATATTTTTTGTCTTCAAGAGATTTATCACGAAGCCGGAGATAAAGACCAGTATTATCGAGATAATAGAGATAAAATAAATTTTAATACGTTGAATCACGTAAAAAATTTGTTGCCAGATCATAATGTAATTTACTACCCACACCTGGAAGATTGGTGGGGTTTAGCTATGGCTATTAAAAAAGATATAAATGTATTAGAAGAAGGTGAAGTTTTTGTACATAGTTACAAGGGTTATAATCTCGAAAAAGAGAAGCAAGGTTATACAGCAAAAAATATCCAGTATATTAAACTAGATATTAATGAAGAAAAAAGAACGGTTATAAATTTCCATGGTTTATGGAATGGTATGGGTAAGAAAGATACAGACGAAAGGATTACTCAATCTCAAAATATTATAAATTTTATAAAAAATTTAAAAGGTGAAGTCATTTTATGTGGAGATTTTAATTTACGTCCGGATACCGAAAGTCTAAAAATGTTAGAAGATTTTGGATTAAGAAATTTAATAAGAGAAAATAATATTCATTCTACTCGTACATCACATTATAAAAAAGAAGAGAGGTTTGCGGACTATGCTTTTATTAGTAGTGGTGTAGACGTAGCAGATTTTTATGTAATGCCAGATGAAGTCTCTGACCATGCGGCGCTTTATTTAGAAATAAAATAAAAAAGGAACCCTTGGGTTCCTTTTGTCTATAAATTAAAAAATTAAAGTGGGTAAATACGATTAGTGTGTTGCAGTATATTATTATAAGTCATTATTCTATTTATGTTTAGAATTAAATTTTCTACAGGGTTAAGAATGCCCAATGCAGATCTTTTTTGATTCCAAAATACACTATATCTATTATCTACATGGAACACAGCATCCAGTGTTTTTTCTGCTACAGCTTTTACGTCTTCTTTAGAGGATTTTTTATCAATAAGAACTTTTAAAAATTCTCCCAAAGCATTAGTCTGCTCTTCTTCCTTGGTGTAAAATTCTTTGGCCCAAATATAAGTTTCTTCAATTTGTGTGCCAAGATTTTTCATAAGCTCTGTTGATTTTTCAAAAATTACCTCTTTTTCTTCTTTTGTAAACAAAGCTTCTATTTTTTCTATTAAAGCAAAATCAACCTGAACATGAGTTTCTCGATTTTTAGCTAGATATATAAAAGCTTCAATTATTCCGGAGAAAAAAACAGTTAACATTATAAAATCCGGAGAAGTTATAAAGTTTTGAGTTTTTAAAAAAGATGATTTTTGGATATCTTCACAGCAATTCTTGTAAAACCTTAAAAGTGTTACCCCGGGGTACGCCAAGAATTCATCTCTAAAAAATTCTTTAATCTTAGGTATTTCTTTTAGGATATCATCATTAGTACCTATTCTTGGGGTATTTGTTTTTACAAACACGATACCTTCTTTCTGGAGTCTTTCTCCTATGATCTTATCCAGATCATTTGCAGATAATATTTCATTTTCCATATATTTGATTTGTTTGATTTTTATAATTTAATCATTAAATATATATTATGTCAAATCATTGATTATGATATAATTTACACATGAATAATTCAGATTGCATATTTTGCAGCAATGTAGAAATAAAAAATAGACAAATAATTAGTAATGATTTGGCTTGGGCTTTTCCAACAAACATCCCAATTACTCCTGGGCATACTTTAATTTCTCCAGTTCGTTGTGTTCAAAGGTTTGAAGATTTAACTAACGAAGAAAAACTAGCAATTTTTGATTTAGCTGAAAAAATAATGGCAGCCTTGCGGGTGGTATATGGCGCGCAAGGTTTTAACTGCGCTTGGAACCAAGAAAAGTTAGCGGGGCAGTCTGTACCACATTTCCATCTGCATATTATTGGAAGAATGGACGGGGATACGGGTATTTTAGGATATGACCCACGCAGTATGCTTTATCGCACTGGTGACAGAGAACCTACATCTGAAGAAGAATTGGAAAGTGTTGTTTATAAGATAAAACAAGCTATTTTAGAATAGGCCCTATACTAATTCAGGGGCTTGTGGTATAATAGCTAAAGTTTAATAGTAACCAAAAAGACAATGGCAAATCCAAATTCAGCTCTTATGAAGCCAATGACAGTTAGTCCAGAATTGGCAGCTGTAGTAGGTACTGGTCCAATGCCCCGTTCAGAAGTCGTAAAGGCTTTGTGGGTATACATTAAGAAACATGATCTGCAAGATCCAACTAACAAAAGAAACATTATTGCAGATGACAAACTACTACCAGTTTTCGGTGGTGAAAAAGTTGTAAACATGTTCAAAATGACAAGTTTAGTATCAAAACATCTTTCATAATTTCGGCTCCATAAAAAAAGAACCCCTCTCTATCGGGGTTCTTTTTTTATGGTAGAATATATCCATGAAAGAATTTAATCATATGGATCAGCCTTTAGCTCAATCCAAGTCATCTTTTAGGGAAGCTTTTACAGATGAGCAAAATGAACAAGCTGTTAAAGATATAAAGGTTACAGAAGTTTCTTTTTCTGAAGATAATATTGATCAAGAATTTTTAAATAAAGTAAATACATTTGCTGATGATTATTTATTAAGCCATAACATACCTTTAGCTGCTCGTACTGACATAAAAGCAGAAACAGCTCAACCTATTTTATATCTTGAAACAGAAAATGGAGAAAATTATAAAGAATTTGAGATACCTTTAGTTACAAAAGAACTAAACAACTGGAATTATTTAAAAAAAGATATTGAGAATGTTGTTGAACTATGGAAAAGAGGTGATACTGAAAACCAAGAAGCTGCATAAAAAAAGAACCCTGTATTAGGGTTCTCTGGATTGGTTGCTATTGGTCTATTATCGATTCATTGCATTAGGTTTAAAATCTTGAAAGGTAAACTTTCTAGATTCTTTTCCTCCTAGTCCTGAATGGTTCCAGGCTTCAAAGCTGGAATTAGGGTACATTTTTAAAACAAAAAATTTTTTAACTCCGCCATGTTGGACTACCTCTATATTACCGTTGGTTATTTGGATATATTTGTATTCCAGTACAATAACCTTGTAAACAGGATTTTCTTTGGGCATTTTAAATACAAAATTATTCTTTTCTTTCTCAAGAAGAGCTATTGTCATTTTAAGTTTTTCGCCTGGAACAATTACGGGTTGTTCTTTTGTTGATAGGTTTAACCTGTGTAAACCAACATGTTGTTTTTTTCTTGCCACGGAGACAAAGTATCCTTTTGAGTCACAGTGCACATCTATACCTGGAAAGATGATGCCCATTTCTAGTTTGTAAAGATTCATAAGTATATTTTTTAATTTTTTAAAGTTAAATAGAAAATAACACCATTTTATACCTTTGTCAAAAAAAGCTTTGAATTTTACACTTTTTAGTGTAATGTAGTCCTATATATGGCTGGGAATAATGAAGTTGTAATTCGCTTTAACAAAGTGTCATTTGAATATGGCCACAACAAACCTATTTTAAAAGAGGTCTCTTTTTCTGTGCGCCGGGGATCTAAAATTACTATTATGGGTCAAAATGGCGCAGGTAAATCTACATTATTTGGTCTTATTACTGGCGGACATACTCCGGAAGACGGTGAGATAAATATTGCTACAGGTGCGACCATTGCTATTGCTCGCCAAGTCATCCCAAGAGATGAAATGGATTTAACAGTTCGCGAATTCTTCCAAAAATGTTTTAGTAAAAAGGTCTACGATATCGACCCAAGAATTGATGATGTTTTAGAAATTGTAAATTTAAAAGGACATGAAAAAGTCCACGACAGAATTATAAAATCTTTTTCTGGTGGGCAACTTGCGCGTATGTTATTAGCGTCAGCTCTTATTCAAGAGCCAGATATATTGCTACTGGATGAACCAACAAACAATCTAGACAAAGCCGGTATCGCGCACCTAACAGATTTCTTAGTTGCTTATAAAAAAACAGTATTGGTTATTTCTCACGATGCAGAATTCTTAAATGCGTTTACGCACGGAGTTCTTTATCTAGATGTACACACAAAAATAATAGAACAATACAGTGGTAACTATAATGACGTACTACGTGACATTACTGTGCGTGTAGAAAAAGAAAACATGAAGAACGCGCAACTTCAAAAAACTATTATCGCTAAAAAAGAAAAAGCCAACCAGTTTGCATTCAAAGGTGGTCAAATGCGTGCAGTAGCTAAAAAGATGCGAGATTTAGCAGAAGAATTAGAAGAAGATTTAGTAGAAGTTCGCCAAGAAGACAAAACAATACGTAATTTCCGTATTCCTGGACAAGACGAAGTTTTGGGGGAAATAGCTAAAATCACATCTTTCTCTGTTGCTCATGGTAGTAAAATTAGTAAAAGAGCTGCAAACATTGTTCTAAAGAAAAATCAGCATTTACTATTGCGCGGTCCTAATGGTATTGGTAAATCTACACTGTTAGAAAAAATAGCAAACAGAACAGAAGACGGCGTAGAAATTTCTAAAGATGTTCGCATCGGTTATTACCGTCAAGATTTTTCTAACATGAATTTTGACTATACTGTGCATCAAATTTTAATTGAAGCTATGGAGAAATCTGGCACAATTACTCACGAAGAAACATTGCGCAGTGTTGCAGCCAGTTTCTTGATAACTGGACCATTAATTCAAACTAAATTTGCTACACTGTCCGAAGGTCAAAAAGGTCTTGTATCTTTTGCTCGTCTTGTTTTAGAAAAACCCGGCCTGTTAATACTGGATGAGCCAACAAACCATATTAATTTCCGCCATATTCCTGTCATTGCTAAAGCTCTTAGTGAATACACCGGTGCTATGATATTGGTGTCACACGTTCCAGAATTCGTATCTGCTATTCGCATAGACGAAACTTTAGATTTAGATAAATAAGGGGTTTATAGTTAATAAAAAAGCTGATAATTAGATTATCAGCTTTTAGTCGGGTATAAGACTTTCAAAAGAAAATAGAACACTTTTATTTTTATCATCATCCCAAGCTTGGTATTCTTCACCTGGGTTAATCTCTAGAACATGATAAAAAATATCATTTCCAATTCTGGGGTTAATCCATATACGAGACTTGTCATGTCTGACTTCATTTAAATGCTTCAAGTTCCTGTGTTTAACTAAAACTATTTTTACATTTTTATTTGGATTATTTCTTCCAAAAAAATATGTTTTCATACCTCCAATGTGGTCGTATACTAAATTTGCTTTTTTCATGTAAACAGGAGCATCTTTTGTATATGATAAAGGTTTCAGTTCTATATATTCAAGCCTTCGAAGATGAATTATTTCGTGATCTTTGGTGGTATATTTTTTAGCAATCAAAACATACTTGTCACCTTTGCTGTGGTTCCTGACTTCTATGAGATTAATGTATCCGTTAGTATTCAGGTCTTTATGTATTGTAAATAAATCTGCCATATTTTTATTTTTTTACAATTAAACCATAGCAGGGTAGTTATGGCAAGTTTGTGATAACCGCCCTAATTCTATAGAATAGATATATGATCCCGTTAGAGATTATTCAGTTTATTGTTTTAAATAAGAAATTATATGAAAGAAAACCATTTAGAATTAATAGTTAATGTAAGACGTATGCCAATGGCATACTATCTCTAACGGGATGAAATTAGATACAATCCTAAAACAATTACCGTTTGAAAATAAAATCCATGGTAATACTGACATCGAAATAGAACATATTAGTCTCTCTTCCAAGGATATAAAACCAAATACTGCTTTTTTTGCACTGCGCGGTACTAATACCGATGGGCATGGGTTTATAAGTTCCGCTATTGAAAAGGGTGCAACAGTAATTGTTTGCGAAGAAGAACCTGCAGATTTTAACCCCAATGTAACTTATGTTGTTTTTACGGATAGTTCTCTTGTGGTTGGTCCATTTGCAGCAATATTTTTTGGTAACCCATCAAAGAGCATGAAAGTAGTTGGAGTTACTGGTACTAATGGTAAAACAACCGTGGCTACTCTTACCTATGGAATGCTTAATGCTTTTCACCGCAAAGCTGGTCTTATTTCTACTGTAGAAAATATAATAGACGGCACTGTTGTTGAATCTACTCATACTACTCCGGATGCAATTACATTGCAGTCATTGTTATCTCGTATGCACCAAGCAGGCTGCGAATACGTGGTAATGGAAGTTTCTTCTCATTCTATAGTTCAACATAGAATAGATGGTATACATTTTACTGGGGCTATGTTTACCAATCTTACACATGACCATTTAGACTATCATCATACTATAGAGAATTATGCTGCAGCCAAAAAGATGTTTTTTGA
>CAYJCX010000031.1:3109-6665 GCA_964368775.1 uncultured Candidatus Saccharibacteria bacterium | reverse complement strand
TTATTATCGCCGCGGTAGTTTTTAGCCTCTTTGGGACAGGGGTGACTTTTGCGTTGCCATACTTGCCAACTGACGCAGAATTAGACCCAACTTGTGCTCCTGGAGATGTTAATTGTTATGTAGATATACTAACCCCATGGGATTCAATTGGTGACCCAACTACAAGCGGATCGATTAATTTTGGTGAAACAGAACAAGTTTTAAATTGGAGTAATTTTACAAATGCTCTTGATGGGATAACATTTAATTTTGATAATGATGGCGGTGTTGCGAATACTGATTCTGGAATGATTTTAGCTAACCAGTATTCTTTGGCATCATCAGGGGATTTAAATACTGAGAATTTACTTTTGATTAAACAAATTGACGACACAACATTTGGTACAACTGTCGTTGATAATTTTATAAAAATTGACGTAGCCGCAAACTCTGGTGGGATAGACGGAATTGAAATTACAAACTCTGCTGGTAATTTAACAAACGGAATAAACCTTGTTGATACTGCAGGTGGTACGTTTACAACAGGTATTGTTTTTTCTGGAACATTTACAAATGCTATAGACACAGGAACCACAACTTTGTCTCTTGCCGAGCTGGATGTTCTTAATGCTGGTATTGAGCTGGGCGATTTAACAACTCAAGGCACCGCAACAGATGAATATTGTCTTACTTCTGAAACTGGTGGCGGTGCGTTGCTTGCATGGCAATCTTGTGGAGCAGGATCTAGCTCTGTTTCTGGATTAACTGCAGCTACTGGTACTAACACTATCGACAACCTAAACTTTGCACAACAGTGGGATTTTTCTACTGCTGGTACAGAAAACCCTTTAACAATTACTGCAAATGCATTAACAAGTGGTAAAGGCTTAACTGTATCTTCTACTTCTACCGCATTCACTGGTAACATTGCTAACTTTACACTGTCTGGTTCTAACGCTGCTAACACAGGAGCGGTAGTACAAATTGATAATACTGGTACATCTAGTGCTAACACTGGCCTACTAATCAACCACTATGCTACAGGTACAAACAATCTTGCAATGCGTGTTAATGACGTCTCAGGAGACACATCACCGTTTGTAATTGATGGAGCAGGGCTTGTAGGTATAGGTACTGCTGTTCCAACACATTCATTAACATTAGATTCAACTAATACTGGTATTGTGTCATATAATACATCTGACCAAACAACTAACTATGAAAGAGTAAGGCAATATTGGTCAAGTAACGTATTTACAATAGACACAGAAAAAGCAGGTACTGGTACTGATAGAGATATTAGTATAAATGGTGTAACTTTTGGAAGTGGTGCTTTTGATGGATTTTTAACATCTAATTGGTTAAATGTTCCTACAATACAATCTTTTGCTTCTGGTGCAAATACTCTAGAGATAACAGGAACTCCTGTAAGACTTGCAAACTTTGCATCAACTCTTTCTAGTGGGTCAATGGTATCTACTGATATAAATCCTCATATAAATCAATCAGGAACTGCTGGATATACTGGTTTACGTATTTCTTCTTACGAACAAGCAACAGGTTCTGGATCTAAATATCTTATTGATGCCGGTACTAATTCTGCTGCATTAGGCGGAGGAACTCATACATCTTTGTTTACTTTGAGTAATACTGGAAATGTAGACGTTAAAGGTAATATTTATGCTGATGCCAATTCCGGTACAGCTATTTATCTTAGTAATTCTGGTGCAGATGTAGGAGAAATCGGTTTAAATACTGCTAATGATATCGTTCTTAATTCTCTTGCTGTTAGAGACAACAGTTTCATTTATTTTTCTACCGGATCTTTTGGGCCACAAAATACATTCCCAGCTATTAAAAGAAATGGTACAGGTATAGATTTTCGTCTTGCTGATGATTCTGCGTATGCAGGCATAACAGCTGAATCTCTTATTTTGTCATCTAACGCTACAACAGGTAACGCAGGGTTAATTACAGCAAACTCTCTTACAACAGGAGATGGTTTAGAAATTACGTCATCATCATTAACTTCGGGTTCTCTTCTTAACTTAGTTACTACTAGTACTGCCGCTGCATCTAATACTCAAAAGGGCCTCAATATTTCATTATCCGGAGTTAATGCTACTGGCGGTCAAGCAACTTACGGCGGGTATATTAGCAATACCCATAGTGGGACATCTACAAATACTGGATTGTATGTTGACGTATCAGGAGGCAGTCTAAATTATTCTGGTATATTTAACGGTGGTAATTTCGGTATTGGGTCTACTTCCCCAACAAGAAAATTAGAAATAATTGGTGCAGCTGTTAGTCAAGCGGTGCTGTATGTAGAATCTACTAGTGGTAACAACCTTGTGACAATAAATTCTCCTTCGGCTTCCGAATCAGGTATTCTTATTCAGGATAATGGAGCTACGTCATGGGAAATTATTCGAGAATCATCTGGGACTGATTTAGCAATTTACGCAAACGTGGGGAAGGCTTTAGCCATAACTCAAACTGGAACAATTACACTAGGTGAATCTAATACTACTGGCAGCCAATTAGTTCTTGATACTAAAACCAGCGCTGGCGACCCAACAGGTATAAACGGAGGAATGTACTACAATTCAAATTCTAATAAATTCCGTTGTTATGAAAATACCGGATGGACAAATTGTATCACTACATCTGGGACTTCTGTGTTTTCTGCTTTAACAGCAGCTGCCGGTACAAATACAATTGATAACTTAGATTTTGCTCAAGCATGGAACTGGTCTACGGCCGATACAGAAAACCCGTTAACAATAAATGCAAATGCTCTAACTTCTGGAAAATTATTAACACTTGCATCATCTAGTACTGCATTTACTGGGAACATTGCTAACTTTACACTGTCTGGTTCTAATGCTGCTAACACAGGTGCCGTGGTACAAGTAGACAACACAGGTACATCTAATACAAACACTGGCCTACTAATCAACCACTATGCTACAGGTACAGGGAATCTAGCAATGCGTGTTAATGACGTCTCAGGAGATGTAAATCCTTTTGTGATAGATGGAGTCGGGTCTGTAGGTATCGGTACAGACAATCCACGCGCGCAATTAGAAATTGATGGTTCAACATTAGGGTCTTATGGTCAAATTCTTGTTAACGATTCTAGTGGTACTTCAGACGTTTTTATAAAAATCAATGCAGCAACAGCTAATTCTAATGGTATTGGTTTTATGAATAACGGGGTAAATAGTTGGGAATTGTATCGTTCCGGAGGTACTTCTGATTTAATTTTTAATGATGGTACAAATGATGTAATGACATTAGAAAATGGTGGAGACATTGGTATTGGAGATATTTCACCGGATGGATTACTGGACTTAGATTCTTCTGCTACAACAGGAGTTAATTTCGGTATTACAAATACTGGGGCGTATACAGGCACAGGGTTATTTAGTGTTGTAGCAAACTCTGCTACTACTGGTACGGTTGGTCTCATGACCGCTAACGGTCTTTCTTCTGGAACACTTCTTTCTTTGACTTCATCTTCTACTGCTGCAGCTAGTAATACTCAAAAATTATTAAATGTTTCTCTTTCTGG
>CAYJCX010000031.1:0-3009 GCA_964368775.1 uncultured Candidatus Saccharibacteria bacterium | reverse complement strand
GACAACTGGTAAAGTCGGAATAAATGATGTAACACCCGACTATGTTTTTGATGTAGATGAAGATGCTGCTTCTACTTATGCTGCTGGGTTCTTTAATGATGGTAATAATGCAAACCGTTTTGGTATTGTTATTTCTGCCGGGGAAGATTCAGGAGCGGGTACATTAATACAATTTAACGATGGGGACGGTACGGACGTAGGTGAAATAACTTTTTCTGGGACAACTACTACATATGGGACAAGTTCTGATTTACGCATGAAGGATAATATTGTGGATACTCATTTTACACTACAAGATTTAATGAATATCAAAGTTCATGATTTTACTTTTAATACAGAAAATACAGGTAGAGTTTATTCTGGATTTATTGCTCAAGAAATTATAGATATTTACCCAGATGCTGTCTTTGCTCCTGATGACGGGCGTATGTGGTCAGTTGATTACGGTAAAATAACTCCATTGATTGTGAAATCTATTCAAGATTTGAAATTAAGTTCTGATACAAATTTTGAATTACTTTCAAATATCGATACAAGTGTGGCAAATAGTTTTGGTAATAAGGTTAAAAATATTTTGGCTGATGCGCAAAATGGTGTGATAGATTTGTATGCTAAAAACATAAATTCTGACAAAATTAAAACTAAAGAATTGTGTGTAGGGGAAGTATGTGTAAACGAAATGCAGTTCTTGCAAATGGTGCAGTTTACAGGGGTAAACAACCAGCCACAAAATAGTCCTTCTCCAGAACCAAATCCAACTCCTGACTCACAGCCATCCCCAGATCCAGCGCCAGAAGAACCAACGCCCGATCCAATTCCTGAACCAGAAACAATACCTGATCCAGCTCCTGAAATACCTATAGAAAATAACCCTTAAATAGGCTATTAAAACATAATAAAACCCTTTAAAATAGGGTTTTATTTGATTAATAGCTATGATATAATATATCCATATATGGCAGAAAAAAGCACATCTAAAAAAGCTTACGGAGCGGAAGAAATTTCCGTTTTAGAGGGACTAGAACCAGTACGTCGCCGTCCTGGGATGTACATTGGGTCAACGGGGCCTGATGGACTACATCACCTGGTGTGGGAAATTTTTGACAACTCTCGCGATGAAGCCATGGCTTCTGAATGTAACAATATTGAAGTTGTTCTTCTTCCTGGTAATCGTATTCGTGTTGCGGATAATGGGCGTGGTATTCCAGTAGACATACATTCTAAAACAAAAGTATCAGCACTGGAGACTGTTATGACAACCTTGCATGCCGGAGGTAAATTTGGTGGTGACGGTTACAAGGTTTCTGGGGGTCTCCACGGTGTAGGAGCATCTGTTGTGAACGCACTATCTATTTATACTCGCGCCGAAGTTCATCGTGATGGTGGGCGCTAC
Source organism: uncultured Candidatus Saccharibacteria bacterium (assembly GCA_964368775.1). Classification (GTDB taxonomy): domain Bacteria; phylum Patescibacteriota; class Minisyncoccia; order Phycocordibacterales; family UBA9973; genus 2-01-FULL-33-17. Next base: position 1,616 of record CAYJCX010000031.1, on the reverse strand, counting down.
GTGCAAGAATATTCTCAAGGAAAGAAAAAAGCAGCTGTAAAGCAAATCGAAAAATCAAAATTGCGCGGTACTATAATTACATTCCAGCCTGATGCTGAGATTTTTAAAGAAACAACTACATTTAATTGGAATACAATAGTTAACCATTTTCGCCAACAAGCATATCTTGTAAAAGGACTTCGTATTACAACTATTGACGCGCGTGAAATGGGCGACGCTGTTTTAACAAAAAAGAAGACTGACCCAGAATCTACTTTTTGGTTTAAAGATCTTGGATTAGAATTACCAAGCCACACATTTTATTTCGAAGGAGGTTTGCGTTCACTGGTTGAACACTATACAGAATTCCAAAAACCAATTCATTCTACTATTTTTCAAATAGAAAAAGAACACGAAGACGTAGCGGTAGAAGTAGTCTTCCGTTATGTAGACGATGTTTCGTCACGTATCGTGGCTTTTGCTAACAATATCAATAACCCAGAATACGGAACTCATGTTACCGGGTTTAAGATGGCGCTAACACGCGTTATTAATTCCTATGCTAAAAAAGCTAATATATCGAAAGAAGCTGACGGTGGATTTACTGGGGATGATGTATTAGAAGGTCTAGTTGCAGTAGTATCTGTAAAACTAAGAGAGATTCAATTCGAAGGTCAAACCAAAGGCAAGCTTGGCTCTACCGAAGCTCAAGGTGCTGTTAACACAGTCTTTGGTGATGCATTAACTGCATTCTTTGAGGAAAACCCAGATGAAGCTAAATCTATAATTAACAAATCTCTTCTAGCTATGCGCGCCCGCAAGGCTGCAAAAGCTGCAAAAGATTCAGTTCTTCGCAAGGGTGCATTAGAAGGAATGACATTGCCTGGTAAACTAGCTGACTGTCAGACCAAGTCTGCTGAAGAATCAGAACTGTTTATTGTAGAGGGAGATTCTGCGGGCGGTACTGCTAAGATGGGGCGTGACCGTCGCACTCAAGCTATACTGCCTTTGCGTGGAAAGATTCTTAACATCGAACGTGCACGTTTGGATAAAATGCTTGCCAGTGAACAAATCAAAAATCTTGTTGTAGCTATGGGTACTGCTATTGGAGATACTTTTGATATATCAAAATTACGTTATCACAAAGTCATCATCGCAACCGATGCGGACGTGGACGGAGCCCACATTCGCACACTAATTCTTACATTGTTCTATCGTTATTTCCGTCCACTAATAGACGGTGGGTTTATCTACATTGCTCAGCCGCCACTATTTAAAATCAAAAAAGGTAAAGAAATTTGGTACGCATATTCCGACGAAGAACGTGACGGTATAGTTGGCAAAATTCCAGATGCAGTTGTAATAGAAACCGAAGATGAAGTAGTGGAATTAGAAGGTGAAGAATCAGAAGAGTCAAAAAAGAAAGCTGCTACTAAATTCCACATCCAACGCTATAAAGGTCTTGGAGAAATGAACGCAGAAGAATTGTGGGAAACTACAATGGACCCCAAGGTTCGTATCCTAAAACAAGTCCACGTAGAAGACGCTGAAGATGCAGATAAAGTATTTGATATGCTGATGGGTAGCGAAGTTGCCCCACGTAAATCATTTATTCAGTCTAACGCAAAATACGCAAA
>CAYJCX010000030.1:0-6758 GCA_964368775.1 uncultured Candidatus Saccharibacteria bacterium | reverse complement strand
CCTGTAGGGGGTATTTAACTATATCAGAAGATAAAATACCTCTTAAAAAAAGAATAGGCTTACCTATAATAGTTTTTTGCTTCCTCTTTCTTTTTGTTTTTGTTACTATTTTTATCATTTCAAAATCAGGAGAAGTAACCTCTTTATTCATTGTCGTGTTTATGGTTGTTTTTGTGATTCCTAATTATTTGCTTTCTTGGAGGACAAAAGAGTATATATTAAAAAAGACTAATAAATCTTTAGATGATTTGAATTCATATGAGAAAAAGTATTATGAATTACTATTTGCAAAATCTTCAGAATTTTCAACGTTTGCTATTAAAAAAGACAACGAAGCCGGTAGGTCATTGTATCTAGCTGTTCAAGAAATAACAAAAGATTTATACATAGAAGCTCAATTAAAAACTGATGCTTATAAGGTTGCACCCAAATTCAGTCTCCTAAATATTTTAATGGCATTATCTATCATTGTAGGGTTTATTTTTATTGGTTCTTTTGTTTCTTTTGGGATTTCTCCTCAAATTGGCATATTTTTTATTGCACTATTTATTGTTTTAGTTATCATTTTGGTTTCTATTTTTAATCCAAGACTAAATCCAAAAGGTCGTATTTTAAAATCCGACTGGCTTGGTTTCAAAATGTATCTAGAGACAGCAGAGAAATATCGAATGCAAAATTTAACTCCAGAGACTTTTGAAAAATATTTACCTTATGCAATGATTTTTGGGGTAGAGAAAAAATGGGCAAAAGCTTTTGATGGTATGCATATGAATGCACCATCTTGGTATAGCGGCACTAGTTCAGGTGTATTTTATGCTTCAGCAGGTGCTAGCTCAGGGTTTTCAGCATCATCCTTTGCTACATCTTTTAGTTCAAGCTTTAGTTCTTCTTTTTCTTCTAGTGGCGGAGGCGGTGGTGCTGGGGGCGGAGGAAGCAGTGGCGGTGGGGGCGGCGGAGGCGGAGGAGGAGCCAGCTAAAATATGATATACTCATAAAATGGCTAACCTTTATACCCACCAGTCCGCAAGTGTACGCAAAACATGGCTACTAATGACCGTGTTTTTCGGTATAGTAATAGCACTGGGATTTGTTTTTGCGCAAATGTACCAAAACCCAAATATACTTTATATATTTGTAGCTTTTAGTATTGTGATGAATATTGTTGGCTATTGGTATTCTGACAAAATTGCACTATCTATTGCTGGCGCTAAACCCGCAACCAGAGCTGAATATTTTGACCTATATACTACTGTAGAAAATCTTTGTATTTCTGCTGGTCTGCCATTGCCTAAAATTTATGTTATCGAAGATCCAGCACCAAATGCTTTTGCTACAGGACGTGACAAAGATCATGCTGTAGTTGCCGCTACAACGGGATTACTGGCAATAATGAACAAAACAGAATTAGAAGGCGTAATGGCTCATGAATTGTCTCACATTGGTAATAGAGATATGCTAGTGTCTACTGTGGCAGTGGTATTAGTTGGGTTTATTTCAATCATTTCCGACATGTTTATTCGGATGGCTTTCTTTGGCGGGCGAGACCGTGAAAATAATAATGGGGTAATTATAATAATAGGAATTATTCTTTCTATCTTAGCTCCAATATTGGCAACGCTAATGCAGCTCGCAATTTCAAGAAACCGTGAATATTTAGCCGATGCATCTGGCGCATTGCTAACGCGGTACCCAGAAGGCTTGGCATCCGCACTGGAAAAGATTGCAGCTTATTCTCGTCCAATGCAACATCAGTCTACGGCTATAGCGCATCTATATATTGCAAACCCATTTGGCAGTGGACAATTCCGTAAAAAAATGGGGTCACTATTCTCAACCCATCCACCAGTAGAAGAGAGGGTTAAGAGACTAAGAAATAGTATTTAAAAAAACAAAAGAATATTGCAAGAGTAAAATCTTCGTAATTTAAACTTTATGAATATAGTATTTATAACATCTCAAAACAGTCCTAAGGATGATTTTGTAAAATCATTAAACCAGAACACAAAAGGTGGTGTGGATTTGATGATTGTTGTAAAAAGAAAAAAGAAAAGTTTTATAGCGCGAGTTAAATCTATTTATAAACAAGTAGGTTTTTCCAAATTTTTATTAGAAATGTTTTATTGGTTTTTATTAAGAATTGATAAAAAAACACATAGTAAACTTTCTTATTTTAAATTAGCTGACACCAAAGCCATAGCAAACCAATGGCTACCTAAAACAATAGAAGTAAATGACGTTAATGGCGGCGATGTCCAGAAAATACTAAAAGAAATATCTCCAGATCTTATTGTTATTTGGAATACACCAATTATAAAAGAACATATTTTAGAGACTGCTAAAAAAGTCATTAATCTTCATATGGGGGTATGCCCAGCATACCGGGGTGCGGCGGCTAACCAGTTTGCGGTTTTTAATAAAGATTTTTCCAATATCGGGGCAACGATTCATTATGTTAATGGGGTACTGGACGGGGGAGATATTATAGAAATAATCAAAGCCGATACCATACTTCCGCCCAAAAAGCTTTTTAAAAAATTAAACAATGATGCACAAAAGCTTTTCTTAAAAACAGCTACAGATATTTTTTACAATAATAGTATTGACCAAAGAAATCAAAATATGTCTATTGGAAAAAATTTTGCATTAAAATACTGGACCCCACAGGTTCGCTATAAAACAGCAAAAATAATATCTAATTGGGAAAAATCTTTCTAGCTAACACTGCCCTAGCTAGAGGTTTTTGAGGAGGCGAGAGGATTTGAACCTCCGAGGGTTTTAACACCCTGCTACCTTTCCAAGGTAGTGCACTAGACCACTATGCGACGCCTCCAGTCATCTATTTCTATCATGTCATTTAAATAGCAGCAAGCCCCGCAAAAATTGCGGGGCTTGCCTTATACTAATGTTTTAATTTAAAAAAGAAAAACATTAGTGCTATAACGATCGCTTCATACACAAGTATACCGTGCTAAAAATTTAATATCAATCAAATTTTTAGTCTTATGCCAGGCTTTGGAACTGATCTTTGTTTTCTATAGCTTTTTTCTTACTAAAAAAATAATCTAACCCCAAGAAACCATATCCTTCTATTGCTAGAATAGATAATACTCCAAACAATGTTACGTGTGAGAAGACTGCTTCATTGAAGAAAAAGAATGTGATAGAAATTACAATAATACCTACTATTGCTGCAATACGTGTAAACAGTCCTAATACGATTATTAAACCAAGAGCTGTTTCTATAATACCTGTTGCCAGTGCCCAGGTAGCTGCCGTTACAGGGATAACAGATGTTAAATTAAATTCTCCTACAACATGATGTGCTAACATTGGGTTTAAGATTTTTTCAAATAGCCCAAGATATATCATTGCTGACCCAACCCCAATACGCAGTATTAACCCTAAAAGCTTACGTTGGATTTTAATGTATCTTAAAAGAGAGATTCCTAATATATCGTCTACTCCTGGACGAGCGCTGTGGAATACTAATAGTCCAATAGACAATGCTAAGAAATCCAGGTTTCCCATAAAATAAGTATCTTGGGTTATACCTGTTATAAAAATAACTATAGCTGTAATAGCTGATGGTACTAGCAGGAATCCAGCTAAGAAAAAGAATCCCAGCAAGACTTCAAGACTTGCCAATGCGTTGCTTGCTGTCATTATTGGTGAGATATGAAAATGCCCACTACCTGCACCAATTAGCGCAATACCAAGACAAAGACGAATTATCCAAGGAATAAGTTCGTGATAAGAATTTAATCTAGCTTTTACTCCGTCAAAATATTTTTTAAATATTTTTGTGTGGGCAAGTTCAAAAATTATCCCAACTACTATTAGACTAACTATTGTACCAACAACAAATCCAGTATTCAGCATACCTTCTTTTAAGATACCCCAGTTGTTTCCAAGCAGCGAACGATAGTCGATGTTTTCTTCTAATACGTATCTAACATGAGCAAAAGTTTTTACGGGTAATACAATTAACGCGAAAAGTGCTAATATTTTTTTCATTCTTTTATTATACAATTGTTTTTATATAGAGTAAAAGAATATGGTTATTTCTCGGGTTTTATTAAATAAGCTATAATGACCATATGAGCAGCCCATTTGAATTAGAGTATAAAAAGCTAAATATAGCCCAAAAACAGGCCGTAGATGCCATAGATGGCCCCGTAATGGTTGTGGCTGGCCCAGGAACGGGTAAGACGCAAGTATTAGCATTACGTATAGCAAATATTCTTAAAAAGACTGATACTGGCGCATCAGGGATATTGTGTCTGACTTTTACTAATTCTGGGGTACGGGCAATGCGGGCACGTTTGGCAAAAATAATTGGCGGCGATGCGGCAAATGTCCGAATCTCTACATTTCATAGTTTTGCACTAGACTTGGTAGAGAAAAATTACGCACTACTAGATTTTGATCAAATGCCAGAACTTTTGGATGAATCCACAGCCATTGGTATTTTTGATGATTTATTAGAAAACAATGACTGGGAATACCTGCGTCCCAGAGGTAACAGTACTCAGTATTTCTATGATGTAAAATCTTTGATTGGTTTATTAAAAAGAGAACGCATAGCTCCAGGTGAATTTTTGCGTTTAATAAACAAAGAAATAGAAGATATCACAATAGACCCAGGTAGTGTATCTAGCCGCGGCGAAACCAAAGGTGAACTAAAAAAAGAAGTAGTTAAAAAAATAGAAAGTTTAAAACGTACTAGCGAAGTTGTACGGTTTTATGAAATGTACGAATCTTATAAAATAGATAATTCTTATATTGACTATGACGACGTTTTAAAACTAATGGTGGAATTAGTTAAAAACGGGGAAGATGTCGGTGCTGAAATAAGAGAAAACTTTTTATACGTATTAGTAGACGAACATCAAGATAGTAGTGGTGTGCAGAATGAATTTTTGCAATATGTGTGGCAGGATACTGAAAAGCCTAATATTTTTGTAGTGGGGGATGACCGTCAACTAATTTATGGTTTTGGTGGTGCAAAATTAGATTATTTTGAAAATTTTAAAACAATATTTGGCCGCGCCGAATTAATTACTCTTACAGAAAACTATCGTTCATCTCAAGCCATACTTGATACTGCTGACGAATTATTAAAAAGTACAATTGCTAATGGTAAATTAAACAGCAATACATTTAGTGGCGAAAAAATAAATTTAGTGGAAGCTCCATATTTTCGGGACGAAATTATTCTTGCAGGGCGAGAAATAAAAAAACAAATTGATAATGGCACTGACCCTAATGAATGTGCTATTTTAGTTCCTAAAAATGCACAAGTTCGAAATGCTATTACTGTACTGAGAGACATGGGTCTGCCTGTTTCTGCTGGGGACCATGCTGATTTATTTTTATCTAAAGATTATTTTGTGATGCTTGCGATACTTAAGATCATAGAGAATCCATACAATAGTGAAAGTATTGCTGAATATTTATTGTCAGCTTATTCTGGGGTGCCAGTTATGGCTGCGCATTCATTTTTGCGTAATACCAATAGCCGTAATTTGTCTGTGGAAGTTTTGAACCAAAATAAATCTGACACAAATAATTTATTTGGAGCAGTGGACCCAATTGTAAAAGTTGGAACAATGCTTGCTGATTTTATAAATTACAATAGTTCTCATACTGTATATGAAACCATTCAATATGTCGGAGAAAATATATTACTAAGTAACGCAAAAGAACACGAATCGCTAGTTGTTAGTGCTGAAGTAATTCGCACAATGCTGCATTTAGCTATGCAGCTGGAATCCAGAAAAGATGGTAAAAATATAAAAAGTTATTTGAGCTATTTACACCGGTTGGACCAATATGGGCAACATGTACCCATTGCTGTCTTTGGCGTCGGTCAAGGCGTAAAAGTCATGACCATGCATGCATCCAAAGGTCTGGAATTTGATTTTGTATGGATAGCTCATATGGATGAAAAATCTTTATTTGGTTCATCTCGCAATGCTTTTACACTGCCTGAAATAGTAGAAAATCTAATAGAAGAAAAAGATGATTTGGTAGTAAAACGCCAAGTTTATGTGGCTATTACTCGCGCCAAGAAGCACTGCAATATTTCTTATGCTCATGAATCTTATACTGGAGCGCCACTAGAATTGGCACATATTTTAACTAATTTAGCAGGAGAATTTTTCAACACTATTGGGCTCGAAGAATCTGAGAAACTTTTGATGTCGGGCGGCGTTGGGAAAATAGTAACCAAAGAAACAGTAGAAGATACACCATTTGGTAAAACAGAATTAGCTATAGTTGTAAAATCTGAATACGAGAAAGCCAAAGTATCTGTAACACTACTAAATAACTTTTTTGAATGTCCTTGGAAATGGTATTTCCGTAATTTACTGCAACTGCCGGAAGCTAAATCAGCTAGTCTTGTTTTTGGTAGCGTTGTACATGAATGTCTAGAAGCTATTTTAAAATCAGGCTCTAAACCAACACCCCAGGATATAGAAAAATATTTAGATACTAGTCTAGATAAAAATAATGTATTTGATAAAAATGAAGTTAGACGAATTAAAAAAGACGCATTACCATTGCTTTTAAATTGGGTAGAAGTTAGATTAGCGCAATTGGCTAAAAGTTTTATTAGCGAAAGATCAGTGTCTTATAAAGATCCTAATTTTCCACATTTGTCTATGTACGGTAAAATTGACCTTACAGAAAATTTACCGGATGGGGAACTGCGCGTGACAGATTTTAAAACAGGATCCAGTAAAACAAAAAATGTA
>CAYJCX010000029.1:2560-6962 GCA_964368775.1 uncultured Candidatus Saccharibacteria bacterium | reverse complement strand
GAAATGTATGCAATGTTTGGCAATAAAAAATCTATTCATCATGCAGATTGGCCAAAGACTAAAAAATTGCCACCGCGCAAAGTTATGCAAAAAATAATAGTACAGGTTAATGGTAAATACCGCGGCGAAGTCAACGTAAATCCAGGAGAATCCCAGGAACATATCGTAGGTATGGTAATGATGGATGACAGACTGCGCGCGCATTTAGAAGCCGGGGAATTAACAAGAACTATTTATATACCAGGGAAACTAATTAACTTTGTTGTCAAGATTCCGGAATAGTATGTAGTTGTTTTTTGCTATGGTATAATTGCGTCATGGATGACAAAATACAACTTTCAAAAATGGCTCAAACAGGCTTTAAAATAATATTAATAGCGCTGGGGGTATCAATAGCTTTCTTTATACCTTTTGTTCCATTAAGTCTTGTTATTAGCAAAGGCTTGGTTCTTACTTTGGGGGCGGCGTTGGGTCTGGCTTTTTATTTTTTGGATTGTATTTCTGTAGGACGTTTTGTCTTGCCGCGTGGTAAAACATGGAAAGTATTTTTACTATTGGTATTGTCTGCTGCGGTTACTTCTTTTTTTGTACCTAACCCACTAAATTCATTCATAGGTAGCGGGTTTGATACAATGACGGTATCGACTTTATCGATTGCTTTTATTTATTTCTTCCTGTTAAATCTATGGGGTGTTGGGATAAATTTTACTAAAAACATCTTTAAAACAGTATTTATTTCTGGATTTGTTGTTATTTTATTTTCTGTTTTACAACTAGTTTTTAATTTAGTTGGTAAATTCCCAAAAGTTTTTGTTTCTCTAAATAATTCTAATTTAGTGGGGACATTCCACGATTTGGCTTTTGTATTAAGTATTTTTGTTGTACTGCTGACAGTATCCATAGAAAGTAATTTCTGGCGTGGTCCAATGAAAGTAGTTTCTACTATTTTTGTGGTTCTATCTTTGTCTTTATTGTTTATCATCAATTACACATTGCTGTGGTATGTGGTTGGTCTATCTGGTCTTGCTTTACTGATTGTACAACTAATGCCACAACCAGCTAATTCTCATGTCCCAACACCAGATGGTAGTGCTCAGATAAATAATCTTATTTCTAAAAAGCGTAATTTTTCGGTAATTGCATTTTTGATTGTTTTCTGTGCATTTATTGGGATAATTGGGTCAAGTTCTATAACTCAATTTTTTGCAAAACCACCTTTTAATTTCAGTATTAACGAAGCTCGTCCAAGTATCAATTCTAGTTTAACTATTGCAAAGCATACTTATTATTATCATCCATTAACTGGCGCTGGTTTAAACCGTTTTAACCAAAGCTGGGAAGCTGGAAAACATAAAATATTAGACGGCCGTCTTTTGGGGTCTAATTTTTGGAATGCATCATTTTCTAATGCTTATAGTGTATTTTTGGGTTTTGCAGTAACACTGGGATTAGTTTCTGGGATTTTATTCTTGGGTCTTGTATATTTCTTTGGTAAAAATATTGTCTCATTATTTAATAAAAGAAATATTGCAAAAAGCAGATCTCGCGATTTGTTAATATATGGTTTTACATCTGTATATGCTTTCCTTATTCTAATGTTTGATGTTCCTAATACTGCATTATTTATTCTAATTATTGCGATAATGGCTATGGTTGTTGCTCGTAATCAAACAATGGATGGTCTCACCAATAAAGAAATTTGGTTTATACATGATTCTCGCCACAGTTTCTTTGGGATTTTGTCCCTGCTAGCTATGACTATTTTGTTGTGTTTTATAACATTTGTTATGCTTAGTTCTTTTTATGCTAGTTATCTTGTAAATAGAGCATCACTAAGACCAGTAGCTGACGGTGGTATCTTAAAAGCTGAATCAGGGTTAGCTAAAGCGATTTCTATTCATTCTTTGGATGCGTACGCAAGACTAGAAACAGATGCTCATTTGGTGGGGGTTAATAATGCACTGCAGGATACATCTCTAAGCGAAGAAGTTATAAAAAATACTGTAACAACAGAAATAACCAATGCTGCAACAAGCGCAAAATTAGCTATTAGTATCGATCCAAAAAATTATCAAAATTATACTTCTCTTTTAAAAGTACAAGAGACTTTGTTTCAATTAGGTGATACTACGTCTTACGAAGATTTTATTCAAAATTCTGATAAAATCTTAAGTCTTTCTCCTAATAATGTTGGGATTATTATGAGACAAGCAAAAGTTGCTGTAATTTTGAAAAAATACGAAGAAGCTAACGCATTTTTAGATAAGCTAGTTGCAATTAACCCATATTATACTGATGCTTATGTATTGCGTAGTCAAATTTCATTAACGAATGGTAATGCTAGTCGTGCAATTGATCAAATAAATGAAGGAATAGAATTAAACAAAACTAGCGCGGTACTTTACTACCAAAAAGGTTTGATTTATATGAATCAAGGTAATTATGAACAAGCTGTAAATACGCTAGAGCTGGCTCTGCGTCTTGCTCCAAATTCTTTGGATTTGTATTCAGCATTGGCTGCATCTTATGATAAATTAGGACAAAAAGATTCTGTTATCAGGGTGCTTACGACTGCTCGTCAATACGTGTCAGACAAAACCCAAATAGATACACTAATTGAAAAAGTAAAAAATGGAGGTTCTTTTTCTAGTAGTGCTCCTATTGAACCAGAAAAGAAAGAAGAAACAGTTAAAGCAAAATCTAAAGCTACTACTGTAAAATCTAGTTCAACAGATAAAAAGACCACAGAGTAATCTTTATGAGAAAAGGCTCTATTTATACATTGGGCAGTGCATCTTTTCTTGCGATTAGTTCTTTGTTTTCACAAATATTAGGATTTTTGCGAGATAAATTATTGTCTTATATTTATGGAGCAGGTACAGCGTTGGATTCTTACTATGCGTCTTTTCGTGTACCAGAATTCATGTATCTTTCTATTGGGTCTTTTGTTAGTAGCGCAATATTAGTACCGCTATTTGCAAAAAAATTACATGACGATGATGCGCGGGTATGGTTCCAAAAATTATTTACAACATTCGCATTATTTTTTATCTTTATATATGCAATTGTTGCATTACTTTTACCTAAAATAATAAGTAGATTGTACAGCCATACTAACGTAGATTTTCAAAATTCTATTGTTCTTTATGGGTCTATTCTTTTGGTTTCTACTTTTTTCTTATCCTTGTCTTCTATTATTTCTAGTGTAGCCCAAGAAGGACGTGACTTTGCCAGAGTAGGTCTAGCGCCCATAATGTATAACTTGGGAACAGTATTAGGAATTGTAGTATTACGCCCAATGTGGGGCATTACGGGGGTTTGTATTGGTGTTGTGGGTGGGTCTTTGATGCATTTATTAATTCAAATGCCGCAAGTTAAAAAAATGGGCTTATTCCAAGGCTATGGCAAATTTATCCTAAAGGCTTTTTCTTTTAGATTGTTAGTTAGTACATTAAAAAAGTCATTTTTGCGTACACTGTCTCTCGTATTTGCGGCAATAACTTTTTTCTTGTTAACATATTTTGCATCTCGGTACGAATCTGGGTCTATTACTATTGTGACTATTGCTTTTACACTGCAAACAGTAGGTCATACACTGGTCGGCGTATCTTACGCTACAGTTATATTACCAGCTTTGTCTGACGCCTTTGTTCAAAAAAAGCATGAATTATTTGACAATATAATGCGCCACGGTTTTAAAAAGATATTTCTAGTTTCTTTTATTTTAACTGGGATAATTTTAGTATTTAAAAATGAGATAGTTTATGTTTTGTTTGGTGGGGGTAAATTTAACCCAGGTGATGTACAAATGACAGCTATGGTTTTAGGCTTGTTCACAATATCACTATATGCACAAAATGCACTGCTACTAATATCTAGAGCATCTTATGCTACAGGAGATTATTTATTGCCTTTGATTACAAACATTGTTGCTGCTTCTTTAACTTATGTTTTTGCTTCTAATTTTTACAATAGCTCGGGGATACTGCACAGCGTTTGGTCTGTACCTTTGGCGTATAGTTTAGCTCAGTACATAGCACTATTTTTGGGTATTTATATGCATCAAAAACATAAAGACATCCCTAGAATGTATATTCATTTTAAATATGCTTTTGGGATAGTTTCTATTATTGCTTTAACTAGTATTTCTATGAACCATGTTTTAAAACTAATGATAGGCGATGGGGCTAGTCTTGCAACACATATTATTTATTCATTATTTATTTTCTTGTCTTATTTAGTCATCACGTACGTATTGCTGGGGACTATTGGGGATGAACACATTCAAGAGCACCGCCAGTATCTAAAAAACAAAATAAAGTCTATATTACTTGCTCTTTTAGGAAAGAGAGGGTAAAGTAAATTAGTTAATGAAAATACGTAATTTTAGTATTATTGCCCA
>CAYJCX010000029.1:0-2460 GCA_964368775.1 uncultured Candidatus Saccharibacteria bacterium | reverse complement strand
GCGGATCGGCTTTTGGAGCGTACTGGTACAATTACAGCCCGGGATATGAAAGAACAAGTACTGGACTCTATGGAGCTAGAACGTGAACGCGGTATTACTATAAAAATGCAGCCAGTAAGAATGGTCTACAAAAGTAAAGCATTGGGGAGCGAGGAAGAATATATCCTAAATCTTATTGACACACCCGGACATATTGATTTTTCTTACGAAGTATCTCGCGCAATGGAAGCCGTAGAAGGCTGTCTTCTTTTGGTTGATTCAACCCAAGGAGTACAAGCTCAGACGCTGACAACATTGGAAATGGCGCAAAATTTAGGGCGGGTTATTATTCCCGTTATGACTAAGATAGATTCACCATTAGCTCAGCCTGATGATGTTAGAAAAGAAATAGTAAGTTTGCTAAATATTGACCCGGATACAATTTTATCTGTTTCTGGTAAAACAGGAGAAGGAGTAGAATTTTTGCTAGAAGAAATAATTAGACGTATTCCAGAACCAGCACAAAGTAATAAAAATGATGCGCCGCAAGCACTGGTTTTTGACTTTAAATATTCTGAACACAAAGGAATAGTGGTGTTTGTGCGCGTAACTGCCGGAGAATTTACCAAAGGCGGGTCTTTAAAAATGATCGGAGCAGACGAAGTCTTTACCCCAATAGAAGTTGGAATATTAGCGCCAAAAGAAACCCGGCAAGACACTCTAGAAGCTGGGCAAATTGGCTATATTGTTACTGGTATTAAAAAGCCCGGGGTAGCATCTGTGGGAGATACAATTACTGATACAAAAAAATCAGCGCCGCAGCTACCTGGTTATACTGAAACCAAGCCTGTTGTATGGGCGTCTATGTACCCAGAATCACAAGATGATTTTGGAATGCTGAAGACTGCATTGGAAAGACTGCATTTAGAAGACGCGGCATTTAAATTTGAAGAAGAAACATCTTTAGTTCTTGGACGTGGTTACCGTATTGGATTTCTTGGTATGCTACACATGGAAATTATTACCGAAAGATTAAAGCGTGAATACGATATCGATCTTATAATTACACTGCCAAGTATTGCTTATACAATTTATAAAAAGGGAATAGAAGAACCAGAAATGATTTATACTCCTATTGCTTTTCCTGATGATGGTAGTGTGTCGCGAGTACTGGAGCCATGGGTGATGGTGCGTATAATTATGCCGTCAGAATATTTGGCATCTCTAATGCCTTTGCTGTACGAGCATGAAGCTGAAGTAATGGAAACAGTGAATTTTGGTAATGGCCGTAACGAAATTGCTATGGTTATGCCACTGCGTGAACTAATGCGCGGATTCTTTGATAAATTAAAGTCTGCATCATCAGGTTATGCATCTATTGCTTATGAATTTGCTGAATATCGCGATGCAGATGTAGTACGTATGGATATACTGATAAATAATGATATTGTTCCAGCATTTTGCCGTATTATTGCACGCCGCCGTGTAGAGCAAGAAGCCCGCCAAGCAGTAGATACATTAAAAGAACACATGCCGCGCCAACAAATAAATATTAAAATGCAGGCTAAAGCATTGGGGCGTATTATTGCGGCTGAATCTGTAAATGCATTCCGTAAAGATGTGACTCAGCATATGTACGGTGGCGACATTACACGCCGTATGAAATTGTGGGAGAAACAAAAGAAAGGAAAAAAGAAAATGCAGGAACTGGGTAAGGTAAACATACCGCATGATGTGTTCCTAAAAATGATTCGTAACGAAAAATAAGACAAATAAAAAAGCACCTCTGCATTAGAGGTGCTTTTGTGATTGCGCTTTAAGCAATTACTTTAAATTTAGTCTTAAAATAAAGTTGCGGCTTTAATTCAATTGCATAACGGGTTGGGACTTGGCTAATGTCTTTACGAGAAAAAAATTTTTCGTCTAAAGATATTACCGAACTTTTTAGCTTGTCCATACCAAAATGGTAGAATTTGCTACGAAGAAATAACTTTTCGTGTTCGTTTAGTTCACGGCCGTCTTCTTGGGATATAGTAGTCACATACCTGGTTTTGTTTGAATCAAAATACATTGTAAATCTTCTTTTTGGCTTACCTTTGGTTTCTTCTTTTGCTTCTTCTTGTATCAGCAAAAAAATGTTTTTACAATTACCTGTAATTTTTTTATGGCATTCATCAAATTCAATTACTACGATGTGTGACCATTTTCGGATTTCTTTCATGTAATCGTTGATTGATAGAAAGAAAAAAAATAACCCCAAAAATAATGCGCCCAAGGAAACCATATTTTTTGTGCTGTTGACGTAGTTTTCCAAGTCCAGATTTTCCATTGTGTAAAGATGTAAAGAAAAAAAGACACAGGCCCATAGGAAAGAATCTTTTACATCTTCCGTTAAGTAAAGTTTGTTGATCATATTTATATATAGTTGATTTGAGATACATCATACCATATAAGGCTTAAAAGTCAAAAATCCCCAATAGG
>CAYJCX010000028.1:0-7137 GCA_964368775.1 uncultured Candidatus Saccharibacteria bacterium | reverse complement strand
AATGCGGCGCGGCGCATGTCGGTAGATAAAGCTTTTGCTTTTTCGTAAACAGTAGTAGATTGCAGGCGTTGGTTGTCTTCCATTTTTTTATTCACGTCAGCTTCGCTCCAGTGTTCACCCTTTAAATTTTGCTCCCATTCGTATGTTGATACGGTAACGCCACCAGCGTTAGCTAAGATATCTGGAATTACATGGACGCCTTTACCTAGTAATATATCGTCGGCATCTGGGGTAGTTGGTCCATTAGCTAATTCTAAGATACATTTAGCTTGGATACGCATAGCGTTATTACCTGTAATTTGATTTTCTAGTGCCGCTGGGATCAGTACGTCTACCGCTAACTCTAGTAGTGCTGCGTCACTAATTGTAACAGTGCCTGGCATACCAGATAGTTGCCCATTTTCTTTTTTCCAATCCAGTGCTTCTTTTATATTAATACCATTTTCACTATAGATACTACTCTTAGAATCAGCTAACGCAACTATTTTGTGCCCATTATTTTCAAAAGTCTCTGCGGCAAAGCTACCAACATTTCCAAAACCTTGGATAGCCACAGTGCATTTTTCTGGTAAGCCCATGTCAATTCTCAGTGCATCCCAGGCAAAGAATCCGCCCAAGCCTGTTGCTGCAGTGCGGCCTTCACTACCTCCTTTATCCAATGGTTTACCTGTAAAAGTAGCGCGGGTTGTGTCACCAGTAATTTTTTCGTATTCATCGCTCATCCAGTCCATTATTTCTGGTGTGGTATTTACATCTGGGGCAGGGACGTCTTTCTTTGGTCCGATACTGTCCGCTAATCTTTTTACCCAGCCGCGAGACAAAGATTCTAACTCTGTCCTGGACAAAGTTTTAGGGTCTACAGTTATGCCGCCTTTGCCGCCGCCCATAGGTATATTAGCCACTGCGCATTTTAAAGCCATCCAAAAAGCCAAGGCTTTGACTTCGTTTATATCAGTATCTATATGGTATCTAATGCCACCTTTATAAGGTCCACGAATACTATTGTATTGTACTCGGTAGCCGTGGAAAATTCGTTCACTGCCATCATCCATAGTAACTGGAATAGATATGTGGATTTCTCTTTCTGGGCTAGCTAGGCGGTTTAATAACCTTGCGGACACAGGGGATACATTATTAGCTCTAGCTAGCTGAGACAGGGCATTTTCGTACGGATTTTGCATATTTATGTGTCGATTTAATTCTTTTATAGGGGTAATTATACTCCTAAAGATGGGCTTTTTATGCCTTGACAAAAGGCTATATAGTATGCTATAATATGCTTATGAATAAATATAAAGGTTTTACAACTTTTTTAGCTCTAATTCTAGTAGCATTACCTGCTATCTCTTTCGCTGATGGTACATATTACTATGGAAACCAAGGCGTAAATATTATAGAAGCAGTTCCTGTTAAAACAGTAGGTACTACAATTATCCCTACTAATAATACCAATACATATACAGTTGGCGTTACCGAACCAGCTAAAATAATAACAACTGAAAACATCTTAGGTATTAATATCAAATCAAAAGCAGAACGTGATGCTGAAAAAGCAGCCCAAGTTGAAGCTGATAGAAAAGCCGCAGATGCTGCAAGTGTAGCAAGAAATAACGATGGAACATTTGCTTATGGTTATACAAATGGAAATGGGGCTCAATACACAAGTGGCGCTAAATATTTAGATGCGCGCGGCAATACTAATGCAAGATATACTGCATCAGCTGGCAGCGCCGGAAATGGATTCTTGCCTACAACATTTGGAGGATGGATTCTAGCAATACTACTGATGTCTATACTTGTTGCAATAGTTCGAGCTTTTAGATCAAAGTTTTTTGCTAAGAAAGCTCATGTTCAAGCTCACGCGCACTAATTTAATTAAAATTAATAAAATATAAAACAACCCCGCAATGCGGGGTTGTTTTGTGCTATAATTTTATTATGGCTATACCGCTAAAGAACTGGCACCGTTTAGGAAAGAAAACATTTTGGATTTTTTTCTTGCGTCACAGTAAACTATTTTTTTTGATTTTTGGACTTTCTATTTGGTTTACCTACAGCGTTACTATGGGCGAGAAAACAGAAGCCTTTAATAAATTCTTTTTAGTAGAACATGCAGACTGGTACATGTCTCCAGGACTTTTTATGTCTACATTATGGATGGCGATATTTGGTTATCTATTGGTAATATTTTTGTATTGCTGGGTTATTTATCGCCAATATAAATTTATGTTAGACGAACACGCATTTTATGTGCGTAGCGGAATATTTTTTATTCGTGAAGTTGTAATACCGTATCGTCAAATTCAAAACGTAGAAATTAATCGGCCATATTTATACCGGATACTGGGGTTAGCAGAATTAGATATTACAACACTAACAAATACCCAGGTTCAAGAAATCCATGACGGAAAACATAATAAAAAGAAAAATTTATTACCTGTTATTGATTACCGTATCGCAAAAATATTAGCCCGAAACTTGGTACAACGGGGAACTAATGCTGGAATGCCGTTTGTTGTCGAAGACGAAGAATCTGCAGTAAATGCATAGCCATGTTTGATGTTGTAAATCTTTTTAGTAATTTTGGTATTTTAGGCCTATCCCTGGTTTTAACTTTGGAGACGGGTTTCTTGCCATTATTCTTTTTACCAGGGGATACATTACTTTTTACTGCAGGGTATCTGGTCCATGCAGGTAATTTGTCTATGAGTTACGCATTTATTACTTTAGGGATTGGGGCATTTTTGGGTAACATGATAGGTTATTTTATGGGCGTCTTTGCGGAAAAGCCTTTGATGCATTTTGCTAAAGATGAAGGTAGCACTTTTAATAAAGGGTTAAATAGAACTAGAGAATTTTATAAAAAGTATGGTTTGCTTACATTGGTTTTTGCTAGATTTATTCCATCTGTACGAACAATTGCTCCATTTTTAGCAGGAGTACTACGTATGCCTTTACATACATTTGCTGCGGTATCTTTTTTTTCTGGATTTTTCTGGGTAGCAGTAGGGTTAGCTTTGGGAAATATTTTTGGTAAAAAAATACCAAACCTGGAAAGCGTAATGGTAATCGTTGTAATAATTGCTGTTTCTTTTGGAGTAGTGCCTGTAATTTTTTCATTAATTAGAAAAGCCTTAAAGCGTAAGAAATAAAATATGCTTCAGAAAATAAGTTTTAAATTTACTAGAGCTCAGGTTGCATTTTGGAGAATAGTTTTGGTTTATATGTTGCCAATGCTCTTAGTGGTGTGGGGAGTAATACCATTTGTGTGGCACATACCAGTAATGCTTTCTGTAGCATTGCTGATTTTTTATTTTGTACATAAAGATAAACTAACTAAAGAAGAATTGGGCATGGTAAAGCCGTCAGGTTTGCGAGACTATATTATTTATTTTGTAGCAATAATAATTGGCTTAGCTGGGATATTGTATTTTGCAAATGCATTGGGATATAGCCCAATGCCAGAGTGGTATCGGCATCCTACATTTTTGTACCTTTTTATACCAATTAGTGTACTGCAAGAATTTGCATACCGTAGTGTGTTAACAAAAGAACTGCATTATATCTTTGATGAAGATATACAGATAATCTTAGCTAATGCTGGTATCTTTGCGATACTACATATTATATACCCCAACGCTTTTGCTGTTTTGCCTTTGACATTGATAGGGGGATTATTCTTGTCTACTTTGTGGAAGATAAAACCTAATTTTTATCTTATATCTTTGGCTCATGTTGTGTTTAATTTTACAGCTGTGCTGTACGGATTCTTTGAAGTATCAAAATAGGGTATAATTGAATTATGAAAAAAATCTTAATTGTGCTGCTTTGCTTGGTTATTATAATAGGTGCTTTTTTATATTTTAAAAAAGATGGTTTTAATAATGTTAGTTTATTAAATTTTAAGAATAATACTAATAATGTTAGTACTATAGCTTGCAGCGAAGAAGCCAAGATGTGTCCTGATGGCACAGCAGTAGGTAGGACTGGCCCAAATTGTGAATTTGCTATTTGCCCATTACCGGTAGTAACTAACCCGGATGAAATATTGGGTAGTGGCGAAATTTATGCTTGCACAATGGATGCTAAGATGTGCCCGGATGGGTCATATGTTGGACGCAGCGGCCCCAAGTGCGAATTCCAGGCTTGCCCATCTATGCAAATACCTGATGACCAAATAGATAATAGAGAATATTTATCTCATAAAATTAACACCGCAGTCATTTATGATGGTATTAGTATTACTCCGCTTAAAATAATGGAAGATTCTCGTTGCCCACACAATGTGCAATGTGTTTGGGCGGGGAGATTAGTTGTGTTAACTAAGCTGGTTTCTGGTTCTACTACAAAAGAAGTAAAGCTAGAAAATAATCAGGCATACAAATTTGCTAATAAAAATGTAACCCTGACTGATGGAGTGGGTAATACTTTTTCTTTTGAGGTAAAATAAATCCCCACATGTATATGCGGGGAAAAATGATTTGTTTCGTGTAGATTGTGTTTAAGATGCCATTGCAGTTTCTTCCATTTTTGGATGTTTCATTAATTCCATGACTGAAATAGCAAACTCTTTTGTGGCTTCAAGTGAAATCTTGCTATTTTTGGCAGCTTCTTTCATAGAAATAATGATCTCTTCTTGGATCGCATTTCTCTTTTTGCATTCAGTTTTTAAACAAGTACCTGCATTGTGCCAGTTGTAGGTTTGAGTAAAAATCTTGTGAGCGCTGTGAATACCGTCAAAGACAAAGTTTATTTCGCTTTCGTACAAAGTGTTGACCATCTTTTTAAATGGTTCATACAAAGGATGGTTTTTGATTTCGTCCAGGGAAAGTAGTTTTTCTCTTCTTTCAAAAAATAGTTTAGTGCTTTCTTCAGTCTGTGTAAAGAAAAATGCCACAAATAAGTGGATTTGTTCGGAAATTTGATTTTCGTTCATTTTTTTATATTATATTGTTTAAATTTGATTGACCTATAATGTAGCACGTTTAAGGGGATAAGTCAAATAAAACCCTTGTAAATAGGACTATTTTAAAAAACAAAGCCGCTCTAAAATAAAAGCGGCTTCTTTAAATTAAGATTTAAAATTAATTTTCGGGGTCTACTTCGGTGTAAATTTCGGGTTGTTGTTGATTTTCGTTCATAATGTAGTGGGTTTAAAATTGTTGTTATAATATAACTCTTATCTTATGTTGTCAAATATTTAATATGTGCTATAGTTGTTAAAATATTTAACCAAATACTTAATAAAATGAATACAAATGAAACCTTAAAAGCTCTTGGAGTCGGAGACTCTGGTCTTAAAAATGTAGAAAAAATAGTAGCCGTTATAGCTGAAGAAAAGACGGTCATTGCTCAAAATCGTAAAACAATAGAAAGTTATGGAGACCTTATACTGCAAGACATCTATGGTTTTCTAAAAAGCAAAATTAGTGTTCTTCCAATGGTTTTAATCACCTATATAGAAGAAAATCTTTATAGTTGGTTGCAGGGCACTGTAAATTTTACAGGAGACTCTGGGGTCAGTTTTTCTACTTGTAAAATTATTGAAATTCCCAAAGAGAAATTTAATGAATTTAAAATCTTTAAAAAAGATTTTCCGGAATTAATTTCTTCTGTCTGGGGAGACTATGTAAAAATAGATGAATTCCCTAATGAAAGAGAATCTATAAACTTTACTTTTCAATTAAAAGCTCTTAACTAATATTTAAAAATAAAAATCCCGAGGATAAAACTTCGGGATTTTTTTGTATTTTAATTACCTATTTTGAATCCAACCCAAAGACCTGCTATGGCGCCGATAAACCCAAAAAATACTGAAGAGTAAGACAAAAAGTTATCGCCCCATAGTAGGGGGATATAACTACCCAAAGTCGTTCCTATTAATATTCCTATTCTTATGGCGATTTTTCTTTCCATGAGAATTAGTTAATTGATTTAAGTTTGTTATAAGAATTATATGACAATGCTAGTATTAGAAAGGCTACTACTGGTAATAATGCTGTAGCATTAAAACCAGCCACAACTACAAGGCTAATAAATGCACAAATGAAATCTATACCAAACCCAGCATAAGCCCATTCTTTGTAGCGGCCTTTGAATGCGGGGACAATTAGCACAATAGAGCCCAAGACTTTGAAAACAGTTAATACTGTTACAAAATAAACTGGGTAGCCAAGACTAGTAAACCCGTCTATAGACATTTGGGTTTGAGATGTTAAAGCTGGCATTACTCCTTCGAATAAAAAGATCAGACCTGTGGTAATCCAAAAGATTATTTTGTGTTTCTTCATATAATGTGATTATAACACGGCGCTATTAGAAAATAAAAAAGCAGCCGGGTTGGCTGCTTTTGTTTTGTATGAATAAGTTTCCTTATATAGGTAAAGAATTAACAGTTAAAATATTAGCACTGTTAACATTTATAGGTATCCAGTTTTCTCCATCAGATTCAAATCTCCAGTCTCCGGCATATAACTTAGATCCTTTTTCTTTGGATAGTTTTTTAAACACATTCAAGCTGTCAGACATATGCGTTAACCCTGCAGGTTTTTCATATATAGATTTGTATGAATAAGTTTCCTTGTCTACAAATATACTAAAGTTTACCTGCCATCTGTGGTTATGATCCATACCATCTTTCTTTAATATATTTACTTCATCTTGGAATGCTATTTCTTTCTGGCCAGATGGTGTTGTAGGTAAATCAACACAGCGTATTATCATACGAAAAATTTTCATAGAAGGGTAGGTTTCGTTTGGTCCGTAGACTTTTATTTCGACAGCCCTTTCATTTTTTGCATAAAATAGTGGGGTGTAAAGCAACGTACCCAAGATGTAATCTTCAGAACTATTGTCTTTTACAAGGTTGGTTTCTTTTTTAATTATTGAGCTCATTTTGTATTTGTTTAAAGTTTAAATTGATTTTTTATATATTAACACTCATATTTGATTATGTCAAACGCAGCGATACAGCCTATTTATTGTCTTGCGAAAGGGGAGATTCAATGCTAATATCTGTATATTCCTCTGTAGCTCAGCGGTAGAGCAGTCGCCTGTTAAGCGATTGGTCGCAGGTTCGATCCCTGCCGGAGGAGCAATAATAAAAATACCCAGATTCACTTCTGGGTATTTTTATTA
>CAYJCX010000027.1:0-7993 GCA_964368775.1 uncultured Candidatus Saccharibacteria bacterium | reverse complement strand
CATAGTAGATATGACGATTAACAGATCCGTCTTTAAGCTTCTTAAACTTCTCATCTGCTGATATGCCTGATCCGCAGTACCCACAATGTATTAGTTTAGTAAATGCAAACTCTTTACTCTCAGTCTTGGGAATCAAGTTTTGATTTATAGTCATTTGTACTTTGTCGTAAAGTATCTTATCAATTATTGGTGTTTGTTTTCCTGTATACCACTGTCCACCACCTTTTGGATATTCAAAGTCTCCATAGTAAAACGGATTTCTTAAGATAATATAAATATTTGCTAACACTAATGGTTTTCCTCTATGTGTTTTGAAATCAATATCTCTACTCAAATCCTCCAATTACAAATACAGCCACTAAAAAAGAAGAATTTGAAATCACTACACCACTATGGGCGGTAGGTGGATTAATCTTTGAAGGTCAAACCGTAGATGATCCTGATGGTTGGGATGGAAAGACAACTGGTCCTAATAACACACAGAAAGCTAAAGGATTGGATAAGCTGACTGGATAGTTTTAATATGAGGTACAAAAACAAATCGAATAAATTATTTTTTTATGTCGTTAGCTTATTTGTTTTTCAAATACACCTTTAGGGTAGCATATTTGATAAAATAGAAATCTAAAAATTGCTTAAAGCCCTGGTTCTTCTATGCGTAGACCAACATTGGATACTGCAGATGGTGTCTCGGCTTTAATTCTTTTTATCACTTCAAATGTATATGCATCGTACACTACAACCTCTCCTCCTTCTTGAGAAACAACATAAACAGATTTTCCATCGTAGCTGAATTCTGGATGCCATGAATTTTTTCCTTTCACAGGAATCAGTGTTTTTACTATCTTATTTACACGAGCATCGATGACATAGATTTCGTCTTTATGGTCACCAAAAGCAGTATCTGCCCATACATATGGATAAGCTGGATTCTTTGAATAACTACGAACAAAAAGTCCTGGTCCGCCAGTTTTAATACTTGCAATCGGTTTCCACGTATTCATATCTATCGCAGTAATAAGACCTTCTTCAAGAGCTGGTATATATGTTGTATTTTTCCATACAGCGCCAGGTCCAGTGTGTGGCAATTTGCCTGTTGGAACTTCTCCAACGACTTTCCATGTCTTTGCATTTAATACCCAGACGGAATTTGCCCCTTGTGCTGCGACAACAAAAAATTTCCCGTCAGGAGTTAGGAAGCCATCGTGAAGTGGTGTTTTATTGTTACCAATATTAGAATATTTATCTTTTACAACCCATTTTTTATTTATATCTTGCTTTATGACCCATACACTATTCGCATCTTTGAGTGCGATGATGAAATCCTGTCCTGATTCTACAACAACACCAACACGAGATCCTATTGGTTCATTATTTATTTCACTCGAGGTTTCAATGGTCTCGATAATACGCATTGTCTCGGTATCTATAATCACCAGAGTATGTGGTTCATAATTACCAACAGCTAAAAACTTATCATCATCAGTGAGTGCAGTTCCACGAGAATTTTCACCTACACGAACAGAGATGACAGGATCTAGTGTTGTAATATCGATCTTACTGAGCCATCCATCTCGAGAGATGATGTACATGTATTTTTTATCAGAAGAAAATACAGATGTATGAGGTTGGAATCCAATGTCATGTATCCGACCAATTTCGGTATGAGTTTTTCCATTTATAAAAAGAAGTTTTTCTGCATCTTTTTCTACTACCACCATCAGCTCATCAGGATTCCAAGACATGCTCGCCACATATAATTCTTTTTTAGGACTAAGCTCTGTGTATGACTTTATCTTTTCTTCTTTTCCGTTTTTTGTTGATATATGCTCACCTAGATCTCCTATATAAAAAACCATCATTTTATCGCTGATACCTTTCCCGTGGTTTTTGTGATAATTCACACTCGCATCAGTACCACAATTAAACAATGCGGGATGCACCTTTGACGCGGGTGTCGCATCAAAGACTTTATTGTCTATAATAAGCCAACAATCCTCGCTATTATTGTGCTTTGCGATATTCTCCATTGTAAATATTTCAGCACTGCTCTCTGTGATAGTATTCTTATCGTTGGTATTTATTTTTTGGGAATAACCAGAAATCAATCCGAAGATTATTCCTAAAATAAGTATCCCAACACTGATTATTCCAAGGATTTTTCTATTCTTTTGATCAATATAAGCAAAAAATAATATTAGAGCAGTAAGTACTCCAAATCCAATAACTAGTGCGTATATGGACAGAAATGTAGTATATGAATAAGAAAAGGATCGTAATGATCCCAAAATAATGGCAGACGCCCAAGAAACAACAGAGATAACCCCACTTACAAGAACAAACGGTATTAGTTTTTCTGATGAAGGATCTGCTTTTGATGCTAATTTTCGATCTAAATGTCGTTTTAAAAATGGAAGATGGATAAAGTGAAAAACAATACCATTTAAAATAAGTATCCCCACGACAGTCATTTTAGAGATAAACTTTTCAGAAGAAGACAAAACCTCAACATTTTGTGCAAAGAGTCCGACTCCTGAAATTACAAGCAAAAGTAAACCCCCCCATATAAAATTAGATGCCGTTTTTATTATTCGAAATTCATCTTTTGATATTATTTTATCTTTTAGTGAAGTAAAGAAAATACCATCACTAATAAAAGCTCCTCCTGCACCCAAAACTACCCCAAATAAATGAATAGTAATAAATATACTATGTAGTGATACTGTATCCATATTGAGTTAATAATAACATAATTATTAACTCAATAATAAAAAATCATCTAAAAAATGTTTTCTATTGTTCGAGTTTTAGACTCAAAAAACCTTTTAAGACTTGTTGAACAAGACATCAAATACACATAGCACTGTGGTGTCTCATTTGTCTCATTCTCTATAAGTACCCTTATGGCGTATGGAGACAGCTAGACTGAGATGCCTAGTTTTGAGACAGTCAAAAATGCTAGAATACGCTTACGGTGGTTGACCTCGTAAGGTTCACAACTGAGGTAGTCAGCAAAAAAATAATTATTTTTGATAAAACCAAACTTACTGCTATAATAGCCCTATATGGATGGAGATAAAGATATGATTCAGGGTGGCGGCCTATTAACGCTTGGTGATATTAGAAATGCCTGCGAATTCCGATACGGTAAAAATGGTGAGATGGTTGAACTATGTCAGCTTTCTGAAGAATTACGTCAAGGAATCGATGCGCTGCAAAAGTTTTCTCGTATTGCGACTATTTACGGATCTGCAAGATTAAAAGAAGATGACAAAAACTACATCGCAGTAGAAAAGTTAGCTTACGCTCTTGCAAAAGAATTAGGCTATGCAGTGCTAACTGGCGGAGGTGGTGGAATAATGGAAGCTGGTAACCGTGGTGCAAGTCGCGCCGGAGGTACTGCAATTGGGGCAACTATTCGTATTCCCAAAGAACAAAACACTAACAAATACGTTACTGACATTATTCCCTTTTATTACTTCTTTACACGTAAAGTAGCCTTGAGATATTCCACAGAAATAGCTATTTACTGCCCAGGAGGTTTTGGTACATTTGATGAATTATTTGAAGTTCTAACACTAATGCAAACTCACAAAATGAAAAAGATTCCTGTAGTTTTGTTTGGTAGTGAATTCTGGAACCCACTAGATGGTGTGATCAAAAATGTATTAGCCGACAAATATGGAACCATTGACCCCTATGACCGAGGACTATACGTAATCACTGATGATATTCCTACAGTTCTTGAAATGGCATCTGCCATCGATACCAAAAACGCAGCTAACCCTGTACAAAACAGTATTCAATAATCCCATTAGAACTATAGGTTAAAAATAACCTACTTCTAACGGGATAGGTCCCAAAGAAATAATCCCGCAATGCGGGATTATTTCTTTTTCTTTGCAGCGTTGCAAAATGCAGTAAACATTGGGTGCGGATCCAGCGGACGAGCCAAGAATTCTGGATGAAACTGCGCTGCCATAAAGAATGGATGAGTAGCCACCGGTAGTTCTACTATTTCACAAAGCTTGCCGTCTGGAGATTTTCCAGAAAAAACAAGTCCGGCTTTTTCTAACTTATCTACATATTCGTTGTTTACTTCGTAACGATGGCGATGACGCTCATTAATTTTATCCCTGCCATATGCCTTGTAAGCTTGCGTCCCCTTTTTGATTACAGCCGGATACGCGCCCAGTCTCATAGTGCCGCCCATCTTAGACCCAGAGACTTTTTCTTTTTGGTCTTCCATTATCGTAATAACTAAATTTTTAGACTTTGGATTTACTTCCAATGTATGCGCATCTTTAAGACCCAAGACATTACGTGCATATTCTATAACAGCCAATTGCATACCGTAGCATAGCCCAAGATAAGGTATCTTATTTTTGCGGGCATATTCTATGGCTTTGATTTTGCCTTCTATACCTCTGGTACCAAAACCACCCGGTACAATAAGACCATCATATTTAGAAAGTTCTTTTACAGATTTTGGGTCAGTTTCGTATTTTGCTCCATTGATCCAAGTTAATACTGGCTTACGGCCTACGGCATAACTAGAATATTTAATAGCTTCAATTACAGAAATATAAACGTCTGCCAATACAAAATCTCCACTATTAAAATATTTACCCACAACAGCAATATTTAATTCTTCTTTTACGGTTTTTGTCTTCTTTACAAAAGAAGCCCAGTCTTTACCCCCAGCACCTGGCTTTATTGGACAAGCTAAACCTAATGTTTCGCAGATAATATTAGACAATCCTTCCTTTTCAAAGTTTGCAGGAATATCATAGATACTGGTTACATCTGGCGCAGAGATAATTCTACTAGCTGGAATATTGCAAAATATAGAAAGTTTCTCTTTTCTTGGTTCATCCATTGGCTCTTTTGAGCGAGCAATAATAATATCAGGCTGTATTCCAGACCCATTCAGCGTTCTTACTGCATGCTGTGTTGGCTTGGTTTTCATTTCACCAATTGTCCCCGGTACTGGCAAATATGATACCATCACAAAGAAAACACTTTTAGGATGTTTTATCTTCATCATTCTGGCTGCTTCAAGGAAAAGCATATTTTGATATTCCCCCACAGTTCCGCCGATTTCAATAACTACAGCGTTAGCTTTGGCGATTTGGCCGGCTTTTTCAATGCGCTCTATTACTTCCATTGGAATGTGCGGTACAACTTCTACGCATTTACCGCCGTATTCCATACGGCGTTCTTTTTCTATTACTGCTTGGTATACACGCCCGGTAGTCATATAGTTTTCACTACCGATGCTTTTATTTAAAAATCTTTCATAGTTACCCATGTCTTGGTCTGTCTCATAGCCATCGTCCAGTACAAAGACTTCGCCGTGTTCACTGGGACTCATAGTACCAGCGTCAACATTAATATATGGGTCTATTTTTACAGCGGTTACTGTTTGACCACGGTCTTCTAAAATTTTAGCAATAGAACTAGCAGCGACTCCTTTACCAACGCCACTAATTACTCCTCCGACAACAAAGATATAAACTGTATCTTGAGGGTGAATCTTTTTTGCCATAAATTACTTTCTTAAATATTTAGAAACGGAAGCAAAGCTAGCCGTAATACCCAATAATAATCCAGAGAATATAATAAGCCCTGAAATTTCAAAAATGTTTTTTGTATAGTAAACAAATAAATCAACTCCAAAGAAAACAGTCAAAGTGTCTCTTAGTAAATATGTAATCCCTAAAAATAGTAAAAGTGTAATAATAGAAGCAATCAAACTATAGACTATCTGAGCTACAATAAATGGACCACGCACAAATGAAGAACGTGCTCCAACTAGTCGCATGACTTCTATCTCATCTTTCATTGTGTATGTTGCCAAGCGTACAGTATTAAATGTAACCATAACGGCAATAATTATAAAAATCAAAGTTAGTGTTATCCCAAACTTTTTAACACCATCACGCAAAACCAAGATACGATCTATGATGTCTTTATTTCTATTAAAGTTAACTTTGGTAATAAAAGATTTATTTTCTTGAATAAAAGTAGAATTATCTTCCAGGGTAGAAATAATATTTTCATACTGAGCAGTGTCTTTAGCATGAATAACAAAACTAGCTGGCAATGGATTTTTACCTACTTCGTCTAGCGCCTGCAATGTTAAATCGTCATTAATATGTCTTTCTCTAAACAAGACCAAGGCTTCTTCTTTGGAAATATATTGCACAGTCTTAACCTCGGGCATTTCGGTTAGTTCTTTTTGAATTGTAGCAATTGTATCTTCACTGGCGTTATCAGCAATGTAAATAGTTACATCTACCCGAGATTCCACAGCGCGAAGTGACGCATCAAGCAATGCCTGAGTAAAGAACAAAGCTAATACTACTGTTAACGTAACAACAGTTACCGAAACAGAAGAAACCGCCAACATTCCACTGCGGCGAACTAATTGCATACCAGACTTTATAACGCGCTTTAATAATGTTCTATTCATATTAAATATGTATTTTATGATTATGATGCTTGTCGTCTTTGACTATTTGACCTTTTTCTAAATGAACTAATCTTTTTGCATATTTTTGTGCAAGTTCTGGTGTATGAGTAGTCATAACAATTGTCGTACCCAAGTCTGACAATTTGCGAAGCACCTGCATAACGCCATGCGCAGATTCTGGATCAAGAGATGCAGTTGGTTCATCTGCTAAAAGTAATTCAGGTTGATGAATAATAGCCCGCGCTATAGCCAAGCGTTGTTTTTCACCACCAGATAATGTTTCTGGAAAAGAATCTGCTTTGTGTGACAGCGATACCAAATCTAAAACATGCGGAACGTATTCATTGATATCAGCATCGGTATGTTCCCCTATTTCCATAGCAAAAGATACATTTTCAAAAACAGTTTTATTTTTTATAAGTCTAAAATCTTGAAAAATTGTACCCATTCTGCGACGAAGTGCAATTAAATCTTTGCGAGATAATGAATGAATATCTTGAGATTCAAAAAATACAGTCCCAGTTGTTGGGGCTTCTTCTGCAAGCACTAATTTCATTAGAGTAGTTTTACCAGAACCAGAATGACCAGTAATGGCTACAAATTCACCAGGAGAGACAGTAAGAGACACATCACGAAGAGATTCAGTGTCGTCTTTATAGACTTTGGTAACATTTGTAAAATAGAGCATATGCTATTTTATCATGTTTAGGACCCCTGAACAATAAGAATATCCAGGTTACCAGCCAAGACGGCATCAGGATCAGAACTTTCAGCCCCTGTTCTTAGATCTTTAACCATTTTATAAGGATGCAGGACATAATTACGGATTTGGTTACCCCATTCATTGTCTATTTTGCCAGCCAAAGCCAAGTCATTTGCTGATTTTAGGTTTAATTTTTCTATATGAGCTGCCAATTTACTATAAAGCATACTTACCGCCTTGGCGCGGTTTAATTCCTGGCTACGCTCGGTTGCCACATGAACACTAATACCTGTAGGTAGGTGGAGTGCCCGTACTGCAGTTTCTCTTTTGTTAACATTTTGGCCTCCAGGACCACCAGATTTGCTAAAGGCTACTTCTATATCCCGATCAGGAATTTCCACCATCTTCAAGTTTTCAATAATTGGAACCACATCTACTAAAGCAAAGGAAGTTTCGCGAGTATGCTTGGAATTAAAAGGAGAAAGACGAACTAATCTATGCACACCAGATTCATCCATAAATGTTCCATACGCACGCTTGCCAACTATTTCGTAAGATACACTGCGATACCCAGAATTAGTATCTTGAGAATCTAAAATTTTAAAATCAAAACCATTTTTCTTTCCATAGTTTTCATACATCACGGAAAGCATGCGGGTAAAATCTTCGGCGTCATCCCCGCCTGCCCCAGCATAAATAGTCATGAGAGCATTACCCCCAAGTCTTTTATTATATTCTGTTTCTTCTTTTTTAAGTTCTTGATAAGTCTTTAGAACTTGGTCGGCATTTGTTTTGTCAGACCAAAAATCCCCTTC
>CAYJCX010000026.1:0-8940 GCA_964368775.1 uncultured Candidatus Saccharibacteria bacterium | reverse complement strand
TGAGAGCCTTTTATTAAAATGGTATCGCCTTTTTGAATTTTCTTTAATAGTAGTGGCAAGACATCTGCAGGAGTATCACAGTAAAATATTTTTGTCTTAGGATATTTAGCCGCTATCATTGTGTCATAAGCATAGCGCATACGCTGTCCAACTAAATAAATAAAATCTAATCTTTGGTTTTGCAAAAATATACCAACGCTTTCGTGGACTTCTTTTGTCATCTTACCTAAATCCAGCATATCTCCCAGCACAGCAATATGACGGCCAGGTGTGTCTATTGTTGTTAGGGTTTCTATAGCAGCTTCCATTGCAGCCGGAGAAGCATTATAAGAATCATCTATTATCAAAGTATTACCCATACCAACAAGAGGGTTTAAACGCCCTACAGTAGGCTTTAAGCTGGACATACTGGCTGCTACGGCACTAATGTCATAACCTAGTACATCTGCCGTAGCCATAGCATATAGGACTCCGTAGATTTGATGCTTTGCAATAAATGCCGGAGCAAATACAGGTATAGCGATACCGCGAACTTTTACACTAAAACGCATTCCATACTGACCATCTTCGGTCACTACACGCTGCACGTCAAAAGCTCTATATGTAGCATCAGGATGAAACCCAATAGTAACTACAGGGTGCGTCATATTTTTGGCTATTTCGTAAACATATTCACTATCGTGATTTAAAACAATACTACCGCCAACTCTTGTATATTTAGCCAGCATACTTTTTTCATCTATTATTGCTTGGCGTGACCCAAAGAATTCTATATGTACAGGAACTTCGGGAATATGAGTAATCAAAGAAATATGAGGCTTTAGCCATTTTGCTAAACGCTCAATGTCTCCAGGGAATCTTGTACCAACTTCTAATACTAAAATTTTTGGATATTCATCTTTTAGTAAAACCTGAAGACCCTGCAAAAGAACATCAAACCAGCCAGTAACTTTGCCCCAAGGGTTTGAAGCATTGATTACAGTTAACGGTACACCGAAATCACTGTTGAAACTTTTATCAGCGCTACGAGTAAATTCCACACTGGTTAAACCATGCCCAACTACATCTTTAGTTGTAGTCTTACCTACTGATCCGGTTATGGCTACAACAATAGGCTTATGGCGCCAAAGTATAGCTCGAGATACGAGACGAAGCAGTACAATGATGATTTTCTTTATTGTGGAATTCATTTAAATAAATTAGTTTTATCTGTCTGGTAGTATTCTTCCATATGAAATCAAAAACTGCAAATAAGAGAACAGTGGTTTTGAAAGAGAGGTAGACGCGTATTCTACACCTTTTGGATTTACATTGTACAAGAAGACAAGATATTTAGGGTCACTGGCTGGTAAATAAGCAAACATCGAATGCAGATACTGGTCTGTATAATATTTACCGTTTGGACCCACCATTTGGGCTGTACCTGTTTTTGCGGCAACGCTGTGATGAGCAAAAGATAATGTTCCGTTTTGCAAATCTGTATCTACTACTTTTGATAAAACACTACTGATTGTCTTTGCAGATTTTTCACTAAGAGCGCGGTCCATATAAGTAGATTCGAATTTCTTTACGACACTACCGCCGGGTTTACGAATCTCTTTTACTATGTGTGGGTTTACAGGTATACCGTTGTTAGCAATAGTAGAAAAAGCTCTGACTACTTGCAGTGGCGTTACCGCAAATCCCTGACCGAAAGATGCAGTAGCAAATTCAATTTCTCTATTGGAATCCAGGTTACTAGTAAGACTACCTGATTCACTAGGTAAATCTATCCCCGTCTTTTTGCGTAGACCGTAGCTTTCAAAATATTTACGCATATTATTAGGGCCTAAGCGTCCAGCTATCATAACCATACCAGTGTTAAGAGACTGACCTAGAATAGTCTTAATAGTTACAAGGCCGCGGCCTTTGTTGTCAAAGTTGTGGATTGTTTCTATACCAACTTTTACGCTACCCGTATCCATATATGTAGTTTCCGGAGTTATAACCCCTGTATCAAAACCAGCAGCAGCAATCAAAGGTTTGATAACTGACCCGAATTCATAAACTTTGGAAACAGAAGGATTTAAAAAGGCTGATTCATCTTTAGCGGCAGTTGGGTCATTGGGGTCAAAAGCCGGAGTATAAGCCATTGCAAGAATCTCTCCTGTTTTTGGGTTTATAACAATACCGCCAACACCGTCAGAACTATACTGCTTTTGGATATCGTCCAGCGTTTTTTCCAGGGCAACTTGGACTTCGGGCTCTAGCGTGGTAACAATGTCCATGTTTTCACTACTGCCACCAGAAAGATTTCTAAATGCAGCCGCAAAAGGATTTACGCTGGCTAGCTTGTCTCCAGATACAAGATATTTTTGGTAATATTTTTCTAAACCATAAACACCTTCTTCGTAGTTACCAATATGAGCAACAAGACCTAATGCATGAGCCGCTGTTGTTTTGCCGGGGTATGCGCGCCAAGTTTCGCGGGTCATAAAAGTACCCTTTATCTTTTTAGCTAATAAAATCTCTGCCTTGTCTTTAGGCACGCGATGAGCTATTTCTTCATAGGGATCGTTCTTTTTGTTTATCTTTTCATAAAAAAGATCCTTGTCTATTGGATAGATATCGCTAATTTGTTTATAAACATCATCAGGGTTTGTGATTTTGTTTGGAGCAATAGCCAAAAGATATCCGCTATTCATTGTAGCTGCGGATATTAACGTCCCATCTTCTCTAGAAAAATAAATAGAGCCACGTGGAGTAGATTCGTCTTTAGCAGCAACGTATTGACCTACACCTCGAGCTTTGTAAACACTGGCATGCAAAACCTGCACATAAAATAATCTTGCCAAGATAGCAAAAAATAAAATTATTATAAATATTGCTAATACTCGGATACGGTTTTGCATAGACTAATACGTCTATTTTAGTTGTTTAGGTCAGCAATAGCAACTGAGTTTGTTTCGCCAAGATTAGAACCAACATAAGCAATGTTTGTAGCTTGATTAAAATCAGCAGAAGAACCGTTTTCCAGCGCCATAACGTTTTCAGTACTCATGTAACTTAGTTCTACTGTTCCTAGTTGCGTCTTACTGTCGTCTACCATTTTATCTGTACTACGAAGCGTTACAACATTAGCAGCAGTTAACCCTAAAAGAATAACATAAGAAAACATGCAAAAAACTGAGCCGCTAATTAAATATTGGTTTAGCTTGTTTAGCTTTTCTACTTTTAATTTTGTATCAAATTTATTATTCATGGGTTTTTTCTATTATTCGGAGCTTGCTAGAGCGAGCTCTGGGGTTATCTAATAATTCGGCTTCTCCTGGTACTATTGGTTTTTTTGTTAAGATTTTATATTTTCCTTCTTCAGCTAAAGTTTTGAATTTGTGTTTTACTATTCGATCTTCTAATGAATGAAATGTTATTACCATCATGCGTCCGCCTGGAGAAAGTAATGGTGGTAATTCTTCTAATGCTTTTATCAGTGATGTTAATTCTCCGTTTACTACTATTCTTAGGGCCTGAAATGTTTTTGTTGCGGGATGAACTCGGCCAAATCTTTTATGTACTGGGTAAGCCCGGTAAACAATGTCTTTTAGTTCAAATGTTGTTTCTATTGGTTTTTTTTCTCTGGCTTCTATGATGAATTCTGCGATTCTTTTTGCGTATTGCTCTTCCCCTAATTCCACTAAGACTTCTATTAATTCTTCTTTGTCTACTGTGTTGATATATTCTTTTGCTGTATCTATTTCGCTGCCATCCAGTCTCATGTTAAGAGGTGCATCGAATCTAAATGAGAAGCCTCGAGCGCTGTCATCTAGTTGCATTGAAGATACTCCAAGATCTAGAAAGATTGTGTCTACTGCACTGATACCGTGGTTAGTTAGGAATTTTGCAGCATCACTGTAGTTACTTTCTACAAAATGAACACACGGGTAACCAATTAGTTTTTCTTTTGAGATGGTTAAAGCTTTTTCATCAAGATCAAAACCGTAATAAGCAGCAATATCGTTTTTGTGGTTTAGGAATGATATTGCGTGGCCGCCCAGACCCAATGTGCCATCTACAACAACAGCGCCAGCTGGCAAGTACGCGTTATGCAGAACTTCGTGGGATAGGACGCTTTTGTGTGTAAACATATAATTACAAAACCCCAAGGTCTCCTAATGTTCCTGCAATAGCGTCGACACCGCTTTCAACTTCTTTTTTGTATGCATTCCATTTTTCTTCACTCCAAATTTCCATACGGCTTTTAACACCAATAAGAACTACTTTTTGTGATAGTCCTGCAAGTGTGCGAAGATTGTCTGGAATTAAAATACGGCCTGCACTGTCTACATCTAGATCCATTGCTTGGCCGAATAAGTAACGAGAAAAACTACGAGTGTTTTGTTCCAGCATTGAACCAGCAGATAGCTTGTCAGCAATGCGAACCCATTCATTTTTTGTAAACAAGAAAAGACAAGAATCTAGTCCCGGAGCCACAACGACAGTCTTACCCAGTTCTTTTCTGAGTTTTGTTGGAAGAGTAATTCTCTTCTTGTCGTCTAATGTGTGTGTAAATTCTCCGATTAACATAATATCCTTGTTTTATAAGGCTTTTTAGGCTAAATTTTATTTAAAAAATTCATCCCACTTTGCCCCATCTGAATACAATTATACACCACTTTATCCCACAATGCTACAAATAAGTTATCCCCAAATCTATAAAATGTTTCAAGAATTAAAAAACTGGACAAAATCCCAAAAAAGGCGTAAAGTTATAAGAAATAAAATGCGTATGAGTGACATATTACAAACCCAAGAACAACTTATTGCGCTTCAAGATGCAATAATCAAATCGGAATTATGCCCTAAAAGAGATAATATATCAGGCAAATTCCCCGCCTACATGACAGTAGCTAAAGAAAAAGAGCTTACAATTCTAGGCTCGATGCCAAATCATAAACAAGACTTAGTAGTACCTTTTGCAATTTAAAATTATGAGCGATTACAATACACCCGAACTTCCTAATGCAAATGCAAAAGAAATACAAGAATTCTGGAAAGATGCAGAAATAAAATATGGTAGAACATTTCTATGTACTCCAGATTTTACACTACTTTATCCTCCTTATGAAAGTCCTCCTCCTAACAAATATAAA
The DNA here is from genome assembly GCA_964368775.1 of uncultured Candidatus Saccharibacteria bacterium. Taxonomy (GTDB): domain Bacteria; phylum Patescibacteriota; class Minisyncoccia; order Phycocordibacterales; family UBA9973; genus 2-01-FULL-33-17. The sequence goes on along the minus strand of CAYJCX010000026.1, from coordinate 3,811 downwards.
AAAACCCGCCAGTAAGGCGGGTTATTTTTTATTCAGATTTAGGACGCATGATTGGGAAATATATAGTATCACGCAAGTTCTTTTGCTCTGTAAGTATAGCTACAATGCGGTCTATGCCCATTCCAAAACCTGTCATAGGCGGCATACCGTGCTCCATAGCAACCAAGAAGCGTTCGTCTACCTGCATGGCTTCCTCGTCGCCTGCTGCGCCTGCGCGGGCCTGGTCTTCAAGTAAAGCTCTTTCTACTACTGGGTCAACAAGCTCTGCATATTGGTTGGTTATCTCTGCGCCGGCAATAATTAGTTGGCAAACTTCGGCACTACCATCTGCATTTTGCTGAGCCAATGGCTTTAACGCACCCGGATAATGCGTAACAAATGTTGGTGAAATTAGTTTAGGACGAGCAGTACGTTTGTAAACATAGTCCAACATATTTGCGCGGCCTGTTTTCTTGATTTCATCTTGTGGCATGCCGTATTTTGCGGCTTCGATCTTTAACTCTTCATCTGTAATAGTGTTGTAGTCTAGTCCAGCATATTCCATCAAAAGATCTCCAAATTTTCTGCGTGGCCATACTCCAGCAAAATCTATCTCGTGTTCATTACCGTCTTTATCATAGGCTTTGAATGTATCTTTGCCTGCGATTTCTATTGCTAGCTTTTTCAACAATTCTTCAGTCCAAGCCATATTTGTTTCCAATGTCTCATATGCTGCGTACCATTCAATCATAGTGAATTCTTGAATGTGGGACGGGTCAGAACCTTCGTTACGAAACATTTTACCTATTTCATAGATGCGTGGTATCCCAGATGCCATAATCATTTTGTGATCTAGCTCTACAGCAATACGCATAACCATGTCCATATCATAATCATTATGATGAGTATCAAAAGTCTTAGCATTAGCACCGCCAGCTTGAGACTGCAGTACTGGTGTTTCTACTTCTATAAAATCTCTGCTATCAAAAAAATTACGAATAGTACTAACAATACGGCTGCGCATAACCATACGGTTATATACCCCATTGTCAGATATCATTTCTAGATAACGTTTACGGTTACGTTCTTCATCGTCTTCAAGACCGTGCCATTTTTCTGGCAAAGGAAGCAATGATTTTGTAGCCATAGTCCATTCTTTAACCAAAAGACTATTTTCTCCACGTTGTGTTGTAAAAAGTGTTCCAGTTACAGAGATAATATCTCCAATATCTGACCCATCAACAAAAAGAGAAAAAGCTTGTTCATCTATTTCGTCTTTCTTAAAAACGGCTTGAAAAGAAGACCCGCCGTCTAGTAGTGTTATAAAAAGTATTGCACCCTGGCCACGAATAGCTGTAATGCGTCCAGCAATAGAAACATTATTACCATTTGAAGAGAGATCTTCAAATGAATCTTTTATTTCTGAGACAGAGTGAGTTCTAGGTACGCTAGCAGGATAACAAGAAATCCCAGCATCTTCTAAAAGCTTTTTTTTAGCCAAGCGAACACTGCGCAATTCATCTAATCCCGCCATGTTTTATGAAACTTTAATAACAGTATAAGAGACTTCGCCTTTTGGAGTATTAGCAACACATTCATCTCCAACTTTTTTGTTAAAGATAGCTGCACCAATTGGTGAAAGATAAGAAATTTTACCTTCTGCAATGTCGGCTTCTTCGCCTCCAACAATAGTAAATTCCATTTCTTTTTTGTCGCCTTTCTTTTGTAGTACTACACGTGCACCAATATCTACAACATTGTGTTTGTTCTTAGTAGCAACTTCGGCAACCTGCAATAGGTGTTCGATTTCAGCAATACGGTCTTCGTTGCGACCTTGGTCTTCGCGAGCTTGGTGGTATTCTGCGTTTTCTGATAGGTCACCAAGAGATTTAGCAAATTCTAGTTGGTCTTTAATTTCCTTGCGTTTTTCACCGCGGCGCATTACTAGCTCTGCTTCTAATTCTTCTTTATTTTCTTTAGTTATGTATATTTTTTCTTCCATTTAGGTATTATAGCACACTTATTCACCCTTTTCTAGGTACTCGAGAACTTCGGGATGCTGCATACCTAGTATCTGGAAAAAGTCTCTCATGACAAAACTAGCAGACTGTGACGCTGTATAAGGAGCTCCTTCCATAAGAACAGCAAAAGCATATTTAGGGTTCTCATAAGGGAAAAACCCAACGACCCAAGAATTGATACGTGCATTGTTTACCCCAACCTGAGCAGTACCTGTTTTTACAGCTACAGACATTTGCGGGATATTTAAAATAGTAGCACTACCATCAGTTACGGTCATACGCATACCTTCGCGAACAACTTGATACATTTCTGGAGTTATTTCTTCTTTAACTTTTTGAGTTTTAATATTTTCATTAAATGTAATTCTTGGTGTTGGCAGTATACCGCCGGTTGCAATACCAGCAGTAGCGCGAGCCATCTGAATAGGTGTTACTTGCCAACCGTACTGACCAATAGAACTGTTATAAGTATCTCCCAGTCTCCATGGGTCTCCGTCGAAAACTTTTTCTTTCCATGCTGGTGTAGGAATATTCCCAACAACTTCTCCAGGGAAAATTATATTTGTCTTTTCACCAATACCAAAAGCTTTGGCAATACTATCAATAGAACTAATTCCAATTCCCTTTTGAGAACCAAAGCCTCCGCCGACTTGGTAAAAATAAATGTCAGAAGATACGGCTATGGCTTCGCGCATATCAGTGTAACCGTTAACACGCCAGTCTTTAAATATAGTAGGATTTGATGGATTATACGGGTTAGGTACGCTCATAGACCCAGTAGAAAGTATTGAGACTTCTGGAGTAATAACACCCTTACGCAAGGCCTCAAGAGCAATAAAAGGCTTTACAATAGACCCAGGAGCATAAGCACCCTGGAAGACTCGGTTAAGAAATATAGACCGTGAATCACTAAAATAACTAGCCACAGTACCCTTGTCATCTCCGCGAGACAAGATAGAGCTATTATATTCCGGATAGCTAGTCATAGATAAAATGTCGCCTTTGTTAATATCCATGATTACAGCTCCGCCACCACGATAGCCCATGCCTTTGGACAAAGAATCCATTGCAGAATAAAGAGCGTCTGACATACGAGAATCTACAGTCAAAGTCATCTTCTTTCCGGGTATTGGATATTCAGCCAAGTTTGTAGACAAAGTATTACCAGTAACATCGACTTCGATAAGACGTGCTCCGTTTTTACCAGAAAGATCTTTGTCGTATAATTTTTCTATACCATCACGCCCAATAAATGAATGTTGCCAGTAAACACCTTTACTATCTTTTTTAGGATAAGAAACATACCCAATGATATGGCTCATTCCGGATTTTTCTGTATACAAGCGATCTGGAATATATTCCATAGAAGCATCGTAATTTAAATCTTCTGTCTCTAGAGCATTCCAAGCCAATAGTTCCCCGTTTCTATCTTCAATAATACCGCGACGAGCAAACAAGGGTATTTCGTTTAGTCTATTATTTTCAGCGCGAGTAGAAAATTTTTCGCCTTTTACAAGCTGCAAATGTACGGCCTTGAGACCAATAATGAAAAACAAAACACAAGCAGTAACCATAATAATAGATACTGTTCTTTTTGTTATTGTTTGTTCTATTGTTCCTTCTTTTTGACTACGATCAAAGACCGGCATATTAGCATTGTCCAAGAATACAGTGTCGATATCAAAAGAAGAATATTTTTTCTTTCTCTTAAAAATTCCCATCAGATTTACGAAGGTAAGGCTTTATGAATACGTAAAGTATTATGGCCAAAATGGTAATAATACTATAAACAGGCTTTTGCCCTCCTCCTA
>CAYJCX010000025.1:0-9122 GCA_964368775.1 uncultured Candidatus Saccharibacteria bacterium | reverse complement strand
CACTGTCACTCCAAGTCTTCCCTATTGGCGGCGCAGATTTTACAAAAGATATTGCACTGGGATTAAAAATTCCAATCGAAGAAGCTGAGCAAATAAAAATGGGACGCAGCCAAGGCGCTCATTCAGAAAGAAAATTAACAGAAATCATCGAAGCTCGTCTCCGTGATATTTTTGAAATCTTAGAAAAACATTTAAAGAAAATAAATCGCGATGCACTATTGCCTGCAGGTATAGTTATTACTGGCGGCGGGTCACACATTTCACAAATTGAATCTTTAGCTCGTAATAGTTTACGTCTACCATGCCGTACTGGTATCCCAGAACATCTACTGCAAATGAAACCTCGCATCCGTGACGTATCTTGGATCGTGGCTTATGGTCTAGCAATCTACAAAAACAGCGACGAAACCCAAAAACCAAAAAACACTGGTAATGGAATAGGATTTGGGAAAAAATTCAAGTCATTTCTTCATGATTTAATGCCCTAAATTAGGTGCATAACTATGGTTTGGCAGAATATCTTATTTCTGCTATAGTTTTCTTGTTATACATTAATTCATTACAGAGAGACATTATGGCCAAGATCGATACTCCAGTAGAAACATTTGCTCGCATTAAGGTTATCGGAATAGGAGGTTCCGGAGCTAATGCACTAAATCATATGCTTGAATCCAAAGTAAAAGGAGTCGAGTATATTGTAATGAATACTGATACGCAAGATTTACATAAATCTTTAGCGGAGAAAAAAATCCATCTTGGTAAAAACTTAACTCGCGGACTTGGTGCTGGTATGAACCCAGACGTTGGCCGTAAATCTGCAGAAGAAACAAAAGCTGAAATCCAAGATGCTGTAAAAGGTGCAGACATGGTTTTTATTGCTTGTGGTATGGGCGGCGGTACTGGTACTGGCGCGTCACCAATCGTTGCAGCATCTGCAAAAGAACAAGGCATACTAACTGTTGCCGTTGTTACAAAACCATTTATGTTCGAAGGAACACAAAGAATGCGTTTAGCTGAAAAAGGTATCGCTGATTTGGAACAAGAAGTAGACGCTATCATTGTTATTCCTAACGAACGTATGCTCTCTGTTGCTCCTAAGGATACTTCTGTAAAAGACGCATTTATGATGTGTGACGAAGTTTTGCGCCAAGCAGTAGAAGGTATCTCTGAACTTATTACTACTCCTGGTATGATCAACGTAGACTTTGCGGATATCCGTGCTGTTATGGCTAACGCTGGGTCAGCTCTTATGGGTATTGGACGCGCATCTGGTGAAGGCCGCGCTAGCAAGGCTGCTATGGAAGCAATCAATTCACCACTGCTTGATCTATCTATCTCTGGCGCAAAAGGCGTACTGCTTGCAATTGCTGGCGGCGATGACATTTCTATCCACGAAGTATCCGAAGCAGCAAACCTGATTACTCAAAACGTAGACAAGGATGCAAAAGTTATCTTTGGTATGATCAGAGACGACAAATTGCAAAAGCATGAAATGAAAGTAACATTAATTGCTACTGGATTCCCTACTGATTTGCCAAAACGTTCTAACAACACTGCAAGTATCAACATGCAAAACATCCAAAGCATGCCAATAATGCGTGACAGTGTAGAGAGAGTTAGTTCTTATGATACTCAAAATTCTCCTGCAGCATTGGCATCTATGGACGACAATTCATCTATGAAGTCCGAACCAAGTGCAGTAAAGACTCCTGACATCATAATTGACGATACTATTGGCGAAGAAGCTGGATCTGACGATTGGTCATCTGTCCCTGCTTTTCTAAGACGAAACAAACGCTAATCCCGTGCGAAACTAAGACCCCGATCTAAAAAGATCGGGGTCTGTTTCTAACGGGACATATCTTATGATATAATCCTTCTCATGAGTGAAAGTAAAGTTTATGATTTGGTAGTTATTGGCGGCGGCCCAGCAGGCGCTGCAGCCGTTGTTTATGCTGCAAGAAAACAACTAACTACCGCTGTAATTGCCGGCGAATGGGGCGGCCAGTCTCAAGTTTCTGAAACAATTTATAACTGGATAGGTACCAAAGAAATAGCTGGGCACAAACTAGCTACTGATTTGCGTGACCATGCATTATCTTATGTTGGTGAATTTTTAGATGCATATACTGGTGAATATGTTAGTAAAATAGAAAAAGTTGGAGAAAATTTTAGTATCACAACTGACAAAAATACATTGCACACTAAAGCAGTCTTAATTTGTTCTGGTTCATCTCGCCGTAAATTACCGGCAGAAAATGCCGACAAATACGAACACAAAGGCATTACTTATTGCGCTAGTTGTGACGGCCCAGTTTTTTCTGGGCAAGATGTATTAGTTATTGGAGGCGGTAATGCTGGCATAGAATCTGCTTTGCAGCTTAGTGCATACTGCAAAAGCGTTACTATTATCCACAGAGGTCCCGAATTCAAAGCCGACGAAATTACAGTAGAAAAAGCTTTAGCTAAAGACAATATTAGTGCGATTATGAATGCAGACATTTTGCGTGTTGACGGCGAAATGTTTGTAAATTCTTTAACTTACAAAGACAAACTAACTGGAGAAGAACACACTATTCCTACTGGCGGAATCTTTGTAGAAGTTGGCCAAATCCCAAACACTGATTTCGCAAAAGATTTAGTTCCACTAAACCAAACCGGAAACATTATTGTTGACCCAATGAACCAACGTAGCCAAATTACTGGTATTTGGGCTGCTGGTGACGTTACAAACGGTCTATACCACCAAAACAATATTGCTGCTGGTGACGCAGTAAAGGCCCTGGAAGACATTTACGTTTATATAAAAACACTATAAAAAAAAGAGAGGCTGAGCCTCTCTTTTTTTTATTCTGCTTTTTTAATTATTTGTTCTAGTTCTCTTAGTTGTTCAATAGTGTTTACACCTAATGCTTCTTCTGGAGAAATATGCACAGATGCAATTCCTCCATCATTAGCTGCTAGTTCAACTAAATCAGTCAAATAATATTCACCTTGAGCATTTGTATTTTTAACTTGTTCAAGTTTAGAAAATAGCCAATCTTTTTTAAAACAAAAATATGCTGGGTTTACTTCTTTTATTTCTTTTTGTTCATCTGTAGCATCTTTATATTCTACAATTTTTTCTATTTCATTATTTTCGTTACGAACAATTCTACCAAAGGCTAAAAATGACTGGTACCACGAATCAAAGCTTGGCAAATCAACTGTAGCCATTGTTAAATTTTTACCGCTATCAATATGGGTTTTAGCTAAATTGGCTATCATTGCTCCGGTTATAGCTGGCTGGTCACCATATAGCACCAAAACATGGTCTATAGATGGGTCTATTTGGGCTTGTGAGCACTTTACAGCATGCCCTGTACCCAATTGCTCGTCTTGCATAGCATAACTAGCTTTAACCCCTAAATAGTCTTTTACAAGCTGGCTACCATAGCCTACAACTAAAACCGGCTTTGTTTCTATGCCGCTATGAGACACTGCATTTACAACATAATCTATCATTGGCATATCATGAAAAGGCACCAAGACTTTGGGTACTTCGGCATTCATACGCTTGCCTTTGCCGGCAGCGAGGATCACAACTTGAATATTCTGCATCCCGTTAGAGATAGGGCTTGATTCATCATGCCCGTAGTTACTTTCTGTATTGTTCATAATTATATAAAAACATCCCTTTATGTTAGATAACCCTAATTAACTGAATAATCTCTAACGGGATGCATGGGACTATATTAGCAAAAATTAGAGATTTTCCCAAGATGAGAACTTAATACCTTCTACATCTCTATCATCTATCCAAACATAGTTGCCGCCGCGTGGTTTACCCATTAGTAGGCCATGGTACTTAAATCCGTGTTCATTTAGCCACGCAACTGTTGCGTGTCTATGGTCTTCTATTCGTGAAGTAAAAAAAGTAATAATGTGGCCAGCGTCATACCAACTATTTAATTTTTCTTTTGCACCAATAAATTCCTTGGCGCCGGGAATACGCTGTGGTTCTTCGTTTGGGATATCATCACAAATTGTACCGTCTATATCAATAAGATAATTTTTTATTCCGGGTGGTAATTTAGGGCTACCGTGTGTTCCGTCTGCGTTAAATGTTTCTATAAATTCCATGTGCGTAATTGTAGCAAACTAGTCCATCTTTCCCAAATTAGTCTGTTTGACAATACTGTATATAAGTAGTACTTTGTATTTAATTTAAAAAATAATAATATGGAAAGATTAACTGAACTAATAACCAACTCAAGAATCTTTGATTACTTTAGAGTAAAAAATAACGTACACAAAGAATTTCAAAATGCTGCCTATGGAGTCACAATAGGTGCATTACTAAAAGATTTACCGCACAGGCATCAAGCCTTGCTAAATAGCCAGCATTGGCATAATTCTGACCCTAATCAAGACCCGCCAACTGTTTCAGTATCACTGTTATACAGACTAGTTAATGATGCCTGCTTTCAATGTATGGGGTTTAAAATTATTAATACCAAACTATATATTCATGATGTAGGAGCATTTGCTAGCGATGTTACTCGTGATGAAGAAGTTTTTGCAAAACTGATTACAGAGATTAATGAGGTCTGGGAAAAACAAGGCATAGCTAAAATAAGCTACGCTGAAAAACATTTACATTTCGAAATTCTTTTAAAACCAAATAAATAAAAATCTTATGAAAAATCAATATAAAATTTATCTCATCCGCAAAAGGATTGGATTAACAACGGCTTTTTTAGCTCTCGGCCTTTCTTCTATTGTATTAATATATTTAATGTTTTTTACAGATAAAGATATTTATACTCAAAGATACTTTTTTATAGGAACCTTTATTCTTGCAGGAATATTCACTGGTATATTTGTTACCATCTTTCCTCATAAAAATATCTACACCGTAGATCAAATTAAAAAGAAAAAATGGTTTAATAAATCAGTTTTTAATTTAAAAAAGCAAGAAGTTTTCGGTGATGGTTTTTTAATTACCTTAACAGAGAACTCTAAAAATTGGCCTACTGAGATCAAAATATTTACAAAGATTCCTGCATATGAAATTCAAGGAGATCTAAGGCTTGATCAATTAGTTCTATTCTAAATTTATAAAAAAAATGATCCCCGAATATTAAATATTCGGGGATTTTTTATTTGAGTAAGATTCTTTCCTTACAGGAACTGTATACCTTTTCGGTGTATTCGAAATAAAATTTCTCATACACATCGAAAAGCTTTTCGAATCCCTTACGATTTAAATCATTAAATCTACCGGCCAAAATAAAAACCCTTTATCAGGGTTTTCTTTTGTGCGCGGTAAGGGATTCGAACCCCTGACATCGTCAACGTCAATGACGCGCTCTACCAACTGAGCTAACCGCGCAAAAAAAGCAAAAGCTTTTGTTCTTAGAGCTTAGCAAAAATTAGCTAAATATTCAATGGAATAGATATCACATATATGATATATTGTTCTCGTGAATACAGCGGAATTAATTCAGGAATTATACTCTCAAGGCAAGACAACTCTGGCTAGCGTTATTGAAACTCGTGGTAACTTAAGTGTTACTGATTATTCGCAGTACTTGTGGTCTTACTCAACCAACATAGGATTAGAACCGGAATTGATACAAGCTTTTAAAATAGAATTCAAACGTCTTGGAGTGCAAGAAAACATTTGGGATGAAATTATAGGATCAATTACTAAACACCGTACACTGCAAACAGCATCACACACGGGCTTATTGGACGCAGCATCAGTTCCCTATTTAATTCTTAATTCTGTAGCTATGCAATCTATACCAGATGATGCGTACTATATAGTAGGAACATTTTCTGGGGTGCCATTTGGCAACGATTCATATCCGGCTGTTTTGTCTTGGAACATAAATAAAGATTTTAAAGAAGTAATTGATCAAAATAGCGAATATTATCCTATTTTCAAAAAACGTCAATTAGACAGAATACGAGATGTTAAAGACGAAAAATACAATAGACTGTCATTGTACGAAAATACTCAAAGAGATGAGTTGGTTTACAGATCAAAAATTACAGAATCTTTTAAAAAAATCTATCCTTATTTAACAAACCCAGTTAAAGATTATTTAAAATACAAAGATGGCGACACTGATTTTACAAAACTAATGGTAAACAGTGCTAATGAATTTAGTAAAAAACTGTTTAATAACGAAAAAATAATTTATTTAGATATAAATGAAGTTATAACAAATTATCTATGTATTGTTTTAAAAAATCCGGAACATTTTATATACAAAATGTTTTTTGATATGAATACACATAAAAAAATCATGGATGTATGGTCTCATAATGCGCATTTTTTCTATGATCTTGTAGATTCTCAAAACGGCAAAAAACAGGTTCATGCTTATATAGATGAATTCATTTTAAAAAATAAGTTAGAATCCGTAGAAATTACCCCGGAATCTTTAATAAAAAAATTACAAGAAGATCGTCTTTGTCCTGGAATATTTCTTGGCTTTACAATACTTTCATTCCTAAACGGTTTTCAATGTTTTGGTAGTTTTAAGCAAACCACATATTTAACTGACTACAAAAATACTTGGATGAATAGCAAATTACTTCCTTTTGATATAACAAAAGTAAGAACCGATTCCTTAGTTACTGGTGCATCAGCTAATGAAGATGACCGATACAAAACAGCGATAGATATTGTTTTGGGTTCCAGTTGGTCAGGACTTAGTAATGACCAAAAGTTTAATGATATACTGCTACCTATGCAAGAGAGATTAATTGGTTTTAAGATTTAATATGTACGAAATAAAACGAAAATATCATTTTATCGGAATGTGTGGCAAAGCCATGGGTACGCTAGCTGTAATGCTAAAAAACCAAGGCCATATTGTTACTGGGTCCGACGAAGGATTCTACGACCCAATGCTAAGCTATTTAAAAGAGCACGATGTTCATTTTATTACTGGCCATGCTGCAGAAAATATCCCAGCTGACGTAGACTATATTGTTATTGGTAAACATGCCAAATTAGTCTCTGAAACTAACCCCGAAGTAGCAAAAGCTTTTGAGACTCCGGAAAAAGTACTGTCTCTACCTAACGTAATAAACGGTCTAACAAAAGATAAAGACACTATTATTTGCTGTGGATCTTTTGGTAAATCTAGTATTACTACAATTACCAGTTTTGTACTAGAACACGCCGGGAAAGACCCATCGTATTTTATTGGCGCAGTGCCAATAGATTTGCCTGATTCTGGGAAATTAAACAATAATAATCTTTTTGTATTAGAAGGAGACGAATACCCCAGCAGTAATTGGGATACCAATGCAAAATTTACACACTATAACCCTAAAAATGTTATTTTAACTTCTTGCGAGCATGACCACATCAATGTATACCCAACACTGGAAAGCTATCTCGAGCCTTTTATAACATTACTAAAGCTAATCCCCGATGATGGTATTTTTGTATATGCCAAAGATGGTCGGCACATGAACCAAGTCTTTGGTAATGCTCATTGCACAAAAATTAGTTACGGTTTGGACGGCTGCGCAGACTACTATGCAGAAAATATAGTGTATGGCGAAATTACTACTTTTGATTTACATAAAAACGGTGAAAAAATAACAAAAATAGAAACAATACTACTGGGTAAACACAATATAGAAAACATTGTGGGCGTATCTGCAATGCTACTGGAAAAAAATCTAATAACTGCAGCAGAGTTGGCCGCTGCAATCAAAGTTTGTCATGGCGTAAAGGGCCGACTAGACCGTAAAGCAAGCGAATCTCAAATTCCAATAGTAGAAAGTTTTGGTAGTTCTTATGCTAAAGCCAAAGCCGACATTACTGCGGTAAAATTACATTACCCTAATAAAAAAATTATTAGTATTTTTGAACCTCATACTTTTGGCTGGCGTAACCGAGCTAATTTAAATTGGTATACAGATGTATTTGACGGAGTAGATACAGTATATATTTTCCACCCGCCAACACATGGCGCTACGGACGCAGAGTTAACATTGGACGAAATGGTTGCTGAAATAAAAAAATCTAACCCAAATGTATTCCCTGTCTCAAACAAAGAACAAGTTTACGAATTACTAAAACATGATCTAAACCCAGATTCTTTAGTACTACTAACAACATCCGGGTCACTAGACGGATTGCCAGAAGATTTACCTAAAGAAATAGTAAATTTAAAATAACATATAAAATAAAAAGCCTTACGTAATTGTGAGGCTTTTTATTTGACTTATATATAATTTACGGTATTATGTTATGAATCTCAAAAACAACCTATTATATGACAAAACAAGTATTAATCTCAGTATTATGCGGTAACATTGTAATGTTAAAAATCACCGCCGAATCACCAAATTCCGCTGTCTCTTCTTCTTTGGTAGATTATTTAAAAAAATTAAAAGAAATCCCTTCTTTGGAAGAGCTCTACGACTGCGCTTTGACATTAGGTGTAGGTACCGAAGAAAATCTGATCGTAATGAACAAAGAAGAAGATTACATCTTCAAAGGCCCAGGAAAAATTGATGAAATGTTTATTCATAATTTTCAGAAAGCAAGGTACAACACGTATACTTTAAATGGACCGTCTGAATATTACCAGGTAAACATGCCTATGACATCAAACTAACACTAAACCAAATTACTTAAAAAGCTGCCCAAGATAGGACAGCTTTTTTTATATATTTAATTAGGTTTAAATTCCGGGTTCATCCACATTGGTTCCCAAATGTGGCCATCTGGATCTTCTACTTCGTAGCCAAACATTGAATCAGCTGGTATCTCTGCGCCCATTTCTATTTCGTAATAATCTCCACCGTTAGCTTTTGCTGCATCCGCAAATTTTTGTACCCCGTCTTTAGAATCAAAAGATAATGCTATTAAGACCGAACTAGTAGTCTTTGTATCAGCAATGGTTCTATTACGCGGAAATTTTTTATAAAAATCGTGCGTTAGTAACATTACAAAAATATTATCCCCCCATTCCATACCGCTGGCTAATTCGTTAGAAAATATTGGACTTTTAATAAAACCCAGTGCTTCATAAAATGTGGTAGATTTTGTTAAATCACTAACTGGTAAATTTATAAATATTTGTTTACTCATGAGTAGATTATAG
>CAYJCX010000024.1:4095-9801 GCA_964368775.1 uncultured Candidatus Saccharibacteria bacterium | reverse complement strand
CCATAAAGCCTTTTGTTCTTGAGTTAGTTGAGTCATCAAATTGTATACTGTGTTTTCCATATTAATTTATTTCTTTATTTTTAATTTCTAATAATAATTTTTCTATGAATGATTCTATTGCAATATCAGCCAATTTATCTTTTCTGGTTTCTATTGTTAGTTTTCCAGATTCCATTTCTTTGTCTCCAATAACAATAACATAAGGCACCTTTTGTGCTTTGGCGCTGTTTATTCTTTTACCTAAAGAATCGTCACTATTGCTGATTTCTGCGCGGATATTATTTTCCTTAAGAGTCTTTAAAACTTTGTTAGCATAATCACCGTGATTTTCTACTCGTACAGGTACTATAGAAACTTGTACAGGGGACAGCCATGTAGGGAACGCCCCTGCAAAATGCTCTATTAGAAAACCAATAAATCTCTCATGTGTACCAAGTGGCGCGCGATGAATAATAGCCGGGGTCCTGCGTGATCCATCCTTGTCTGTGTATTCTAGTTCAAATTTCTTACCCATATACAGGTCCAGCTGGTTTGTTGATGCTGTAAAAGCTCTTCCAATAGAAGAGAATATTTGGAAATCCATTTTTGGTCCATAAAATGCAGCACCTTCGTTTACTACTGTAAATGGCACACCAGATTTTTTCATAGCTGCCAGTGTCATTTCTTCTGCGTCTTTCCAATCATCTTCGTTGCCATGGTATTTAGACATGTTATTTGGGTCACGCAGTGCCAATTCCATACTGTAATTCTCTATACCCAAAACTTTGTAATAGTATTCGTGCAGCTTAATTACATTTACAAATTCTTCAACTGCATTTTCTTTTTGAATATAAATGTGAGCATCGTTCATTTGCATACCACGTACACGCATCATACCGAATAAACTACCAGAATCTTCATAACGGTGACACCAGCCGTATTCTGCTAGTCTTACTGGCAGGTCACGGTAACTCTTAGGTCTTGCCGCAAAAGTCTTATGATGAAAAGGACAGTTCATTGGTTTGATATAGTAATTTTCTCCCTCAATCTCAATAGGGGCGTACATACTTTCTTTGTACATTGGCAGGTGTCCAGAAGTATAAAAAAGATTTTCTTTGGTTATTATGGGTGTAGTTACTCTTTGGTAGTCCCATTTTTCTTCCGTCTCTTTTGCCCATTTTTCTAATTCTTCTTTTATTATATTTCCTTTGGGTAACCAAATAGGCAGACCTTTACCGATAGATTCTTCAAAATAGAAAAGGTCCATTTTTTCACCAATTTCGCGGTGGTCTCTTTTTTTAGCTTCTTCTCGTAGATTTAAATATTCGTCTAGTTTTTCTTTGTTTTCAAATGCTAAACCGTATACACGTGTCAGCATTTTATTTTTTTCATCCCCGCGCCAGTATGCGCCAGCAACGCGGTCTAGTTTAAAACAGTCAGTCGGGATTTCATTTGCAGGGTTTTCACTGTGGCCGCCGCGACATAGGTCAGTAAACCCTCCGCAACTATATACAGTTATGTCTTCGCCTTTGTTTGCGATTTCATTTATTAATTCTGTTTTGTATTCGTTCCCAGAAAACATTTCTAATGCTTCGTCGACGGAAACAGTCTTGTGAGTAAATTCAGTCCAGTTTTTTAAACTAGCCTTCATCACACTTTCTATTTTTTCCAAGTCAGTGTCAGAGATTTTAGCGTCTAAGAAATCAATATCATAGTAAAATCCATTGTCTACTGCTGGTCCAAGCGTTAGTTTTGCAGTAGGGTAGTCTGCTAAAACAGACGCAGCTAAAAGATGGGCCAAAGTATGGCGCATAGGGGCTAATTTCTCGGGATTTTCCATAAAATTAGTTTAGCATAAACCCACATTTTCTTCCATTTGCAAAATATTGATTTATTTGGTATAAATACTGCATGGTTATTCGAATGAGACACACACGGGGCCACACAGGCAACCGTCGTTCACACCACGCTCTTAAAGACATTAAAACTGTAACTGACAAAGAAACAGGTTCTGTTCATTTGCGTCACCGTGTAGACATGACAACTGGCATGTACAAAGGTAAAAAAGTTATTGATGTAACTAAGAAAGTGGAGAAAAAGATAGCGGCAAAGCGTAGCAAGTAATTTTGTCTACGCTTTTCGTTTTTAGTTCCTTGTAAGAAATTATGGCAAACAGACATTTATCTAGATCAATCGTATTGCAATCACTCTTCGAGTGGGACTTTCGAGGTCTTTTAGTAGAAACTGTCCCAACTATCGTAAATCGTAATATTACAGAATTTGCACCAGGGCACCCTGATGCTCCTTTTGCACGTGAATTATCTACACTTATTCTAACTAAAAGAACCATCTTGGATGATGTTATAGTCAAAGCTGCTCCAGACTGGCCAATAGAAAAAATAGGTATTATAGATCGTAATATTTTGCGTATTGGTCTTGCTGAATTATTATTTGGCGACAAAGATGACGTACCACCCAAAGTAGCCATCAACGAAGCGATAGAACTAGCTAAAGCATTCGGCTCTGATATGTCTCCTAAATTTGTTAATGGTGTCTTAGGTGCTGTTTACAAAGAAATGGGTGAACCAGGTAAAGCTGACTTTGGTAAAAATGGGGCTACTCGTAAAATCAAAGACGTTAATAATCCAATAGTTGTAGACCCAGATACACTGCCTGTAGAGAAAAAAGCTGGAGCTGTAATTTATTCTATTTTTAAAGACACAATTTATTTTGCATTAGTGCATGATATTTTTGGATTTTGGACATTGTCCAAAGGCGGCATAGACGATATCAAAGACGAAAAAGTTGGTGCCGCAAGAGAGATAAAAGAAGAATTAGATATAGATGTAGAAATCCAAGATGAATTGGGCCGCAATGAATACATTGCTTCTCACCCAACAAAAGGTAAAATCAAAAAAGAAGCAGTTTACTTTTTGGCCAAGGCTGATTTTGTAGATTTAAAATTACAAAAAGAAGGTGGGCTAGACGATGTCCAATGGTTTGCACTATCTAACATTCCTAACCTAAACCTGTACGAAAACATTATTCCGCTTTTAGGTAAAGCAACCGAAATTTTAACAAAAAAGAAAAAGAAATAGTATGGCAGATTTTAAAAAATTTGAGAAAGAAATAGGCATAACTTTTAATAATAAAGACATTTTAACCCAAGCTTTTACACACCGATCTTATCTTAATGAAAATTCTAAATTAGTTATTGGACATAACGAAAGATTAGAATTTCTAGGAGATGCTGTGCTGGAGCTTGTTGTAACAGACTTTTTATATAAAAATTATCCTGGTAGCGCCGAAGGTGAGCTAACCGCATACCGCAGTGCTCTTGTTAACGCGACTATCATTGGAGAAGTTGCTATGGAGCTTTCTATGGGTGAATATTTATTATTATCCAAAGGCGAAACCAGAGACATTGGTAAAGCTAGAACTTATATATTAGCCAATACTTATGAAGCGTTTGTTGGTGCATTATACCAAGACCAGGGTTACGATATATCTAAGAATTTTATCGAAAAAACATTATTGCCACGCGTAGATGAAATAGTAAAGAAAAAACTATGGCGCGATTCTAAAAGTTTGGTACAAGAAAAATCTCAAGAACATTTATCTCTCACTCCATCATATCGTGTCATTAACGAATCAGGTCCAGACCACGATAAACATTTTACAGTTGGAATTTTCTTTGGAGAAGACCGTATTGCCGAAGGCAAAGGCCATTCAAAACAAGAAGCCGAGCAGGCTGCGGCACGCATGGCATTGGAGAAGAAAAAGTGGCTCGATTAATATAATTTTAAATTAAATATACATGTTAAAATCTTTAGAAATAACAGGTTTCAAGTCTTTTGGTAAAAAGGCTGTTATTTCTATTGACTCATCTATTACTGCTGTTGTTGGGCCTAATGGGTCTGGTAAAAGTAATGTTGTAGAATCTGTGCGTTTTGTATTGGGTGAGCAGTCTATGAAGTCTCTCCGCGGCAAGGGCCAAGCAGACTTACTTTTTAAAGGTTCTAAATTTGTTAATTCAGCTAATAAGCTAAAAGTTGCTATTAGTTTTGATAATAAAAAAAGATTACTTTCTTTAGCTAATGACAGTGGTAAAAATATATCACTAGATTTTGACTTGGTTACAGTGGCTCGTGAGCTATATGCCGATGGTAAAAGTGTTTACAGTATTCAGGGTAGTGAAGTTCGTCTAAAAGACGTATCAGACTTGTTGTCTAGCGTGCATATTGGCGCATCGGGGCACCATATTATTTCTCAAGGTGAAGCTGACAGATTATTGTCTGCAAATGTACGCGAGCGCCGCAGTATGATAGATGACGCACTAGGACTAAGAGTTTACGAAGTCCGTATTCGTGATGCAGAAAGAAAGTTAGATAAAGCTAAACAAAATATTGCTGAGATAGAAGCAGCCAGAAGAGAGCTAACTCCGCATCTTAAATTTTTAGAAAAACAAGTTCAGAAATTATCTGAAGCCGAAGAAGCGCGTAGAGAACTATCTATCCGTTATTTTAATTATGAAAAAAGTGCTAAAGAATTAATCTCATTAAAAGAGAATACGCTGCGCACTGAATTATTTAAAATCGAAACAGAATTATCTAGCTATAAAGAAGAACCAGATACAGAAAATGAAAATCTTGTAGAAGATGAAATATCTCCAATTCGCGAAGCCATGATGCGTATTAGTGGTGAGAAGATGGCATTGCTTCGCACCCGCGAAACATTAGAGCGTAATTTGGGCCGCACAGAAGGTCTTATCGAGGCGCTTCGTACACCAAAGACTAAACATGTAAATAATCGAGAAGAAAAAGTAATTATTACTAAATCTGAATTTAGTAACTTTTGCGGTCTTATTAATTCTGAACTAGAAGCTATTATCGACGGTAGTGATTTTAATCAGGATAGTGTGATAGATTCTTTGAAATCTTTAACTAACAAAGTAAAAGGTTTCTTATCTAAATATAATTCAGGTAAAGAAGAAGTAGTAGAAGATGAGACTGATAATTCTGTAGAATTAAATAATGCTTTATCTATAGAAAAAGATTTAAAAGATCAAATTCAAAAGAATATAGAAACTATTTCTATAATAGAAAAAGATGAAGATTTAATTCGCATACAGTTAAACAAAAAAGAAGCAGAAATCCGCGAGAGAGAAGCCAGTGTTTATAAATCCCGTATAGAACGCACTCGTCTTAACGCTGAAAAATCAAGACTGGAATATGACTTAGAAAGAGTCAGTGGTGATATGGCAATGCTTAAAGAAGAAAAAGCCATCTTTGAGCCATTCTTAGTCTTTTCTTTAGAGTCTGATAACAATGTAACGCCAATAGGTAAAGACATGCTTCAAACCGAGCGTAGAGCCTTAGAGCGCATACGTATGAAATTAGAAGATGTTGGCGGCGGATCTGGCGGCGACATTGTAAAAGAATACGAGACAGCCCAAGAGCGTGATGAATATTTGCGCAAAGAACTAAATGATCTTAACGGCAGTATTGCTTCACTACTATCTTTAATAAATGAGCTTCGCAGTACTGTACGCACAGAATTCTCCAAAGGTATAGATAAAATAAATCATCAATTTTCAGACTTCTTCAAAGCTATGTTTGGAGGGGGAAATGCTTTTCTTTCTCTTGTGGCAGAATTAAAAAATAAATCTGAGATAGAAGAAGAGATAGAAGGCGAAGAAGAATCGGGCTTGACCAAGTTTGAACGCGG
>CAYJCX010000024.1:1775-3995 GCA_964368775.1 uncultured Candidatus Saccharibacteria bacterium | reverse complement strand
CGAGCGGGGACAATATACGGGGTTACAATGAGCTCGGACGCTGTGTCTAAACTGTTGTCTATTGAATTCAATGACGCTATCAAAGTAGCAAAATAAATATGGAAAAATTATCAAAATCCACTGGTCCTGATTCTAATCTAGGGTTACCCAAAGAAGCCCTAGATTCTAATACTCCTGAACCCCAAAAAAGTTTTAAGGAGGATCTTAAACAGGAATTTTTTGAAATTAAAAGATCAGTATCTAAGTATGCAAAAATTCTTTTAATGGCAACTGTTCTTTTGTCTAATACAACTAGAGACATGTCGTTAGGTAAAGATAAACAAAAAGAAGACAAAATAGAGAATGTAGAAAGTAATGAATCCAAAATAGAATATAATCAAAATTTATATCAAGAAGCCGTAGAATCTTATGGTAAAGAATATGTTGATTGGGTTATTTCGGATGGGTATGATCATGTAAGAGCAGATACTGTTTCTCATCACCATGAAAACTTAGATCATGTTCATGAACACGAGGTTTTTTACCAAAACGAAGACGATGTAATTCATTTTAATGATGAATTGGCCCCAGAATCTAGAAAAATAAATTTTACAATAGAAGATTTAGATAAACATATAAAAACAAATTTCCCGAAGAATTGGTTTAGTCAAGATAAAGTTGATACTATTAATATAAGTAACCAAGAAAATAATCTTTCTGAACAATATAACCTTGGGGAAGATTCAAAAACCTTGGCTTTTTATAATACAGATCAAGACAAGATCACCTTTAACGAATTTCAAGATTTACATGAGAAAAATATTAATGAATTTATCTCTACTTTAGCTCATGAATCAGCCCATGCAAATGACTGGAGAACTTCTAAAGAACTAAGTTTAAACCAAAGACTGGATATAATGGTAAAAGTCAAAGACCGTCTTTTAGCGAAAGACCGGTATATTAGTGGTTATGTAGAAGCCATAAACAATAAAGACGAGAAAGAAGAAACTGTTTTAAAATCCGAGGAATACTTTGCAGAAATTTGTGGAGAATATTTTACGCATGGTCCATCCAGATTAGACAATAAAGACATTGAAATTATAGAAGAAGTAATTCAGGCTAATGACCCAGAATATGATATTCATAAAAAAATGAGTACTTATTCCGGCATGGAATGGTTTGCCAAGGATGCAGAGAAACATACAAAAGAATATTTAGAAGTGGGTCAAGCTATCTCAGATCTATCTGGAGATTTACAAAAAATGTATTTCGATAATTATGTTTTTAATGATGTCGGTCATGATAGTACCGAAATATCTGAAAAAGACAGCATTGTTTCTTCTTTAAAAAAATCCATTTGGGATGTAAATGAATCTCTGGATAGTGTTATTAATGATCTCTCTAGTTCACCAGGTGCTGGTATTGATTTAAACGAAGACAGAGAATTTCTTAGTAAGAACATGCCTAAAATGAATAAGCTGAGATCTTTAATGCAAGAAAAAGTTAAATATCATAAGTTAGGTGAAGAGTATTCAAAAATCTACAATAATTCAAAAAATGATTAAAGAAATATATACTAAGACTAATAATGAAGAAGTTTGTTCCGTAGAATATATGGACAATGGTTTTTTCCGTTTTTCTTTTTGTGATAAAGAATATGAGCGTAAGTTTTTAGATTATACAAAGATTAAAAGTGAGAAATCTCAAACTTATGTTATAAATACAAAATACTATACTTTATTGAGAAGATCATTGGATAGGGTAGGGCTTTATGTAAAGAAAACTGATACAGAAAAATTTGATTACATAGTGGATTTCTATAGTAAAACTACTCAGCTTAATAAAGAAGAAATTAAAAATCTTGTAAATTCTCTAGAATACAATGATCTTACAGAGATGTATCAAATAGTCTTAAAAAAATCTGCCAGGTTGGGTAATTAAACCTAAATAGCCTGCTTCCTATAGCTAAAATACCCTAGGTATAAACTTGACTAGGGTATTGACTTATATTGTATAATATGCTATAATGTACTCATATAAAAATCTATTTAAAAAATGAAAAAATTAATTAAAAGAGCTATTATTGTTTTAGCTCAAATCGTAAGAATTGTAATGGTTGTTGTACTTGCAGTCGCCAGTATTGCATTTATGTGGGTCTTCGGAAATGTTATTCATGAAGTATACCTTCATACTGAGCGTGGTTGGGTAAACATTCCTGACTCTATATCCGGACCATTGTTT
>CAYJCX010000024.1:0-1675 GCA_964368775.1 uncultured Candidatus Saccharibacteria bacterium | reverse complement strand
TATTTTGCTTCTTCTACTTTATTTTTAACAGTACCGGTCAGGCTGTCTTGCAAACGGTCTGCAGTATCCAATGAATATTCTACTTGGTCGCCCAGTGTAAGGCGTACATTAGTTGGCGCGCAGTAAACCATAGCCATTGTCTCGCGGTCGATAATTTTTACTAGCATGTCTGTCATGCCTACTAGCATACCAGTGCGGATATCTCCCACATTCTTTTCCAAGAATTCTATTTGCTTGTAGCGATTAGATGCACGTTCGGCTTCGGTAGCTTTTTCTTCTCTCTCTCCAGCATGCTGCGCGATTACATGTAGCTGTTCGCTAGTATAAGGAATATCTCCCTTGGTTAATAAATTTCTTATTATACGGTGCACCACCAGGTCCGGGTAACGGCGAATAGGTGAAGTAAAATGGTTGTAGCATTTTAAAGCCAGTCCAAAGTGTCCTACGTTTGTTTCGCTATAGTGAGCCTTGGCCTGCGCGCGGATTATCATATCAGTCATGATTGGCTCTATTGGCAGGCCAGTAACTTTTTTCATTAAATGTTTTATGATTTCAACAGATTTTGTTAGCGTATCAGGAGTACGAATTCCGCATTGCTTTGCAAACATAACAAGTTCCATTATTGCGCTTTCGTTGGGTTTGCCGTGCACGCGGTACATTCCACGGCCTTTGCCTTCGCCATTATGCCAGTCTTCAATTTTTTGCGCTGTAATACTGTTGGCTAGTAGCATAAAGCTTTCTACCAGTGTATGTGAACTACTAGATTTCTCTCTTACTATGTCTATTGGTTTGCCTTTTGGATCTAATACAAAACGAATTTCATCTTTGTTAAAAGTTAAAGCTCCGCGAGCAGTTCTGGTTTTTTCTAATTTCTCAGATAGAGACACCAGTGTGTTTAGCTCTTCATAAAGTAGTCCAGACTTTGCTTCTAAGATTACGTCTACTTCACCATAAGTAAATCTTTTGTCAGACAGAATAATTCCTGGTCCAGACCAAGATTCCAAGATACTGCCATCAGCGCGCATCTTTACAGTTACAGACATTGTCAGGCGGGGCACACCTTCGCGCAGACTACACAAATCGTTAGACAGTCTTTCTGGTAACATTGGGATACAACGGTCCACAAGATATATAGATGTACCGCGGCGATAAGCTTCTATGTCTATATTGTTATCATTTTTTACATAGTGAGATACATCAGCAATGTGTACACCAATAGTATAAGTACCATCAGTATTTGTTTCTACGGACAATGCGTCGTCGAAATCTTGTGCTCTTTCTGGGTCGATAGTACAAGTTTTGATACCGCGGAAATCTTTGCGGCCATTTTTTAATTCTTCTTCTACGTTCACATCAGGCAACGCGTGAACTTCGTCCAATAGCTGTTTTGTAAATTCTGGGTTTTCTAATGCTTCTCCCATTAGTAGGGCCATGTCTGTTTCGTGGTCACCGCGGCTGCCAAAAGTTTTTACAACTTCTCCTGATATAGCATTTGCCATACCAGGGGAAGCTTTTGTTTTGTCATCCCAAGATGTAATTTTTACTAGTGCAGCTGTGCCTGGTTTTGCATCTTTTAATTTATCTTCGGCAATAAAAACCACAAAAGGAAATTTTGCTTTTATTGGCTTTAGGAAGAAATTATGACTTTCTGTTTCTATAACACCAGAAATATTTA
>CAYJCX010000023.1:2415-9964 GCA_964368775.1 uncultured Candidatus Saccharibacteria bacterium | reverse complement strand
TACTACTACAAACCGCGCGTAGACATGGACCTGCTCAAAGAATTTGGCGATGGCATTATTGCACTATCTGGTTGTATGGGCGGTAAATTATCCCAAGCTATCTTAAGGGGTGATGAAAAATTAGCAGAAGAATTAGTCTTGTCTCATCAAGATGCTTTTGGTAAAGAGAACTACTTTATCGAAATTCAGTCTCATTCACAAATCCCTCGCGACAAAGAACTGCGTGACAAGCTAGTAGAATTAGCTAAGAAATTTGATATACCGTATGTTGCAACACAAGATTCGCACTACCCGTGTAAAGACGACCACGACGCTCATCATACATTGCTAGCCATCAACACAGGAGCTGATACTAAAGATTCTACAAAGTTTGAATTCCCAGACGATGATTTCTCTCTAATTGACGAAAAGACAGCACTAGAATATTTTCACGACTATCCGGAAGCCGTACATAATACAATGCTGGTGTACGACAAAATCGAAGATTATGAAATAGAGCTAGGCGTAGCATATTTCCCTAACTATGTTATTGAAGATGGTATGTCTGGTGACGAGAAATTGCGAGAATTGGCTTATAAAGGTTTCGCTTTTCGAGATTTAGAGCAAACTCCTGAATATATAAAAAGATTAGACTACGAGCTAGACGTTATCAAGAAAAAAGGCTACCCAGGGTATTTCTTGGTGGTTGGAGATTTGTTAAAATTTGCTCGTGAAAATGGAATTCTTACAAACATTCGAGGCTCCGTTGCGGGATCTCTTACAACATATCTAATTGGAATTACCAACGTTGACCCGCTTGTATACAAGCTGCCTTTTGAGCGTTTTCTAAACCCCGAGCGTCCATCCCTGCCCGATATCGATATGGACTATGCCGATAACAGACGCCTGGAAGTTATTGCCTATGCAAAAAGAAAATACGGTGAAGACAAAGTAGCTCAAATAGGAACATTTGGTACGATGATGGCCAAAGGTTCCATCCGTGATGTTGCACGCGCGCTCGGTTATCCTTATGCAATTGGAGACCGTATTTCTACTATGGTGCCATTAGGCTCCCAAGGCTTCCCTATGACAATAGACAAAGCTTTAGAATTAGTTCCAGAACTGGCCGCGGACTACAAAACAAACGCTGACACAAAAAAAATTATAGACCTAGCTAAAAAATTAGAAGGCTGTGTTCGTCACGTATCTGTCCACGCTGCGGGCGTTGTTATAGCGCCAACCGCATTAACTGATTTCGTACCTATTCAGTTTGATCCAAAGGGTGGTGACATGATCACTCAATATGATATGCATTATGTTGAAGAAGTCGGCTTGCCGAAATTCGACTTTTTGGGTATTCGTAACCTGGCAATCTTGGCTGACGCTGTAGCTATGGTAAAACAAATCCATAATATCGATGTCGATTTAGAAAGAATTCCGCTAGACGACCCAAAAACCTTTGCTATGCTTGCTCGCGGAGAAACCATGGGACTATTCCAGCTAAACGGTTCCGGAATGACAGCGTATTTAAGACAACTAAAGCCAACTACAATTTTTGATATCAATGCGATGGTGGCATTGTACCGTCCGGGACCATTGGAAATGATCCCAGAATATATCGAAAGAAAACACGACAATTCTAAAATAAAATATCTTGACCCAAGAATGAAGACAATCTTGGATCAGTCTTTTGGGGTTATTACTTATCAAGATGACGTTATGATGATCGCTATCGAACTGGCTGGATACAGCTGGCTAGAAGCTGACAAATTACGTAAAGCCATGGGTAAAAAAATCCCAGCAGAGATGGAAGAACAAAAAGAAAAACTACTCAAAGGATTTCTAGAACATGGACTAAGTGATAAAAAAGCCGACCAGTTGTGGAAGCTCATCGAACCATTCGCTGCGTACGGGTTTAACAAGGCCCACGCTGCAAGTTATGGACGTGTTGCGTATCAAACGTCATACATGAAAGCCAACTACCCTGTAGAGTATATTAACGCTATTCTAACTGCTGAATCAGGTGATGTAGAAAAAATTTCTGAAATTATCGAAGAAGCAAAACGTATGGGTATCGTTGTACTGCCGCCAGACATTAACGCATCATTTGGCGGGTTCACAGTGGTTGTAGGATCTGACCACAAAACAGGCCAAACAATCCGTTTTGGACTATATACTATTAAAAATCTAGGTGGTGATATTTCAAATTCTATAATCGAAGAGAGAAAAAAGAACGGACCTTTTAAAAGCTTGGAAGATTTGCTACAGCGTATTGACCACAAGAACTTTAACAAGAAATCTTTTGAAGCCTTGGTTAAAGCCGGGGCATTGGACCAGCTTGGTGAGCGCGGTCAGCTAATAGCTAATACTGAGAATGTTTTAGAATTCAATAAGAAACTACACAAAGCCGATGTGCCTACTGGGCCATCACTGTTTGGAGATAGTTTTCTAAAACAAGTTCCAGAATTAAAGTTAGCCATGGCTAGCCCTATGCCAAAGAAAGAAATGTTATTTCATGAAAAAGAACTGCTTGGTCTATACGTCTCAGGCCACCCATTGGAAGAATACCGCGAAAAAATAGAATCATTAGGTAAATCAGTAGCAGAGATTAAAGAAAACGGCGTCCAAGGTGAAATGGTAATCTGTGCTGGTATTATTACAGACATCCGTGACATCTTCACTAAAAAGAATGACCGCATGGCAATAGTTAAAATGGCAGACTTTACTACAACAATAGAGCTAGCTGTATTTCCCAAGGCCTATGCTGACGTCCACCGCTCTTTAGTTAAAGACAACTGTATAGCAGTCAAAGGTAAAGTAAACATTAGAAATGATGAGAAATCTTTAATCCTAGAAGGCATCAAAGTCTTATCTACAAATAATTCGTAATATAAAAACCACCGAGATAGAATCGGTGGTTTTTATATTAGTTCATTGCTAGTTCTTTGGAATCGATTTTTGTGTTTTCAATCTTATCCATAATAGCCATGATTTGTTCTGGGTAGTCAGATACCACATGACGTGGGTTATATGACTCTAAGATACTTACAGTATCTTTACCAGAATAGTATCTTTTGGTTTTTGGGTTATTACCAGACAAATTCTTGGCAATAACTTCAAACCCTGCTTCATAAGATTCAAAGGCGATTTTACAACTACCCCATCCGAATACGTTATAAGTATAACCAATGTTACCAGTTATCTTAGCTGTATAAGGACAAGCAAAGTTTCCTCCTGTTGTTTCCTTTGTAGCAATAGCTGCCATCATATAAGGGTCTAGTCCGTACTTTTCAGATGCGACAACCATTCCCATACCATGTCCAGCAAGCTTCATATTCTTTTTGGTATAGTACGTATTAATTTTATTTGCTATTTCTTCACGCTCAACTTGAGCAGAGTCGTCTTTGTTATCATCTTTGTTTAGACCTAGAACTTGTTCAAATGATGATTGTTTCGAGCTAATTGCTTGATCAATACTTGCGGGGTTAATTGTAAGAGTACTCGCAAGTATCGTTGGCATAACAATAGCACCGAAAAGAGAATGTGTTATGAATTTTTGCATATATGACAGTTACGCTCTGTCGAACGATCCGCAATCTGTAAATCATTTCGTTGGGGCGAACCCCTTGAAATAAAAAACCGTCAGCATTAACGCTTTCGGGATTAGTTATATAGTAGCATATTGCTGGAAATAAGTCAATAGCTATGCCATGCTTTTTAGGGTTGTCAAGCTAAAAAACCCTTATTTTATAAGGGTTTTTTAGAATATGTGTTTGACAAGTTATAACTAGTATTGTGGTATTGATACTACCCAATAAAGGTTTTAACGGAATCTGCCTAATTTTGACAAAATAGTCATATCTTGCCTGGTTTTGCTAGTATATAAGGCTAAAAATGGCCTATTTTGCTGTATCAATTGTCTTAACTAGCTCCAAAATACTTGACCGGACAGAGTATTCAAACTCTTTATACAGGCGCAAACCTTCTTTTTTGTACTCGATCAGTGGTTCTCTTTGGCCATAGGCGCGTAACCCTGCAGAACTACGGGCATAATCCATCATTTCTAGGTGTTCCTGCCAGTGGATGTCCATGCTATACAGCATTAGTCTTTTTACTGTTTCAAAAAAGTTTTGCTCACCTACTAATTTCTTCTTTTCTTCTATTAGGCTATCCATTCCCTCTTCACCAATAGAAATAGTCTCAAGTTCAGCTTTAATAGTCTCATGATCTCCAAATAAAATACTCTTTCTTTTAGTATATATAGTCTTGCGTTGAACATTTAAAACATCATCATATTCTAATGTCTGCTTACGGGAATCAAAATGGAAACCTTCTATTTTAGACTGAGCATTCTCCAGTGTCTTAGAAACCATACCATTTTCTATTGGCATATCTTCAGGGAATTTGAATTTAGTCATAATAGACTTTAGTCTGTCACCTCCGAATACGCGCATTAGATCATCATCCAGTGATGCAAAAAATTGAGTTTGACCAGGGTCACCTTGACGTCCTGCGCGGCCTCGCAGCTGGTTATCAATACGGCGAGCTTCATGACGCTCGGACCCAATAACGTGTAAACCTCCAAGCTCTTTAATCTCAGCATGCTTTTCTTTATCAAATGGGACTCCGCCTAGTTTAATGTCGACTCCACGTCCAGCCATGTTAGTAGCTACTACTACTGCCCCGCGTCTTCCAGCAGCAGCAATTAGTTCTCCTTCGCTTTCATGGTTCTTTGCGTTGAGTACTGTATGAGGAACACCGGAAGCTTTGAGATAAGCTGAAAGTATTTCGTTTTTATCAATAGACACAGTACCAATTAGAACTGGTTGACCAGTTTTATGGATTTCCTTGACTCTCTCAGCAATGGCTCGGAATTTAGCCTTTTCTGTTTGATATATCAAATCTGGTAAATCTTTTCTTTGGACAGGTCTATGTGTTGGAATAACAATAACCCCTAGATTATAAACCTTGCGAAATTCTTCAGCAGAAGTATCCGCTGTACCAGTCATACCACAAACACGCTCGTAAAAGCGGAAATAGTTTTGAAATGTAATACTAGCAACAGTTTTGGTTTCTTTTTGGACCATTACACCTTCTTTGGCTTCAATAGCTTGGTGCAGTCCGTCAGACCATCTGCGCCCCGGCTGCAAACGTCCTGTAAAAGTATCAACAATTATGACTTCTTTGTCTTTAACCACATAATCGCGATCTATTAGATAGAGTGCGCGTGCTCTAACAGCATTTTCTATATGGTGCACAAACTTGATTCCTTTTTCTGTATAAATATTATCTACATCTAAAGCTTTTTCTGTTTTTAGAATTCCTGATTCAGTCAAAGCAATAGATTTGTGCTTTTCATCCATTGTATAGTCTTCCTCTGGAGTCAAAGATCCTGCAATCATAGAACAAGTTTTATATAAATCACTAGAATCTGCTGCTTCTGTAGAAATGATTAGTGGAGTACGCGCTTCATCGATTAGAATCGAGTCTATTTCATCTACAATAGCAAAGACATGTGAACGCTGAGTTACATGGTCTAGATTTGTAGCTAGATTGTCTCTCAAATAATCAAACCCATATTCATTGTTTGTACCATAAGTAATGTCTGCTGCATAAGCATCTTTTCTAGAAATCGTACGCAAATTATCATAATCTACTTTATAAGATGAAATCTCATCTTCTTCTGATGTCTTTTTTACTTCGGCATCATATATATAAGATACGTTTTGAGAATTAACTACAGATAGACTAATATCAAGTGCAGCAAATATAGGACCCATCCATGCTCCGTCGCGACGCGCCAAATAGTCGTTAACAGTAACAACGTGGACACCTTGGCCAGTTAAAGCATGCAAATATGCAGGCAATGTTGCAACGAGAGTTTTACCTTCTCCTGTGCGCATTTCAGCAATATTGCCGCGATGCAGAGCGATACCCCCAATAAGCTGCACATCGTAATGACGCTCGCCTAAAATACGGCTTGCTGCTTCGCGAACTACAGCAAAAGCTTCTGGTAGTATGGAATCCAAAGTTTCGCCCTTATTTAAACGGTCTTTAAATTCGGTAGTTTTAGCTTTAAGCTGCTCATTACTTAGCACCTGGACGGATGGCTCTAAATCATTGATGGCTTTGACTATAGGTTTTACACTCGAAATGAAGGATTTTGACTCATTTTCGAAAAAGTTTGATAAAAATGACATAAAAAAACTATAGCATAAAATGACCCTAAAATCGAGTCAGCAAAAATAAGAAACAGAAAAACAAAAACCCCCCGATAGAGAGGGAGTTTTGTAAAATGAAGAAAAATTATTTCTTCTTTTTAGCAGCCTTCTTTTTTGGAGCTGCTTTTTTTGTAGCCTTTTTAACTGTTTTTTTAACAGTCTTTTTTGCAACCTTTTTCTTAGCTGCTTTCTTTTTTGCTGGCATATAGTTTGTTACGTAATATTACTAACGTGAATTCGCGGGTCGACCAATTTTTTTAATTAATTTTAAAAAATATTTGTGTCCGCATCTCACTACATACATTTTCCCGCAAAAAAATATTCACTGCAAGTAAATTTGTTATATTACTGTGGATAACTTTATAAATTATTTTTTAAAAAATAATCAAATGTAATTATATACTAGTACGCTAATGTATTTATATTACTCTATTATTATGATATTATATAAATATGAAAAAGACGTACATCATTATAGCTATTATTATAACGATATTTACAGGACTGTGGATATATACACAAAACCAGTCCCCAAAAATACAGACCCCAAATAAAAATTATTCTGCATTAATTTCTGACACACCACAAAAAAGAGAGAAAGGCTTGTCTGGTACTAAAAAATTAGAAAATAATAAAGTTATGCTTTTTATTTTTGAAAAGTCTGACCACTACGGTATCTGGATGAAAGACATGTTAATCAATATTGATGTAGTTTATTTAGATGATGAATGGAATGTTATAAATTATTTTGATGATGTTTCACCTTCTACCTACCCTACTGTTTACTATCCAGAAAGATTAGCTAAATATGTAATAGAAATGCCAGCAGGACAAAGACTAAAGTCCGGGCTAGACAAAGGAGTAAAAGTATACTATAAATAACTCGTGCATACGGATAACCGCGCGACTGCTAGTAATAGTAGAGTGAGGAAAGTCCGGACATTCAAGTAGAGATTTATCTCTATAAAGCGTAGTGGGTAACCCCCATCCCGCGCAAGCGGCGTAGTGCGAACAGTGACGAATCCTTTTAGTAGGAGTGAAACGGCTAAATCTATACGTGGATGCAAGGCCGTGCCTGATTTATTCAGGAGTGCTGCAAAGATTTCTTTGGTAACAAAGAAGCAAGGTAAATGGTTATCGCCCCGCATTGCGGGGTACAGAATCCGGCTTATAGTATGCATACAAATATCAAGTAACTCCCTCCTTATGGAGGGAGTTCTTGCTTATTTAGAGAATGTTGCCTATACTAGATAAACGATGTCTCCCGCCTGCTGGCGGCTGCACTCACGTAGGCATTTGTGTTGGGGTTCGCACCCGCTGGCAGAAGTGAGATATCAAAATAAAAGACC
>CAYJCX010000023.1:0-2315 GCA_964368775.1 uncultured Candidatus Saccharibacteria bacterium | reverse complement strand
TTGCATCTGCGTAGAAAGAATTAATATCACAATAATTTGTATTATTACCACCTGTTGTAGTAAAAGTTCCGTTTGAAACAGCAGAAACAGTTCCATATGATGTACGAATATAAGCACGGTACACATATGCAGTATTTGCAGATAATCCAGAAATTGTAGTTGCTACATCCCCACTAGTACTAGATTGAGCTATTTCTGAAGATTTATTTACTGTACCTTGGTTAGATGTCCCGTACATAAAATAAATGTTTGAAGTACTAGAATTCCCAGATGTATAGTATGCATTTAAAAGTGCTGATGTATTTGTAACACTTGTTGCGCCAGTATTTTGTACTGCAGGTGCACTAGTATTATTGTTAGTATTTGTAGTAGTAAAGACTTTTGATGATGGCGACCCACTGTCTATAAAGTCAGAAGTACCATCTGCCATGTGCTTCATACCAGAAACCTTGTAACAGTATGTTCCAGATTGTGGAACAGTTACAGTGTAAGAAATATAACCAGAAGCACTGTTTACTGTGTAAGCTTGTGATTGGTTAGCAAAAACACCACAAATATTATCCCAATAAAAGTATAGATCAAGAGACTGAGCATCTCCTAATGAATAGAAAGCTTCTAGCTTTACTTGCGTATTACTAATTGGGGTTGACCCAGTTAGCTGAATAGCTGGACTAGCAGCAAAAGCCGTCCCAGCAGTAGCTAGAAACATAAATATAGCGAAAAATGTATATATCTTTTTCATAGCGCAATTATATCACCCAGGCTTGATTTTGTCAACCTATATATTGACTTTATACCCAAAAGGTGCTATAATGGTGCTAATAAACAATATCTTCAAAAACAATCAAAACCAACAAAATAAATGGAAAATTTAACCCAAATCCTATTCCGCAGCCTATTATTAGCTGCGATGAGTTTGTTCTTTAACACAAACGCAAAAGCAATCACCCTTGCGGACACCATCATTAGCGTCACGGACACTAACATGGCGGTCCACTATGAACACCGGTTCCTTATTAAAGGCGTACCTGGATCTGTAAGATGTGAAGCATTTTATTATTTGCTTCCAGACACCAGTAGTTCGACATTTTCAGCAGCCTTTGATACTACCTGGATTGATTCAACTATGAATGGCAAACTGATTAAAAGAACATGGACATTCCCTGTTTCTTTAACATTTTGGCTTCGGTTGAAATTAACCGACACAGCAACCGGCACATTCGTATGGGCAATACTGCCTATGCCAAAAGTAAACGTATTACCCAGACCCATTATTTGCAAGCTTGAATGGTTTAAAAAGCCAGGACACAGCGCCAGCGATACAGTGGATATGATAGTGCGTTACAAATCAAATGTGAAATGCGTTCTGGAAGGAAGAAAAGGGCTTAATTCGAATTTAATGTCGAAAGCAAGCACTGTATCTTTACTTGCGGACACAAATTGGCATAGTTTACAATTTATTTATTATGGACCTTCGGGAATAGATTTATATTTTGATTTTAAACTAACCAACGCGGCCGGCAGTGTAAGTATCAGTACGGAAAAAGCTACACCTATCATTTCTAAAACACCTCCCCCTATTCGTCAGGATTCGGTTTGGAATAATGGAACTTCGATAAGTGTCTCAGCTTGGACAAATGCTAACAATGACAGCACTTGGGGTTATATATTATATGGGCCTTCGAAAACATCTTTAACGAACAGAAGCGATTCTGTTTTGATTACTGGTAATGGAAACAAAAAAATAACCATGCTCGCTAAAACAGGTATAACTTATAACCAGACTATCTGGTATCAAGTTGTAGCTTATAACCGATATGGTAAAAATTTTGATGGGCCTTATACATATACAACAGCAACAATGCCGTCACAACTTGGTATCACCGCTGGAACAATTTGGTTTGAAGCCAATGGTAACAATAACGTGGATATCCATGGAATTGGGACCATTACTACACCAGCCGGAGGTACATCACGCGCGTGGATGATGATTGCTGACAAAGCAACCGACTTTACTTCTAGTGGAGCCGATTATGAATCAGCAAAAACCACCACGACAGAGAATGGTAAACAGTTTGAATTTGTAATTGCAAATGTGCCAGCACAAACATGGTATTTATCTTTTGCCGCAAACTGCGACAAGGGTCCTGTATACATAATATCGTATATCACCCCAATAAAGGTACAAACATGGTCTGTTGGTATATTGCCTATTAGTCTTTTGACTGAAAACGTAAAAGTTGAAGTATTCGACATATTAGGTCAACCAATTGGTGTCTTTGATTTTAATAACAAAGACTATTCAAACCTTCCAA
>CAYJCX010000022.1:0-10304 GCA_964368775.1 uncultured Candidatus Saccharibacteria bacterium | reverse complement strand
ATTCTTTTTTTAAGAGGTATTTTATCTTCTGATATAGTTAAATACCCCCTACAGGCTAAATCTACAATAGTTGCCGGCCAAGCCTTTTTAGAAATACTTTCTTTCATAATAAGTTCGGCCATTGCTGGGGGTAGATTTTGTGGAGGTTCGTATTGAGGTACGATTGTCATATGATTCATTGGACGTTTCTCCAAAATATACCAACGAATAATCGCCCAAACAGTAGCCAGTAATACAAGTAAAAGGCCCAGTATAAACCCCCAATAGCTTTTAATAAGATCAACCTTATATGCTGATTGGTCAACAATTCCTTTGTCCCAACCTGGTGCTATTGTTACAGCTTCTTCTGGATAGATATTATCTGCCGAAAAATAAAAAGTCTTAGAGTCTATTTTTTCTTTTTGGATAGGTAATTTTGTATTAGTCCGATATGCAGAAAAAGGCAAATTCATAGAACTTGCTTTAGGTAATATTACAGTCGCATTTACATGGTCAATTGGTACTGTAAAATTTGTAAACAAATTCCAATACAGTTCATCGTGATCATTATAAAATCCTATAGCTCCATGAAGCTTGTAATGAATTATCCAAGTATGCGTAGAATCTTTTTCATTGTAATACCAAATAATATTTTTGACTCCATCTTTTTGAGTTACAGTATATTTACCCCAGCTAGTAGAGCTTAATTTATTTAATTCTGTATTACTAAATTTAAGTGATTGACCTGTAGTAGCATCAGTTATCTTTATGTCTGTAATAGCATCAACTTTATTTAAAACCAAAGAACGCCAGCCTTCATGGTATTCACCTTTAAAATTAAAGGTTTCTTTTTCTTCTACATCTACAGTTGTGTCTTCATGAACTACAAATAAAAAGTCAATATTGGGATACGAATAAGATCTAGATTCTTGTGCGTTAGAAATTTGCGGCGATATAAAATAAATTCCAAAAATAAAAAACAAAACACCAAGCGAAATCTTTCGCAAAGATGTTGCTTGGCGTTTATGTTGTTTAATCATTTTTAGTTAATTACAATTGGAATTATAATTTGCTTTGAAAGATTTGGGTCGTCAGATGGATTATCATTTTCTAACACTATATAAGCTGGACCCAACGGCAGACCAGTAAAGTTAACATTGGATGTAAATGACACAGGGTTGACCGTCATCCAGTCAGTAGTAGCCGTACCGTTGGTAGATAGTAATGTATTTAGATTAACATCTTTTATTTTTACAAGAATATTAGCTTCAAAAAAATAAGCATTTTTAACAGAACCAGTTAAAACCATTGGTCCAGACACTACGCCGCCAGGAGCCACAGAAAATGATACCAAATCCCCTGCGTTGCCCATAACTGTTGGCACTACATTTATATTTTCGTTAGGTGTAATAGCTTTAGGCTTTAGAAACATAAATCCTAAGATAGCTAAAGCCAGTAAGATAATAATGATGGGGGTTTTGTTTGATGGCTTTGGTATATTTTCCATATAAATTTTAAATTAACTTTTAAAACTTTACTTCTACAGGCTTACTTTCTACTCCGTTGTCTTCTATATCGAAATAGTCCATTTTTGTAAAATTAAACATTTTAGCAATTATGTTACCTGGGAAAACTTGAATAGCAGTAGTTAAATCACGAACATTAGCATTGTAAAATCTGCGAGCTGCTTGAATCTTGTTTTCTGTATCAGATAATTCACGTTGTAATTCCAAGAAATTTGTATTTGCTTTCAAATCTGGATAAGCTTCTGCAATTGCAAAAATACTTTTTAGTGCTCCTGTTAGCATATTCTCAGCTTGTGCATGGTCTGCAGTTGCTCCTCCGCCAGACATAGCCATAGTGCGAGCTTTGGTTACATTTTCAAATGCAGTAGTCTCGTGGGTAGCGTAGCCTTTTACTGTGTTTACCAAATTAGGGATAAGATCATAACGGCGCTTTAACTGGGTCTCTATATCTGCCCAAGCTTCTTCGGTGCGGTTACGCAGTCTTGTAAAACGATTAAATAAAGAAATTACGTATAATACTAGTAATATCGCGGCAATTAAAAAATACTTTGTCATATGCCATTATTATAGCATAATCTATCCCCTTCCTTGCCAAAGGGAGGGTTAGGATGGGGCGCTATTGACAAATTTCTAGTATGGTATATAATACTACCAATCTTAAACAAACGACAGTTTATGAAAAAAATTTTAACAGTGATCCTGTTGCTAGTAGCAATAGTCACAAAAACGCCACA
This sequence comes from uncultured Candidatus Saccharibacteria bacterium, assembly GCA_964368775.1. GTDB lineage: Bacteria > Patescibacteriota > Minisyncoccia > Phycocordibacterales > UBA9973 > 2-01-FULL-33-17. Next base: position 8,065 of record CAYJCX010000022.1, on the reverse strand, counting down.
CGCCTGGGCAAAATCTCCGCCTGGCAATGAAAACACTAATATTATTTTAAAAAAAGAAGTTCCACCGGTATCCATCGGCAATGCCAGCTACGATCCTGTGAACCAGGATAATGCGAACATCCTGCTGGGCACAATTTTGAAAAGAGCCAACATACAGCGTGCCAGGCCGGGCCCCATTATAGGTAATATTAATTTTACTACCATAAGTGATGAGTCCTCCAATATAGCAGCTTGTTTGAAAAAAGAAAAAATTACCTGGTCCGCGGCCAATCCTGCCATAACCGGTAACAATTCTATGCCTATTCCGGCAGACTAAATTTAGGTCAAAAAAGAAAATTTTTTAAAAACAAAACCCCGTCATTAAGACGGGGTTTTTATTTTGCTTTTTATGCCTTTAGTTTTTTCTTATCAGAATATTCTTGCCACACAACAAGCAATGGTGATGCCAAGAAGATAGATGAATATGTTCCAAAGAACATTCCAGCTGTTAGCATTATAGCCAAGATACGTGTAGAATCTGGCCCCCATACTGCAAGAGCAATCAATGCCAAAATAACAGTAAGAGATGTCATAATAGATCTACTATAAACTTCGTCTATACTTTTACCAACAGTCTCTCCAAAAGGAACACTGGACTTTGATTTACTTAAATTCTCACGAACACGGTCAAACACAACAATAGTATCTGAAACAGAAAGCCCAAGAATTGTTAATAGAGATACCACAAACAATGTATCAATTTCTATATTATAAATACTAGACAATGCCACAAATACTCCGGTTGGGATCATAACGTCGTGGAGTAACGTAACAATAGCAGCTACACCGTATTTCCAAGATTTTACAGGGTAAGATACCTTGCGGAAAGAATATGCAATAAACAAGACTATTCCAAGAGATACCAAGATAATAGACATTATAGATTTACGTAATAATTCTTTACCTACTGATGGACCAATAGATGTATACCCAATTACTTCCATACCAGGGTATTTAGCTGCAATAGTATTAGTTATTGCTTCGCGTTCCGCCGGGCTAACTTCATGCATTTTTAGTTCATAACTATTAGAACCTAATGGCTGAACCAAAATTTCAGGAGCTCCCTCTATACCAGTAAATAAAGATTTTATAGCATCGGCTTCTGGCTTGGCATCGCTCCATTTTACTTCTATAGCTGTTCCCCCTTTAAAGTCGATTCCAGGACGAAATCCAAAGTACGCCATAGATGCAGCAGATAAAGCTACAAGACATACAGAAATCCAAAGAAAAATGTGTTTGTATTTAATGATTTTCATAAATTATTTATTTTCAGTCTTAGCATTTTTAAACCCTGACCCAAACAAGAATTGTGCAAGTTTACCTTCCTTGCCTAATGGCAATACGCGGAAGAATGTCTTACTAACAACATAAGCCACAAATAGTGATACCAATGTACCAAGGAAGAAAGTAAATGCAAAAGATTTAATCAAAGCAGTACCTGCAGTATATAGAATAAATGCAGTAATTAAAGATGATGTATTAGAATCACGTACAGAATTCCAAGCTTTTGAAAATCCTGCGTTTAAACCATCGCGAATAGTTCCGCCATGGCGAACTTCTTCTTTCATTCTCTCAAAAACAAGAATGTTTGCATCCACAGCAATACCAATGGAAATAATAAATCCAGCAATACCAGCAGCAGTTAGTGTAACTGGCCACAATTTAAATACTACAAGCATTATAACCGCATAAATAGCTAAGTTAAGAACTGCAATAACTCCTGGCAAACGGTACCATAGCAGCATACACAGCGCTATAGCTATAATCCCAATCAGTCCTGCTTTGACGCCAGCCGCTGTTGCTGCAGCACCAAGTGTTGCCCCAATGTTAGAAGTAGAGATCAATTCTATTGGTACAGGCAATGCCCCAGAGTTTAGTCTACGTGCTAAATCGCGCGCTTCTTTGGTATCAAAGTTTCCAGAAATAACAGCTTGGCCGCCGCTAATAGCTTCGTTAACTGTAGGGGCAGAAATCATTGCACCATCAAGATATATCGCAATAGATTTACCAATATTTTCTCCTGTAATTTTTTCAAAAAGTTTTGCACCTTCATCATTCCAAGAAATAGAAACAGTAGGTATACCAGTTGTTGGATTAAATGTTACATCAGCTCGTTTAAAATAACGCCCATCAAGACCTGATGATACATATTGGTCAATACTACCAAGATCAAGTTTTCCGTCTGCTCCAACCTTTACAGGGATTGGTTCGTCTTTATTACGTTCTACTTTGAATTCAAGTGTTGGAGTTTGTCCAATTAATGCCACAGCTTGCGCTACGTCAGTAATACCAGGAAGTTCAATAGTAAGACGTTCTTCGTTGCCGTTTGCAAAGTTTGCAGACTGTGTACGAACAACTGCTTCGGATACACCAAAGCTGTTTACGCGACGTTCCAATATTTCACGCAAAGATTCCATTGCAGCACCAGTGTCTGCCCCTGATAATTTTGATGTATCTGCACGGTAAATTAACTGTGTCCCGCCAGATAGATCAAGTCCAAGACGAAATGGTTTGTTAAAAAACCCAGTCTCGTTTCTTCCAGATAATGCTGGTTCACTCTTATAAATAAACATTCCGCAGGCTACTACGATAATTAGTATCAGTAGCGCGGTGATTCGTCGTTTCCACATAGAAATTTAAAGCTTTCTGTAAAAAGATATTACCTAATAACTTGCATAGTTTAGCATGGAAATAGGCATAAATCTACTGAATTTATTAGGCTTTATAGCTATTGCTTTTTTTATAAAAGTATGCTATAATGTGTCTGATCAACTATATATATTTAATCATGAAAAACTTATCAATAATATTACTATTGCTGATTTCTACAATATCAGCTAAATCCCAAACAAAAAAACTTGAAATGAGATTTGGGTTAACACTTGTCCCCCAGGGATCGTTTGATCTCAAAAAACCAGATGCCAGTAAGCCTTTACTGAATCTGTTTACGGGGTTAACAACAACCAAAGGAAAATCTTTCAACGTTATGTTCTACTCTTTTTCATTTAACTCCTACGGCATGGCCCAGGGTTACAGCTTTACTCCTAAATTTCTATCTTATATTGTGGCCACAAAATCCACTTTAATAAAAGATGAATACTTAGGTATAGGGTTTGGAACACCACTAAAAGATGGCGCAGCTACTGGATTCATTGAAATCGGAGGTAGCAGTAGTCAAAAATGGAGACCTGCTGTATACATTGGAATGTTTATACCATTCACTTTTAAAGTAAGGTAATCTCACCAACACATATTGATGGCATCGGAAATATCCGATGCCATTTTTTTATACAAAAAAAATTAGAAGAATTAGACCAAGCACAATTCGGTAATAGCCGAAGATTTTAAATGTATGATTGGTAATGTATTTCAAAAACCAGCGCGCAACAACATAAGCAATAATTCCAGAAATAACAGCACCTAGGATAATTTCGTAACCTAAAGACATTGTTAAAATATCTCGAGATTTATATAAGTCATAAATAGTCGCAGCCAGTAGTGTTGGCAGACCCAGTAAGAATGTAAAAATAACAATGGACTGGCGAGAATATTTTAATAATCCCCCGCCAATTATAAGCGCCCCAGATCTTGAAACCCCAGGAATAAAAGCCAGTGTTTGTACCAAACCAAGTATAAATGCATTTTTATAAGATAATTCTTTTTCTGTAGGAGCGAAATCAGAAGCGTCCCCTTTTTTATCCACCAGTAAAATCACAATACCGCCAATTAATAACGCCCCGGCGATTACAGATAAATTACCAAATAAAATATTTTTAACAAATGGATAAACTAAAAATCCAATTATAGCTGTTGGCACAAATGCAATGACAGCATTTGTAAAAACTTTTTTTGTGATCTTAATAGTTCTTAATATGAATATAGCTCCAGCAATAATAGCCCCAATTTGAATAGCAATAATAAAAGTAGATAGAGAATTAGTTTGAGGTATATCTAATATTTTAGAACCCAAAAAAAGATGTGCCGTAGAAGACACAGGCAAGAATTCTGTTATGCCTTCTATAAAACTAAGTAGTAGTATCTGGAAAAAAGACATACTAATATTCAAACATATGTAGATACTTTGTTAATCTTGGACGGATAAATATATATACCAAATATGCGGATACTGCTCCAACTATGTACCCCGCTATTATGTCTATTGGGTAATGTACTCCTGCCATAACTCGTGCTCCGCCAATAGCCAATGCTGACGCAAAAAACCACCAACCACGCTTGTGGTGAAATAAAAACATAGAAACAGTAAGAGCCGCAAAAACCGTAGCATGCCCTGATGGGAAAGAATTATAACCACCATGAATAAATAATGGCTCTATCCCAGAAAGAAATGGGCGAGGTATAGCAAAAGATATTTTCATAATAGCTGTCACAGTAAATGCAGCTGCAACACTACCAAATATCCAAACCGCTTCGGATATAGCTTTATGAATATACAATCGTGGATTTAAATCTGGGTCACGGTTCACCAATGTGCGATACATCAGAATCAAAGCATACACAATAACAATGTATTGGAAATAACGTGCAAAAACGACCACCAGCCCATCAAACACAATTGATTTACCAATAAAACTATTTAAATAAATAAAAATTGGGCTATGCATTTTTTTTATTCTTGGCTACATTTACTACATTTTCCATTAGTGATGCTACTGTTACTGGGCCTACTCCGCCTGGTGTTGGGGTAATAAAAATAACTTTATTTTTCATAGTTTCAAAATCAGCATCACCCAATAAAACATTGCCCACTTCTAATGTCCCGGCATCTATTACAATTGCGCCGTCTTTAATATCACTACCTGTAACAACCCCTGGCTTACCCACAGCAGTAATAATGATATCTGCACCAGCCAAAATAGTTTTCCTTTTTTCTAAATTAGTTTCTCTATCTATTGTTTCTATTAGACTAGATTGCGTGAATAACAAATGTGTAATAGGTTTACCCACCAGACGTCCCTGCCCAACGATAGCAATATTTTTACCGGATAAATCACCCCCAGTCGCAATATCTAAAATCTTTTTTACAGCTAGAACTGTTGGCATGATTATGCCATTTATAGAATTTGTTTCTGTATAAAATTTTTCAGAATAAGCATTAGACAATCCATCTACATCTAAATTCAAGGGTACAGAATTTAAAACAGCGTTAGTATTAATATGATCTGGCAATGGTAATTGCACTATAATACCGCACATATTAGGACGCTCTGATAATTCTTTTATTTTTAGGATAATATCTTCTGTAGTAGATTCCATATCCAGTGTTCCATCTATAAAGTTTATCCCTATCTCCCCGGCTACTTTGGCTTTCATTTTTACATAACGAACTGATGGCCCATCTGTGGAAACCAAGATATCAGAAAATTCTGGAACAAAATCTAAAGTACTGATTTCTTTTTTTAAATCAGCTAAAATCTTTTGACTAAATTCTTTTCCGTTAAACACCATATTCTTTCTCTAATCCTAAAAATTCTTTTTTAATATCATCCCTGTGGAATGACCGGCTATATTTGCGCATTGCTTGCAATATCCCTAATCCAAAAAACGAAGCAATCAGGTGTGATCCGCCATAGCTCATAAAAGGCAATGTAATACCAGTCACAGGCATTATACCCATATTCATACCAATATTAATAACAATATGCGACAAAAATACTAATGCTAATCCTATACCAAAAAGTATCTCAAAATTACTAGACCCATAAAGCGCTGTCATTAATATTCTCAGGATTACTATAGTATATAGAATTAATAATATTATAACACCTACAAAACCCCATTCTTCAGCAAAAGCTGCAAATATAAAGTCTGTCTCATATTCAGGTAAAAACTGCAAACGGGACTGCGTTCCAAAACCCAGACCTTTGCCAAAAGATTGCCCCGAGCCAACAGCAATAGTAGACTGCAACACATTGTATCCCGAGCCGTGTATATCAGACAATGGGTTTAAAAAGTTACCAATACGTTTTTTTTGATAATCTTCAAAAACAAACATATATAAACTGGAAAAAATTATAGCCCCAATGATGCTAAGTATGATCATATGTTTACGAGAAAGCCCTGACGCCAAAACCATCCCAAACCACACAATTAATAATATCATTGCTGACCCAAAGTCCGGCTGAAAAAATACCAGAAGAAAAGGAATGAGCATATAAAATCCAGAAACAACAATATGCCGAAAGTGCGCAATTTCCACATGTCTCCGAGAAAAATATTTAGCTAAAATTAAAACTAAAATTATTTTCATTAAATCCACTGGTTGAAAAGCAAAAAGCCCAAAAGAAAACCAAGACTGTGCTCCATTAGAAAATTTACCTACAGCAAATAGTAAAAGCAATATAAAAAGACACACCCCGTAAACACTAAGTATAAAAGACGATTTACGAAATATTCGGGGATCAATCATAGACGCCCCAAAAAAAACAATCAAAGAAATCGTAATAGAAATAAGTTGTTTATGGAAAAATAAATTATCCCCTGACAGTGGCCATAATGCCCCCAGACCTGCTAATAGTATTGGCACAATAGCTAGAAATAAGACCCAATCTATATTTTTTAATTGTGCAAGAAGATGCGATCTATTTGGCATAAGTAAAAGGGTTCACACGTTTGACCAATTCATAGCGTTTCGGAGTCTTTTTGAATTCATAAGGCCAAGAGAAAAATAGTTCAGCGCTACTGCGAGCTCCAATAATAGCAACTGTTTTACTAGCTGCAATTGGTTCGTCTTTTTCGTCATACACAATAACGATATATTCAGATTCTGGAATTGGGTTAAATGCAGAATTAGTCACCACGACACTAAGACGTTCCATTGCAAGAATTGTTTCTGGTTTCCAAGAAGATACTTCTATTGGCAGTGTGTTACTATTAAAATTTAATTTTTCAAAATAAATTATATCTTCGTCCCATTGAAAACGAGCTCGCACAGGTACGCGAACCTCGGTGCGAATTTGTGGAACAAATACCGCAAACTGACTAGCAGTAGGAATAAATGTAGTACCTTTTGTCTCATTAATTATTTGACCACCCTCGTCGTACAGCGTCACAACATAACCGGCTTTCTTAGACCCAGCTTTAGCGTCTGTTGCTGTTAAAAGAGCTACAGCATTATATACACCTTCGTCTACTGGGAATACCGCTGCAAAGTCCACACGCGGCAATGCAACAGTCTTAGGACAATACAGTGCGCATTGTCCCCCGCAGTCTACCCCTGTCTCTGTGCCATTTTGTTTTTTATCACCACATGTAGCAGGCTTGTTTAATACTGGGTAAAGAATCACCGTAAGTACAATTAAAACAATAACGCCGAATGCGCCAAAATAAGTTCCTTGTCTACGAGATCGCCATGACATATATGGCTATTGTAGCACAAATAAAAAAACCCTACGATATAAAATCATAGGGATTTTTCAACTTTTACATAAAGTTCAGATCTCTGTTCTCCCGACTACCTACTTTTCCATTAAAAATAGTATCATCGGCACTACAGCGTTTCACTTCTCTGTTCGGAATGGGAAGAGGTGGTTCCACTGCGTCAAATCAGGAGAACGGAAACCTGAACACCTACATAGAGCATGCAAATCAGCGTTATTGAATTACAATATACGAGTTCAGAAAAAAACAAATAAAACATATAAAATGATTTACATAGTTCCTGATAAGATGGGGTCATTAGTACGTCTCAGCTGAACACATTGCTGTGCTTACACTTAACGCCTATCAACGTAATCATCTCTTACGTCCCTCGTAACGATTTATTATCTTGGAGGCAGCTTCCTTCTTAGATGCTTTCAGAAGTTATCTGTGCCCGATATAGCTACCCGGCGGTCCTGCTGACGCAAGAGCCGGTACACCAGAGATCAGTCCACCCCGGTCCTCTCGTACTAGGGGCAGCTCTCCTCAAAAATCAACGCCTGCAGTAGATAGGAGACCAACCTGTCTCACGACGGTTTGAACCCAGCTCGCGTACCTTTTTAAATGGCGAACAGCCATACCCTTGGGA
>CAYJCX010000021.1:0-10309 GCA_964368775.1 uncultured Candidatus Saccharibacteria bacterium | reverse complement strand
AAACCCAACCCCACTAAACGATACTGGCACTAACGGATCAAACGCTTCTGCCACTGGCAACGTATTAACAAACGATACAGATCCAGACGGAGATACTTTAACCGTAGTTAACTTCATTGCAGCTGGAACTACATTCACAGTCGGTACTTCTGTCATTCTAGACGGAGTCGGAACTATCACAATCAATACAAATGGTGCATACACATTCACACCTCTAACTAACTACTTTGGATCTGTCCCTATCATCACATACCAAGTATCTGACGGAAAAGGAGGAACTGCTTTTGCTTCACTTGTATTAACTATCACCCCTAACTCTAATCGTTCTCCAGTTGGAGTTAACGATACAGACACTGTTGTACAAAATGGTACTGTCTCTGGAAACGTATTAACTAACGATACAGACCAAGACAATGACACCCTAACCGTTACCAGCTACTCTGTTGAAGGTGTTGCTACAACTCCAGGTACAACCAAAACTATTACAGGTGTTGGTTCTCTTGTGATTAACTCTAATGGACTATATTCATTTACTCCTGCCACTGACTATACAGGAGCAGTACCTGTTGCTACATATACACTAGATGACAGCAGACTCGGAACATCTACAGCAACATTAACTATCACAATCAATGGTATTGATACTCCTCCTGACCCAGATGCACTAACTAACGGTCAATTCGCTTTCACATTAACATTATCTGCTAAAACATCAGCAGGAGTCTATGACCAAAACGATGTTCTTGTCCGTACTCTCTGGTCTGGTATTACATATACATCAGGAAGACACGTAGAATATTGGGATGGGAAAGATGATGAAGGAAATCTTATAGTTACTAATACATCCGTATACAATATCAAAGTATTATCTAACAATGTGACTTATACGTGGGAAGGGGTTGTGGGGAATACGTCGACTCCGAAAACAGGTAGTCGCGTATTTAGACAGTATTATGGTGCTATTTCTGATATGGCCATAACCGGAACAAAATCTTTTTATGCTGCGGGGTATGATGAAGGTTCTACTGCTCTTAGCCGTTTTGATACTACTGATCCTAACGCTGGTAAATGGTCTATAGACCCACACCAATATGGTTCTGAAATGGCAGTAACTACTGTTACCACAGATGGCACTAACGTATATTGGGGAGGTCTTGATTCTAATAATGTGGAAAGAAATTTTGTTCGAGCTACAAAAGTTAGTGATGACAGTAACGTAACATTCAGTAGCGGCGTCTCAATGCCATTAACATATGGAAGAACCGTAGCTAGTGCAATCGATGCATATCAAACAAATGCTAATGCAACTGTTACAGGTATGGCTGTACAAAAGATTGGTAGCTACCTATTTGTATCTCATAGTAAAATGAATGAAATTCATGTTTTTAATAAAACTACAGGTGCACTTGCTCAAACAATTTCAATGACAACTCCTCGCTCTATGGCGATTGATGGAAGTGATAATCTTTGGGTTATTTCTGGGACAAATACTGTTTCTAAACATACAGTTAATTCTAATGGTACATTAACTAGTGCAACGCTAACATTAACTGGGTTGGTTGAACCATTAGATATTGCAGTATCTCCAGATAATCTAACAGTGGTAATAGCTGATGGCGGCACATCACAACAAGTTAAAGCGTATTCTAACAGTAGCGGTTCTTCTTCTTGGACACTGGGACAAGCTGGCGGTTATGCTACTGATCCGGCTGTGACTAATAATAAATTTTATTTCAATGACACATTTAGTGATATTAAAAATGGGTCAACATTCATTGCATTTCAACCTGATGGATCATTCTGGGTAGGAGACCAAGGGAATTTCCGTGCACAGCATTATTCCTCTAGTAGAACTTTTATTGATAATATAATGCAATTATCTGCAACCTATGCTGGTGCAGTAGATAAAAATAATCCAACGCGAGTATTCCCTAAAATGCTTGAATTTGCAGTTGACTATTCAAAACCACTTTCTCCAAGTAATGGCTCATGGACATTGGTACGTAATTGGAGATACAGTTTAAATGATCCTGGGTATTCATTAAATGATTTCTCTACTCCTGAAAACGTTATGACTTTAAGTAATGGTAGAACATACGCAATGTTTCAGTACGGATATTCTCCAGATCCAAATGCCCCTTGGATTAAATATGTAGACAGAAGAATATACGAATTACCATCTTCTGGTTACGCAAGATATACTGGTATTCAGTTCAACCATTTTGAAAATGTAACTATACAGCAGGATGGTTCAATTTTAAGATTGGCTAGAACTGGTGATGGTAATGTAGGTAGCGGTGGATACATTACAAAATCATCTCTTACTGGATTCGACAGTAGTAATAATCCAATCTATGGGACACCTGTTAATATAGCTACTGTACCTACGGTACAAGCAACGGATCCATTAATGAACCCAGAAAGTTTCTATATCCAGCCGCCGGTACTAACATCATCCGGAGTAGTTACAATTTTTAAAGATGGATTAAGTGCGTCTAACGCAGGAGTTTATCATTTGGGTGGTATTAAGACTGGAACTAATAGATATTCTTATAAAACTGCTAAAGCTCTTCATGATAATTATTCGGGACCTTATCCTACAGATGGTTCATATACAAATAAAAGTAACGGAACTAGGGTTGGAGGTAGCGAAATAGATGTAGCAGATAAAAGCATTATTTGGGGATTCCATGGAGAATTTTATTCAGGAGGTCAAACAAACCAATATTCCCATGTTTACGATAATGGATTGCTTGTAAGCGTATTTGGTACTAATCGATATGAATCTCAAGGTACACATCCAGATGATTTCACTGCTGCAGAAGAAATGGCAGGTAATGCCCTAACAACTGATCTTGTAAAAGTAGGTAGTGATTATTATTTGTATCATGTTGATGAAGGTGATCATGCTGGATTTCATCGCTGGAAGATTTCTAACATCAGTAGTATCTCCGAGCAGTCAACAACTGTGACTGGCTACGCTACAAAACCCATTGCAGGAATAGATTTAATGGCCGGATTACCATTTAATTCAACATTGGTTGATAATACAAATGGTTGGCGTAGATACCCAACAGTTAATAAAGATATCGATAGATATACCAGTACTGCTGATATTTGGGAAGTAGATACATCTCGCAAGTCTCATTCTAAAAATAACATTGATCTAATGATGAGCTATAGTTCTGTTGGTGCTGGTAAGCAAAATTATTATGTCACAAGATCATTGCCTATCAGTAATTCTGCAACTTCATGGAAGATAACTGGTAATATGCGTTTTGTAGGTAGTCAGCCATTGTCTGATGTCTATGATGTTAACCAAAACCCACCCAAGGGCGCATATATGTATATATTAGATGATCAAGGTAAGGTAATAATTCGGTTATATAGAGCATATACTCATCCTAGTCCTACATGGGTTGATGCTAATGGTGCCACATTAGGGTCAGTTATTAATCGTTATTGGCAAGAGAATTATCCTCAACCTTTTGAAATGTCTGGAACTAGTAGTGGTGTTGTTATAAAATATGCAGGGGAATCCACTACAACTCTTCCAGTATTTGAAGCAGGTGCTAATCCATTAAAACCAACAACAATGAAATTCAATTTCGCAACACAATTCTTGACTTACGGCACAGCATTTAACGTGGATAGTTTAAGATTAATCGAAAACTAATAAAATAATAAAACCCCTCGCAGTGCGAGGGGTTTTATTATTTTATATTATTTAGATTTTCTTCTTGGGGCTGACTTCATTGGTCTGGCACTTTTTGCTGTTCTAAGATTGTTAGATTTTTTAGTTTTTATTATAGTTGCTACAGGTTTTTCAATTTTTGGTTTTGCTACTTTTACCGGCATTATTGCCATTGTCATTGTATCTTTTTCCGGAATGTATAATGACTGTAGTAATGTTTTCTTTTCTGCTATGGTCAAATGTCTATATTCTCCTGGCTTTAATTTTTCTATTAGAATATTCATTATTCTAACTCTTTGTAAATCCACCACATCAATATGCAGAGCTTCACACATTCTACGGATTTGGCGTTTTTTGCCTTCTGTTAAAATTATGAAGAAACTATTAGGAGAATTACGCTCGACTTTTGCTTTGCGTGTTACTGATCCATCAATACGGATACCATTAGCCATGCTTTGTAAGAAGAAATCATTAAATGGTCTATCAGTTGTTACGATGTATTCTTTCTCGTGTAGGAATCTTGGTGAAAGTAATTTATCTGTAACGCGTCCATCATTTGTCATTAAAATAAGACCATGAGAATCTTTATCTAGTCTTCCAACAGGGAATACTTTTATGTCGCGGCCATCAGTGCCCTTGAATTTAGTTACAGAAACAATATCTTTACCTGCGGCTTCATCTTTGTTTGTTAGTACGCCCATAGGCTTGTTATAAGCGATATAATACAGTTTTTCTTCTCGCACTCCTGGTTTACTGCCAGCAATTACTATATCGTCATCACCGTAGACTTCCATACCCAAAGTAGCCTTTTTACCGTTTACGGTAATGGCTCCTTTTTTAATTAGTTCATCTGCACCGCGACGAGTAGATAGACCTTTGTCTTTTAAATATTTATTGATTCGCATATTTTTTTTGTTTAGTTGTTGTTAATATTCCTAGTACTAAGATAATACCTACTACATAGAAAATATGTTTTATATCTCCAAATATCAGTGTGATAACACTAATTGCTGAAGCAATAAAATACCCAATAGGAGCCATATCACGCATTATACCTAATAATTCCGTTTCTTCCTCGTTTATAGATTTAAAGAAGATTCCTTCACCAGCAGTTTCTAGTATTACAGCACCAATACGGGATAATAGTAATACTCCACCCCAGATAATCAAAGAATTTGTAGCTATAAAAGGAATTAAAAAGGTTGTAATAGCCATAATAAATAGCCCATAACGCGCCATGCGGCGTCCAGAAGCACCAGAATCAATATGTTTACCAATTGGATAACCCAGGATTACAAAAGGTGTTAGCATCACAGTAAAGATTAAACCAAGTCCTTCTTCTCCTATACCTATGGCATCTGCTAAATAAATAGGTGTAAAGGTAACCATTAATGCATAAAATATTTGCAAGAGCAGTACGGATGTTAAAGACTTTCTTATTGCTGGTCGTTCTCTTATTGTTTTTAGTGATTTAAAGACAGAAGATGGGGGATAAGCTTTGTCTTTGAATTGTATTGTTGCAAAATAAAGTAATAACCCAGTTACAGCAATTAAGATTAAAGACACTGCATATGGCGCCTTTATTCCCATTTTAATCGTGATCAGTGCTGCTATCATTGGCCCAAGCATTCGCCCTACGTGCTGAAGTGCTACAACTGCGCCGCGCGCTTTTGCACCGTTTTCTTTGCTAGTGTTGTGTTCAAAGAATATATCAAAATTAAATGATATTAGTATTTGACTAGCCAAAAACAGCATAAAAGAAATACCAAACAATACAGGTGTATTAATTAATCCTATTCCTAAAATAGAAACAATTTGCAGTAATATAGCTAGTCCTGTTGTCTTTCTATTACCGATAGATTTAATAACACCAGGTATAACCCAAGTAGACAAGATTAAAGATGTAGCTGCTGCTAATCCATATATAATACCAACACTATTTCTACCAGCAATGTTCTCCATTACTGTAGAGTTAGAATATACCGTAAAACCTATCGCCCAAGAAAAGAAGAAATAAGCAGTGTATAGTATTTTTGTATAAATGTTTGTTAAACCCATATTATTTTTTTAGCTAATATTAAAGCGCAATTACTACTGGTATTACCAAAGGGCGTTTACCACTTTTTTGGAATAAAATTCTAGAGATTTGCTCACCTAGAGATTCCTTTATTGCTTCTACAGAATTTTCTGTTAATGGAGTTGTTCCATTTTCGATTGTTTTCTTTATTAGAATACGGACATCGCGAAGCAATTCTTGGTTTTCTTTTAGATAAACGAACCCGCGAGAAATAATGTCAGGGGATTTAACCAGTTTACGAGAACGTGCATTAACTGATGCAATCAGTACAAACATACCATCACTGGCCAGCATTTGACGATCACGTATTACAACATCGTGCATATCACCAACGCTGTGGCCATCTACTATCATTGTTGCTGATGAAGCTTTCTCTTTTCTTACAACTATTTTAGTTCCTTCTTCTATGATTTCTATAATGTTACCATTATCTGGAACTACAATGTTTTCTTTTGGAATACCGGTTTCCATTGCAAGTTCTGCGTGTTGACGCAAAAATGAATGCCAGCCGTGTACTGGAATAAAGAATTTTTCGTTTAGCTTTTTGTGCAGCCAACGAATGTCTTCTTTGTTACCGTGTCCTGTTGCGTGGATTGTTGCTTCGTTTGTGTTGTAGTTAATTATTTTTACACCTTGGCGAGACAAGTTATCCTTTAATTTTTGCACAGAAATTTCGTTTCCTGGAACAATAGAAGCTGACAATACAATAGTGTCACCTGGTTCTAGTTTAAAGCTTTTGTGTGTTTTATTACTAGCGCGCATAAGAGCTGAGAATTCTTCTCCTTGAGCTCCAGTAGACAGTACAATAACGCGATCCTTGGGATAGTTAACTATTTCTTCTGTAGAAATAATTGTGCCTTTTTGTGGGTTTAAAATTCCTGCATGAATAGCGACTTCCAGGTTAGTCTTAATAGATCTACCTTCAAGCGCTACTTTTTTATTTAACTTTTCTGCAACATTAATAATGTGGATCAAACGTGTAATATGTGAACCGAATGCAGAAATAATAAGACGGCCTTTGATACTGTTGATTATTTTTTCTAGTCCATCATGAGCGTATTTTTCTGGGATAGAATAACCTTCTCTTTCTATGTTTGTAGAGTCAGCGAATAGTAGCAATACTTTCTCTTTTTCAAAGATACTGTATTCTTCTTCTTCGCTTTCTGCTGGAATTCCGTGTACGTCTTGGCCTAATTTGTAGTCTCCAGGGTTTACGATAACACCATAAGGCGTTTCAATTATTACACCCATAGAGTCCGGGATAGTGTGGGTGACGCCAAATGTGCGTACACGCATTTTGCCCAAAGTTACTACTTCATTTTTTTCTACATCTATTAGATTTAGCTTTGGCAAAGCTGGGAAATCCCCATGTCTTTTTTCTATAAGTAGGTTTGTTAGATGACGTGAATAAATTGGGGGATTACCAATACGTGACGCTACAAGAGATAATCCACCGATATGGTCAAGGTGACCGTGGGTAATGATAATCCCGCGAATACGGTCTTTTCTTTCTTCTAGATAAGTTGTGTTTGGAATAATATAATCTACTCCTGGAGTTTCTTCTGTTTTGAATTGCATCCCAGCATCGATAACAACAATATCATCACCGATTTCTATAACGGTCATGTTTTTACCGATTTCTTCTACTCCTCCAAGTGGTATAATACGAATATCTCCAGGCTTAGGTGGCAGGATTGCTAACTTGTTTTTAGAGGTATATTTTTCAATAAGAGATGGCTGCGAAAATGAACGCGGCACGTTTGCATTTTTACTGCGACCAAATTTAGAAAATTGATAACTAGCACCAAGAGGTTTCTTTGTGTTTTGGCTATGATTATTACGTCTTGTTCTTTCTGGGGCGCCAGTCGTAGTTTTTTTTATTGGTACAGGACCTGCATTATTATGAACACGCGCCGGTGGGGTAATTGTGACTCTACGTTTTGCGTGGTTTGGGGTATTTGTGTTCTGGCTGTCGTCTTTTCTATAGACTCTGGTTCCAGAATTGTTTTGGTTGGTTCTTTTTGGATTTTCTCCGTTTGTGTTTTGATTTGTCATATTTAATAATTAAAGATTGTCACTTTGGATATCATGACTCTGTTTGTATAAGAAGGGTAGTACTCTTTCTGTTTCTAGATACCAGTCTCTTATGTTAATAAAGCGGTCAGATGCTGTATGAATACCTCCTGGCATTTTGAATAGCAATTTTCCGTTGTGGATATATACGTATGATGGGGAATAAATAAATACTGCAGGCATATCAGTAAGAAATGCTGAGGTAAATTTTTTCCATTCGGTTAACCTTTTTTCATCATCTGTTTCTGTTTGTAGATTCTCTAGTGCGCTGTCAGCCTTGGCATTTGTATACCCAGATATATTTAGTCCTGGGTGTTCACGTTGAGATGAATGCCAGAACGCATATACTTGGGATTCGCGTGATATTTGGATACCATAATATAATGCTTCATAATCGCGTGTTCTGATCTTTTCTTCTAGTGTTGTACCGTCATAAGATGCAACCGTAGCTAGTATCCCGTGTTCTCTTAATTTAGCAGAAATTTCTTCAGCGCCTAGTCTTAGTTCTGGAGTATCAGACGTGGTGATAACAAAAGCCAATTTTTCTTTATTGTTTTCTGCTTTTTTACTACCCGGTTTGATACTACTAATTGTCTTTTCCCAAATTGAATCTTCTCCCATTGTCCAACCTTGAGATTTTAAAATTTTATCTACATCTATTGGTGCGTATTTCATATTTACACGCTCATCAAGCCCTGTAGGTAGTGGGGCATCTATTTGGTTTCCAAACCCATCTAGAACTGAATTAATTATTTGCTTTTTGTCGATACTACTAGCTACTACTTCGGTAATTCTTGGTTGAAGCAGTATACTGGTTCCTTTGGTATTAAAGAATATTCCATAAAGACGCGGGAAAGATGCCAATGTAATATCGTAACCTTTTTCTTCTAAAGATTTTGCTTCTTTAGCGGTAACGCTACCCAAATGATCTATCTCTCCATTTTGAAGCGCGTTCATTGCATCAGATTCGTTATCGTAGAAATTAAAAACTATTTTATTTATATAACCATCTTTTGTACTATTACTAGACTTTTCTAGTGTAATAGAAGTTGGCATATTCTTTTTCGTTTTAATATTAGTTATTTTATATGGTCCAGCACCTATTGCTTCTATGTTTTCTTCTGCTTGAGCAAAAGCATCTGCAGAATATTTGCCATAAATATGTTTTGGAATGATTCCAATTGTTGCAATATCTAAGAAATCTGAAAAAGGTTGCTTTAGTGTAAAAGTAACAGTCTTTTCGTCGATGGCTTTTGCAGAGACTCCTTGCCATTCCACAGAATGTGGGCTTTTTTCTAGTGGGTCTTTGATTCTATCTATTGTATACAAAACATCATCAGATGTGATGGGCGTGCCATCTTGAAATTCTGCACCGTCTTTAATAGTAAAAGTATAAACTAATGCACTTTTGTCTATTTCGTATGAATCAGCAATATCTCCTGTATACGTACCATCAGTAAGTCGTCTGATTAAACCAGCGTGAACTATAGAAGTTAAATCGCGGTCAATATTACTAACAGCTAATACTGGGTTTATAAAACGAGGGGAGCCTACTATACCTTCTGTCCAAGTACCGCCAGGTATTGGGCGAGTCATTAATAAATATCCGCGGGCTTTGACTACTAGAAAAATACCAGCTATTGCCATAATAACAACAAGACTAATTACAAAATTTTTCTGATTTTTAGATAAAGATTGAAAAAGTATGCGTGTCCCGTATTCAAGTTCGTGCCACTTTTTGTTAAAACGCTTAAAACGCGATTCTTTCATATATAAATAAAATTTCTTACAATTTATAAAAATTGCACGAAGTTCGTCGCCACATATTGTAACAATATGTGTTTATATGTTAGTTAGCTTTGAGGACGAGTGAAAGTACTACAAGTCCGGCGAACAATACGCCAAGAACTATCGTAAATATGAATAAAAATTTTTCAAATCCACGGCGGGTTCTATGAAGAGAGCTGTCGCTGGTTCCACCAAACGAACTACCCAAACTTGCATCGGAATGCTGAAGAAGCGTCGTAACGACAATAAGAATAGCTATTCCAAGAATTGCCCAAGGCAAACTAACGCGAACGAGTTCCATACAAGAATATAGTAGCATGGGGTAGCTATTTTTGCAAATTGTTTCAATTTAAGATAGATACACTATATATAGTATTAATTATAAAGTTCTAAAAATAATAGAGTATATCTTCACACTAAATTCACACTAAATTTGTAAACCAAAATCAAGGTTTTAAACAGCCCTAAAATAGGCTTATTTTATATAGTCCTTTGGGGGGCGAGTAGACGCTTGACTTTTTTCTCGCCATGAGTATACTTGTCTCTAGTGACTAGTTGATTGAGTGTCCTACATAAGGGCATTTTCATTTAGTCCCAAAATTGGACTTTGACATTTTTATACTAAGATCATATTAAACAATCTATTTGGTAGGAGTACCAAATAGGTAAAGATCACA
>CAYJCX010000020.1:0-10706 GCA_964368775.1 uncultured Candidatus Saccharibacteria bacterium | reverse complement strand
TCCAAAAATAATCTACTTAGAGGCTTAGCCTCTAAGTTAGTTGCCTAAAAAGTAAGAAAGAAAATTAGCAAATAGGCGCGGCGGGTATACCCGCCGCGCCTATTTGCTTTCTAACTTTTAAATCTTTTTGCTATAATTAAACTATGAGAAAGACTCAGTTTGCACCTGAGAACTACTACCATATATACAATAGGGGTGTTGATAAGCGTTCCATCTTCTGTGATAAAGAAGATATTTTAAGGTTTCTTGAATGCATGAGAGATTTTAATACGATAGATCCATCGGGTGGTTTATACCAAATGTCTTTTATTAAAGACAAGCCTCAACTTAGAGGCTTAGCCTCTAAGTTGGTTAAATTTGTGGCTTATTGCTTGAATCAAAATCACTATCATTTTATGTTAGAACCTTTGGTTGAAAATGGTGTTCAAAAATTTATGCATAGACTTTCGACAGGGTATACTATGTATTTTAATGAAAAATATGAACGATCGGGTTCTTTATTTCAAGGTAGTTATAAATCTATACACATAGATACAAACGCTTATTTGTTGCATCTTAGTGTTTATGTAAATTTAAATAATAGAGTACATAAAGATCTTAATGAAGAATGGTTTAAAGAAGTTAAATTTTCTAGTTTTACAGAGTACAAAAATGATACACCGTATAGATATTGTGATATGTCTATTATCTTAGAACAGTTTAATTCTATTGGGGATTATGTAAAATATGCTGAGAATACTCTACCGGAGATTATTAAAAGAAAAGAATCAGAAAAATCCTTCAAAAGACTTCTGTTGGAATAATACTTAGAGGCTAAGCCTCTAAGTAAGCTGTGGAAAAGTGGTTAGAATTAGATAGGGATATGGGGTCATATTGGTATAATCAGGGTATATGAAGCGTCTATTACTATTGTCTACTAATATATTATTAGCTTTTTTGTTGGTTCCAGTTATTAGTTTTGGTGCTACTACTATGTCTTCTCCGAATGCTTTACAATCCGCCGCCGTATCAAATGGTGGCGTTTATAGTTTAACCGCCGCCGGGTCACCTTATAATTTTACAAATGGTATTAGTATTAGTAATCCAGATGTTACCATAAACGTAGACCCCGGTGTTGTTATAAATTTACCTACATCTGGATTTCTTTTAATGGATGGTCATATAAATTTTAATGGGTCTAAAGATTTACCTATTACTATAAATGCAAAAACAAATATTATTGTTTTTGATACTGGGTATGGCTGGGCTACTACAGGTCAGCCATTTTTAGATCTTAAAAATATTAATATAAACAATTGTAAATATGGAATACTTGCAGCTAATAAAGCTGTTGTAAATATAGAAAATATTACATTTAATGAATGTGTTGAGACTAGTATTTATGCTACAGATTATTCAAAAACAACTATTAAAAATGTTAAAAATACTAGAACCACTGCAACAAATTCAACATTTGATGGTCTTATTCGTATGCACGTGACAGCTTTTGTTAAACAAATTAATCCAATAGAAATAACCATAACAGATACAGATTTTATTCAAGATGGGATGCACGATGTTTGGCTAATAAATCAAAGTCCTAATAATTTAGAAAGTGGGTCAATAAAAATTAAATTAAATAATAATGCTTTTACTGGCGACGTAAAAGATAAAGTTGCCATAAGATACCAAGGTAACCCTGCCCCTTGGTCTTTCGACGCCACTAATAATTATTGGGGGACAGAACAAGGTCCGTATGTTACTGGTAGCGCAAATAAAACAAATGGCCCCAGTGTACCAGCTAATGCTGTGTTTGTACCATTTAAAACTCGTGACCCAGCGACAATTTTAGAATGTTGTTCGTCTGTAATATTTATTCCTGGAATACAAGGTAGTAGACTGTATACCAAAAGAGATAATGGCACCGAAGACCAATTATGGGAGGCAAACCTTCCTGGTGATGCTCAAGATTTATACCTAGATACTAGTGGGCAAAGTATAAATAGTGGTGTGTACACGAGAGATATAATAGGTAAGACGAATATAGTTCCAGATGAAATAGAAAATATTTCTGGTAGTTTAGATATTAATATATATAAAGATACTTTAGACTATTTAAACAATATTAAAAGCGCGGATAGTATTAATAGTTATATATATCCATATGACTGGCGAATAGACCCCGATACTATTATAAATGGTGGCACCAAGGTTGAAGATGGTAGTTATGTAAAACTAGTTGATAAATTACGCGAAATGGCTGAGACATCTCCAACTGGTAAGGTTACGATTACTGCGCATAGTATGGGAGGTCTATTAACAAAAAGATTTATTCAAACATTGTCAACGGAAGACCAAGCATTAATAGATAAAGTTATATTTATTGCTGTACCGCATATTGGTACGACAGAAGGGGCTGTTTCGGTGTTAGCAGGTCTAGCTCTTGAAAAACCATATGGTAATTTAATTTCACAGCAATACACTAGAGCTATGGCAGAAAATATGATAACAGCGCATAGTTTGATACCATCTGATAAGTATCTTGAGAATGGGAATACCCCTATTGTTATAAACCCTGGAGCAGTAGAATTAATACCCGAACTTGCAGTATATGGCGGTAGTATTAATACAACAGTAGAAATGGAAAATTTTATAACCGGAATAGACGGACGATCTGATGCAAGTTTTAATAATATTGGTTACCCCAACGTGTCTTCATCTAGTGTATATAGTAAAGCTAAAGTTTTACACGATAGTATAGATGACTATATTATGCCGTCCAATATAGAAGTTTATAATATTTCTGGTACTGGGAAAAGCACACCTAAAAGTATAATTTATGATAAATATAATTTTGAAGGGATAGAGTATATTAATTATAATATTAGTAAAACCAACATGGGGGACGGTACAGTAACTTATAATAGTGCGGATGGTATGGCTGCTAATAATAAATACTATATAGATTTATATAATTACAATAAAGATAATAATACCAATTACGACCATAAAACAATTAGCGGTATTGAACCTGTTAAGAATTTACTAACAGATATAATTACAGAGACATTAAATCGAGATATTAATTATGTTGGAATTGTTCCAACTACTAACCCCATTAACACATTAACAATAGGGATGCATTCACCAGTGGACATACATTTGTACGATAGTACTGGTAGACATACTGGCCCAGTGTATGTAGATATAAACGGGGAAGGGGTAAGATTTATAGAAGAAAATATCCCAAATTCAGAGTATAATGAATACGGTGAAGATAAATATATAGATGTCCCAGATACCGATAACTACGTTTTAAAACTTGATGGATATGATGCCGGAAAATTTACTTTGGATTTACAAAGATATACAGGGGATGCACCTACAACATACGAGGTATTTAAAGATTTGCCAGCCACAGATTTACTAAATTCTACAATTAATTTAAATCCAGAATTACTAATTCAAAATATTATATTAGATGTAGATGGGGATAGTTTGCCCGATATTGATGCAAAAAATGATGGTACAATTATAGACCTAAACGAAGAACCAAAAGAATGTAAAGAACATAAAGATAAAAATAAAGACAAGGATAAAAAAGAAAAGAAAAATAAGAAGGATAATGACGAAAAAGATGAAAAATGTAAAAAAGACAAGCCAGACAAAAATCCAAAACATGAAAAAGATGAACGTGAAAAATCTAAGAAATGGCACAACAGAAACAAGTTAGATAAAAATTATAAGAATGATAAAAATAGAAGATAATTATGAAGAACATGAGTACAATTTTTTTACTAGTCGTTATTAATATTATATGTTTTTACTTTTTTAAAAAAGAAATGAATGTTTCTTTCTCGTACCATGATCTATACGTTTTAATTCCAATATTAATACTAGCTCGAATTCTTTCAAAAGTTAGATATTTTATATGGAGCATTACTTTAGTTCTTGGAATGCTTTTAATAATTTATGGGAATGCTTTAACAAAAAATTCAGAGTGTACTTCTATAGGGTGTGATATTAATGCGTACGGATTAATATCACCGATATTATTAGGCGCTGTAACTGTCATCCTAATTATTACTCAAATCATTCAGTACTTTGTAAAAAGAAGTAAAGAAAAGAATCGGATAAATAACATAGCTTAGGTTTTTAACTCCCCCCGGAGTTCCGGGGGTTTTTAGTTGGGGTAGGGGTGTGTTACTTGGGTATTTTTTTTGTGGTATAATCGGGGTACATGAATCACGCATTAAAGGTTATTATTGGTTTTACTTTTATGATTGCTATTGGAATTGGGGCTTTGTATTTTATAGACCAAACCAGCGTGGCATCTAATGGGCTAAAGCCTGTAAATACCGGGGCTGGGTGCGCGGCCAAGGGGACTTGCTAAAGACTAGACAAATATAACTATATATTATATATTGCAACTGAGGTTTTATAGTGCTGATTTTGAATTGGGTATAGTTGTGATCCATTTGCAGTTTTGCGGGTAGGGTTCCATATCTCTACCCGCCCTGCATTTGGGAAAAATGTGAAATCAAAGATAGTTTTTTATAGTGTAGTTTGCATAGGTAGGAGCGGATGGGATTTTTCCTAAATGTTCAACCGAGCAATGGTTCGCCCATCTGCTTTCTGCTTATGTCTTCACTACATCACATCAATCTTTTAAAGATATGGTTCGTTTCTCTTGTTGATTTGAACCCTTAGACTCCTATTGTTGCAGGCTATTACTAGCGATTAGGTAATAGCTCTGCACAAAGGGGCAAATATCAAAAAACAGCTAAGTTCTTTTTCTAAAAATCCAAATAAATATTTGGTAATAATTTATAAAATAATTTTCCATTTTATATTATATGTAGTCTCGAGAGCAGCAAACCCCGGTTTGTCTGCTCTCTTTACTTTTTATACATACCGTGCTAAAGTCTGTGTATTGGCTGTAGACAGTAGGCGGAAATTAAGACCTACCGAAGTCGAATCTTGAGTAATCTCAGGATGACTACAGCCGCATTTAGCGGTTCATTTTATTTAAATATGGCAATTACACTTGCACAAAAACAGACCCAAGTTACAAATTTGGCAGAAGTTTTAAAAGGCAAGCAGTGTGTTGTTTTCGTTGAATTCACAAAGTTCAAGGTTAAAGATACGAACGAATTTCGTCGTACTTTGCAGAACTCTGGTATTTCATATACTGTCATCAAAAAGACGCTTGCAAAGCGTGTGATGGGAGAAATGGGATTTACAGGAGATCACCCAGAACTTGGTGGACAAGTCGGAATAGCATCTAGTACAGACCCAATTGCAGCAGCACGCGAAGTTTTTGAATTTTCAAAGACTCACAAAGATGCTGTATCTATTGTCGGAGGAGTGTATGAAAATACATATCTTGGCAAAGATGCAATGATGGCCATCGCGACCATTCCAGGACGTGATGTACTATATACACAGCTTGTTTCAGTACTCATTGCCCCAGTACAAAAATTTGCAACAGCTCTTAGTGAGATTGCAAAAAAACAGGCATAGCATTTATGCTCGTCCTGTGGAGCTAAACAACTAATAGAATCTAAGTAACAATTATTATGGAAGAAAAAAATGTAGTGGTACCAGCAAAATTTGCTGATATCGTTAGTAAAATCGAAGGAATGTCAGTACTTGATCTTCACGAGCTTGTAAAAGTTCTAGAAGAAAAGTTTGATGTTAAGGCTGGTGCTATGGCAGCAGCAGCGGGCCCAGCAGCTGCAGCAGCTGAAGAAAAGTCAGCTTACACTGTTGTTCTTGCAGCAGCAGGTGAACAAAAAATTGCAGTTATGAAGGTAGTTAAAGAAGCCCTAGGTCTTGGTCTTAAAGAGGCTAAAGATATGGTGGATGGAGCTCCAGCAACTGTAAAAGACGGTCTAAAGAAAGAAGAAGCAGAAGCTTTGAAAAAATCTTTAGAAGAAGCAGGTGCAACTGTAGAATTAAAATAATACCAAAAGTATTTAACAAAAAAAAGAACCCTTTCTATCAGGGTTCTTTTTTTATTTTGGATATTTTGACAGGGGATAATAAATGGAGTAATCTGTAATTCAATCATCAAATAAATATTTAGCATTATGAACACTGAATCAACAAAAGAATTATTGATTAACGGAAGCCAAAGCTTTGTTAACTTCAACACCCAAAACGGAATTATTCCCGAAGGAAAAAGACATATCGCTAACACATTAAAAGAGTTAGTTTTATTCTGTCTTTTAACATTTGAAAAGAATGAGACAAACCAGAAATCATCTGTGGCTTTTGCTGCAAAAGATGGGTTTATCTACAGCAATTATTTGGGTAATGTCCATAATAATCCATTCAAGGATTTAGAAGTTTTACCCGGGTCTATTATTTCTTGTAATTTTCCAATAAGATTAGAGAATCTCAACGAAATTTATCAAAGAAATAGTGAGATAAGTATTTCCGGTATTATTTGCCCGGAGATAGATGAGCAGTGTATTGGTTTTCTGCAGAAACATAATAAAGATTGCTTTATTATGGCCGACAAAATTTTATCTAATAGTCGAGAAAATCTTTCTACGCTGCTTAGTTTGAACCAGTCTTTGATTCCTAAATTTAAAGCTTTTAGCGGTCTTAGTTTTGCCCAGATGACGATGCTTGAAGCCGAAAAGTTTTTTAAAAAAGAATAAAGTAAATTGAATTACTTAGGCGCGATGCTATGCATCGCGCTTTTTTTTACAGCTTTTGACAATATATTGTTTTCCTGTAGAATTTAGGGAATTTTAAAAAATCATATTATGTCAACCTCAATTTTAAACCAAAATCTTGAATCTAGCCTTCCAGAAGGTTTTAGCTTCCCGCACCAAACAAGTTTTTACTCCGGTAAGGTTCGCGATGTTTACGAAATCAACGACCGGTATTTGTTAATGGTTGCCACTGACAGAATTTCTGCTTTCGACAAAATCCTTGGCCGTGAAATTCCTTACAAAGGACATGTCTTGAATCAAATTACTACCTACATGTTAAACGAGACAAAAGATGTCTGCCCAAATTGGTTTATTGAATCTCCATTACCAAACATTTTAATCGGCTACAGGTGCAAACGCTTTATGGTTGAAGTAATTGTAAGAGGAAATTTGTGCGGTAGCGCCTGGAGAATTTATAAAGACGGAGGCCGAACAATTTGTGGCGCTAAAATGCAAGACGGTCTAAAAGAAAACGATTTTTTTGACGAACCAATTGTTACACCTACAACCAAGAATCAGCACGGGCATGATGAAGACATCACGAAAGAAGAAATCATTGCTCAGGGTTCAATGACCGAAAGTGAATGGAATCAGGTCTCTGGTTATGCATTGGCTCTTTTTAAAAAAGGTAATCAACTGGTTTCCAGAAGAGGCTTAATTATGGCTGATACCAAATATGAATTTGGTACATACAATGGCCAGGTAATGCTGATGGACGAACTTCACACACCGGATTCATCCAGGTTTTTCCATTCTAAAGATTTTAATAAAAATCAATTGGACGGTAGAAAACAGGAGCACCTTAGCAAAGAATTTGTTAGGGAGTGGTTAATGGAACAAGGTTTTACCGGTCAGGATAACCAGGAGATTCCATATATGTCAGATGAATTTGTAATGTCTGTTCATGACAAATACACTGATTTATTTGAACAGGTAATGGGACGGCCTTTTGCACCAAGTTATTCTACTCCTGAAAAGGTTATCGAAAAATGTAAAAAAGTTCTTGCTGTTTACGAAATGTACTAATTTTTTATTCTTTGCCCCTTGCTACGTATTAACATTGCAAGGGGTATTTTTATGCCTGTGTATAACGCCAGGTGGGGGCTATGGAACCAGGGATCTATATATGGTAATCTATTAGCTATATGGAACGTCTTGGAATATTGTTCGGATCTCTGGCAAGAGTTAAATTAATGCGTCACTTCTTGATGAACCCAGAAGCTAAGTTTACGGTTAAAGATTTGGTATCTCGCGCCAAGGTGTCCCTGTCTACTGCTCGCAAAGAAATTTCAGTACTGCGGAAAGCTGATCTTATAAAAGATACTGTGGCTACTATTACTACAGCCAGTGGTAATACCAAAAAGACCAAAGGCGTCATGTTAAACACTGCATTCCCATATCGCCAGACTTTGGGGGATTTATTACTCCAGCCGCAGACTATAGACAAGCCAGCCATTGCAAAAAGATTCAAACAAATCGGCAAAATAAAATTACTGATAATTTCTGGAATTCTTACCGGTACGCAAGATTCACGAGTAGATGTATTAGTTGTTGGTAAAGACGTAGAGACTAAAAAATTAGAACGGGCTATGCGCGAGGTAGAAGCCGACATTGGCAGGGAACTAGCCTATGCTGCTTTTGATACCGATGACTTTATTTACCGTATGAATATGTACGACAAGCTAATAGCTGACGTTTTGGACTACCCACATGAGAGACTAATAGATTCACTGTCTGTCTCTACCCGTAGAACCGTAGGCTAGCCCTTGATATAGTTATCCACCGTTGCCCACGTTTAGTGGGCAATTTTTGTTTCAAATTGGTATAATGTGTCTATTAATAGTCGATATTATGTTAGTAGTATTATTTAGTTTATTTAATCCCTATGGAAGTTATTAACACTTGGGCAGACGTGTTCCGGATCTCGTTTCAAAGCGTAACAATTGGTACTATAGATTTTTTGCCAAAATTACTTTTGGCTTTAATCACATTTGGTATAGGTTGGTCTTTTGCTGGAATCGTATCACGCGGTATACAGTCATTATCCAAGAAATCAAAATTCGAAAATCTTTTCGAACAAGCAGGTGTCACTGGAGCGCTAGAAAAATCTGGAGTTCATTTCTCTGCGGGTAAATTTATTGGAGAAATTGTGCGTTGGGTTGTTATTGTAATATTCTTAATCCCATCTCTTGAATTGGTTGGATTATCTGAAATTACATCTCTATTAAAATCAGCAGCAATGGACTATTTACCAAAAGTAGTTTTGGCAGCACTGGTATTAGTAGTCGCAGCAGTTATTGCTGAAGGTATGCAACGCGCTGTTGCAACTGCAGCTGGCGCAGCTAATGTAAAATCTTCTCGCACACTGGGTTCTTTTGTAAAATATGTAATTTGGATTTTTGCAGTATTAATTGCATTAACAGAATTAGGTATTGCATCAACATTAATCTACATAGTTCTAATTGGATTAGTTGGAATGTTTGCTGTTGGTGGAGCTATTGCTATCGGTATTGGTGGCAAAGATATTGCTCACGATATGTTAACAAAGCTTCGTGAAGAATTCCGCCCAAGACGCTAAATAAGGCTCTCTGGCAGGGTATTTTAAGCCCTGATTCTATATAGTCATTTGCCCCTATCTGGTCACTCAGATGGGGGCTTGACTTTTAAATACGGTTCGTATATACTCTTCCCATCGATATGTTTACAAGAAATAATTTTCCAATGGCTCGCGGTTAAGGACACTGCTTCATTTTGGAGTAATGCCACCGCCTCTCAGCGGTTTTTATTTTTGTCCATATCGATACGGAAATGAACTTTGACAACTACATAGAGCAATGCAAGTATTCTCGTGTGGATTTTCCGATTCGTGACATCACGAATCTGGGTCTTTTCACACACGAGATGTAGGTAAAAAAAATTACTGTAAACAATTCCGGGCAGTCTCTCAACATAGTTGAAGAACTGCTTATGAAATTAGAGAAATAACAAATCGCGTAATTAATTTATTAGTTACGTGCAGTCCAAATGCCAGGAGGCAGATGGATTGAAAATATACAGTGGTGTATATGGTTCCTGATAGGAACCAAGAGCATACGGCGGATGCCTAGGATTTAATGAGCGATGAAAGACGTGATATGGCTGCGATATGCTTCGGGGAAGTGCCTAATAACTTTTGATCCGAAGATTTCTGAATGGGGAAACCCCATACCGTAAACCGGTATGATGTACGACTAGACTTTGTACATGCAAACCCAGGGAAGTGAAACATCTCAGTACCTGGAGGAAGAGAAAACAATGTTCGTAAGAACAACATTTCCTTAGTAGCGGCGAGCGAAAAGGGAGAAGCCCAAACCTAGAGCAAGATGGTTTGCTTGATAGCAATATCGAGCACTCCATCTTGATCTGGGGGTTGTAAGATGAAGACGTCGTTTTACGAGAAGAGTTACAAAATATATTTATAAGTGAAATGTTTGGAAAGACATACCGCAGAGGGTGATGGTCCCGTAACTAAAATAAATATATCTCTTTTGTCTTTATTCTTGAGTAGCACAGGACATGACTAGCTTGTGTGAATCCGGCAGCACTAACTGCCAAGGCTAAATATCATTAAATACCGATAGTGAACTAGTACCGTGAGGGAAAGGTGAAAATTACTCCGGAAGGAGAGTGAAATAGAACTGAAACCGTATGCTTACAATGAGTCGGAGCCTGAATTTATTCGGGTGACGGCGTGCCTATTGAAGAATGAGCCAACGAGTTCATTCGTACTGCTTGGCTAAGTGGCTAGAACCCACGGAGCCGCAGGGAAACCAAGTGTTAATAGCGCGGAAATTTCGTAGTACGAATGAGACCCGAAGCCAGGTGAGCTTGCCATGGGCAGGTTGAAGGTGTGAGAAATCACGCTGGAGGACCGAACCGATAGATCGTTCAACGTCTTCGGATGACCCGTGGTAAGGAGTGAAAAGCTAATCGAACCTGGTAATAGCTGGTTCTCTCCGAAAT
>CAYJCX010000019.1:6801-11057 GCA_964368775.1 uncultured Candidatus Saccharibacteria bacterium | reverse complement strand
CTTTAGTGTTAGGATAACTGCAACGGCACTCTTTAGGGCTTTTTTATTTTGCCCAAAAATCGAAAAAGAGCGCCATTTATTATTATATTTTATTAAATTTCAGGTTTTTAACACACTTTATTGGGTCTGTACATAGCGAATGTTCTCGCTCTATGTATGAACCCAAAAAATAGAAGTTAAAAGTCAAAAAAGCTATATGGCAGCAGAAGAATTTAATCGCGCAAAGCCTCACGTAAACGTAGGTACAATTGGCCACGTTGACCACGGCAAAACAACACTAACAGCAGCTATTCTTACAGTTCTTAATCGCCAAGGTGGTGGTTACGGATCAAAGATGAAGTCAGTTGGTGATATCGACTCAGCTCCAGAAGAAAAGGCTCGTGGGATCACTATTGCTCTTTCTCACAACGAGTACGAAACTCCAAATCGTCACTACGCTCACATTGATGCTCCAGGTCACGCCGACTACATCAAAAACATGATTACTGGTGCGGCTCAAATGGATGGTGCAGTTCTTGTAGTTGCAGCAACAGATGGTGCTATGCCACAAACACGTGAACACGTATTGCTTGCTAAACAAGTTGGTGTTCCAAAAATCATCGTATTCCTAAACAAATGCGACATGGTAGATGACCCAGACATGCTAGAACTAGTAGAAGAAGAATTACGTGAACTTCTAACTAAACAAGGTTTCGACGGTGCAGCTACTCCTATTATCCGTGGTTCAGGTTTGAAAGCACTTGAAGAAACAGATAACAGTGGTCCATGGTCACAAAAGGTTCTTGAACTAGCTACAGCACTGGATGAATACATTCCAATGCCAGAACGTGATGTTTCAAAACCTTTCCTTATGCCTATCGAAGATATCTTTTCTATCGAAGGACGCGGAACTGTTGTTACAGGTAAAATCGAACGCGGTATCGTTAAAGTAGGTGAAGAAGTAGAAATCGTTGGTATTAAAGATACTGTAAAGACTACTATCACAGGTATCGAAATGTTCAACAAAAACCTTAAAGAAGGTATGGCAGGAGATAACGCAGGTATTCTTATCCGCGGTATCAAAAAAGAAGATGTCACTCGTGGACAAGTTCTTGCTAAGACTGGATCAGTAACTCCACACGCAGAATTTGAATGTGAAGTTTACATCTTGAAAAAGGAAGAAGGTGGACGTCACACTCCATTCTTTACTGGATACAAGCCACAATTCTATGTTCGTACAACAGACGTAACAGGTGAATGTGCTCTTCCAGCAGGAGTAGAAATGGTAATGCCAGGTGATACAGTTAAACTAACTGTTAAACTTGTAACTCCAGTTGCTCTTGAAGAATCAACACGTTTCGCTGTTCGTGAAGGTGGACGTACTGTCGGTGCAGGTGTTGTAACAAAAATCATAAAATAAGTAGTTATTAGGTCTTCGGGCCTATGACTGATAAAGAAGTTATGACAGCAAAAACAACTAAAGAAACAAAGAAAGCTGAGGCAACTTCAGGTCAAAACCGTCTTCGTGTGCGCATTCGTGCATACGAACACCGAGTATTAGATCAGTCTGTAAAGCAAATTATTGATACCGCTGAGCGTTTCGACGCTACTGTTATCGGTCCAATTCCTTTGCCTACAGAAATCAAGAAGTACACTGTAAACCGCGCATCGTTCGTGTATAAAAATGCACGTGAACAATTCGAAATGCGTATTCACAAGCGTGTTATTGATATTCTTGGAGCTAATCAAAAGACAATTGAAGCATTAACAAATCTTTCTTTGCCATCGGGTGTCGATATCGATGTTAAAATGATGTAATTAGGAAACGCGTATGAAATTTATTCTCGGAAAAAAACGCGAGATGGTACAGTTCTATCAAGAAGATGGAACAGTTCATCCAGCGACAATCGTTGACGCGGGTCCAATTACTGTCACCCAAATCAAGACACAAGAAAAGGATGGTTATACTGCTGTTCAAGTAGGCTTTGGAAAAAAGACTGCAAAGAACGTTAGTAAACCTGTTCTAGGGCATTTGAAAAACTTAGGACCATTCGAAAATCTCGTTGAATTTGACGCACCTACAGAGGGCGTTAATGTAGGCGATACAATGGATGCATCTGTATTTACTGCTGGCGACACTGTTGTCGTCTCAGGTATCTCAAAAGGTAAAGGTTTCCAAGGTGTTGTAAAACGCCATGGTTTCCACGGAGGACCACGTACTCATGGACAAAAGCACTCTGAAAGAGAGCCAGGTTCTATCGGAGGTGGACTACGTAACCGTGTACCAAAAGGTATGCGTATGGCAGGAAGAATGGGGTCTGACCGCATAACTACAAAGAATTTAACTATTCTTGCAGTAGATGCAGTTAACAATATTCTCCTTGTAAAAGGTGCTCTTCCAGGTCGTCGGGGTACATTAATAGAAGTCGTAAGTAAATAAGAAACAATATGGAAACAAAAGTATTTGCAACCGACGGCTCTGTATCTCGCACCTTAAAACTTCCAGCTGCAATTTTTGATGCAAAATGGAATTCTGACTTGGTTCACCAAGTTGTTCTATCTATGCAGTCTAATGCACGTGCTGGTACTGCTCACACAAAAAACCGTGCAGAAGTATCTGGTACTGGCGCAAAGCCATGGAAACAAAAGGGAACTGGACGTGCTCGTCATGGATCTCGCCGTAGTCCAATTTGGGTAGGTGGAGGTATTGCTCACGGACCACGCAGCGATAAAGATTATAGTAAAACTATTACCAAGTCTATGAGACGTGGAGCATTAGTTTCTCTACTATCACAAAAATTGCGTGACGGAGAAGTAATCTTCATGGAACCAATCAAACTTGGTACTCCAAAAACTAAAGACGCACTAGAAATTCTAAAGAAAGTTGGCGGCGCAATTGGCGCACCACGTCTAGCTAACGGAAGAAAAGCTTATGGTCTAGTAGCCTTGCCTAAGAATGAAAAAACTGTAGCAAAATCTTTTGCTAACCTACCAAGTGTAGTGGTCGACATGGTACAGAATATTAGTGTGCTAGATGTTATCAACAAGAAGTTTCTTGTTTTGGTAGATCCAGAAGCAGTACTAACATTCCTTGAAGCCAAAAAGACTAAGAAATCATAATTAGTATGGCAACAAAGAAAATCACAAAAGAAAAAGGAGAAGTTAAAAAACTAAACCTTTCAGTGTCTGCAAATATGCTTATCAAAAAGCCTCATGTAACTGAAAAAGCTGCAAGAGCTAATGAAAAGAGTAATGCTTACACATTTATTGTTCATAAAAATGCAAATAAAACTGAAATCGCAAAGGCAATCGCATCATTATATGATGTAGTGCCAGTTAAGGTTACAGTAGTAAATGTTAAACCAGAAGTGGTTACAAAGCGTGGATCTCGTGGGGTTGAAAAAGCCTATAAGAAAGCGGTAGTAACATTACGTAAAGGTGATAGCATTTCGTTTGCTTAATTAATTCAGTATGAAGACATACAGACCAACTACGCCATCAAGGCGTAATACAGTGACTATAGATTACAGAAATGTACTCTCTGGTGACAAAAAGAACAAAAGCCTAACTCATGGTTTCAAGCGTTCTATGGGACGCAACAACCAAGGCCGTATTACTACTCAGCACAAAGGCGGTGGTAATAAAAGACTTTTCCGTGATATCGATTTCCGTCTTGAAAAGATGGATATCCCAGCAAAGATAACAACTATTGAATACGATCCAAACCGCTCTGCTTTTATTGGCGTTGCAGTTTACAAGGATGGTGAAAAAAGATATGTTATCGTGCCAAAATCAGCAAAAGTTGGAGATGAATTTACAATCAGTAAAACAGCACCAATTATAAATGGTAACCGTACAGTATTAGCAAGAATCCCAGTTGGTACATTTGTATACAATGTGGAAGTTAAAGCTAATGGTGGTGCAAAATTAGTCCGCTCAGCGGGTGCATATGCACAAGTTGTGGCTAACGATGCAGGTTATACATCTGTAAAGATGCCATCTGGTGAAATTCGTAAAGTATCCGAACATTCTTTCGCAACAATTGGCGAAGTAAGTAATGGAGAACACCATCTTGTAAAATTTGGTAAAGCAGGACGCAGTCGCTGGAGAGGTATTCGCCCTACAGTTCGCGGATCTGTCATGAACCCAGTTGACCACCCATACGGAGGAGGAGAAGGGAAACAAGGACGTGGAACACGTCGCCCAAAAACTCGCCATGGAAAAGTTACTGGTGGACGCAAAACGAGAACACCAAAGAAATACTCAAACCACCTTAT
>CAYJCX010000019.1:0-6701 GCA_964368775.1 uncultured Candidatus Saccharibacteria bacterium | reverse complement strand
ATTTGGCTTTTTCTTGGAGAGCAAAAGAAAAAATATGTCTTTTATAACCTACTAATGTTTGTTGTTTCTTTTTACGATTTAGTCCCCCCGCTGATTTTTGGTAAAGTCGTTGATTTTTTCACTACTTATGAAAAAGGTCAAAATCTAACAACCTTTTATTTCTTAGCTGTGTTTTTAGCTGTTTCTTGGACAATTGCTTCAATAGTACGACTAAGCTCTAAGAATATTCTAAATAGGATTGCTATTAAAACTAGATCTCATGCAAAAGTAGTGCTTATTAATAATCTCTTAAACCTTTCGGCAGAATATCATAGTAATAAAAATAGTGGTAACAGTTTGCAGCAAATTTTTACAGGTAGTACTGCAATAAGAGATCTAATTAGATTGTCATATAAAGGCATTTGGTTAACACTGTCTAGTTTTTTAGGTATAATTATTGTTTTCATTTTTCTATCTCCTCAGTTTTTGATATTTATGGTACTCTATGCCACAATATTTTTTATAATAGAGTTTTATTTTAATAAGAAAGGCTTAGAACTCGCAAGGCAAGAAAATGTTTTTTTAGAAAAATCGAGTGGTTCACTTATTGAAACAACTAACAATATTTTAGCGGTAAAATCGCTTGGTTTTGAAACAGAGATCCATGGGCATTTGAAGAATAAGGAAGAAATAATAAAAAATATACAATTAAAAAGAGCAAATACGAATAATTTAAAATGGAAATTCTTTCAATGTTTAAATGGCTTGAGTTTAGGTATTTTTGTTTGGCTAATAGGTGTTAATGTTATTAATGGTTTAATAACAGTGGGGAGTATTCTAGTTTTTTATGCTTAT
This sequence comes from uncultured Candidatus Saccharibacteria bacterium, assembly GCA_964368775.1. GTDB lineage: Bacteria > Patescibacteriota > Minisyncoccia > Phycocordibacterales > UBA9973 > 2-01-FULL-33-17. Next base: position 5,867 of record CAYJCX010000019.1, on the reverse strand, counting down.
TACAATAAATTACGTGAGGCTACACAGACAGTCACGGACACAACTACGGAATTTGTAGAACACAGTGCTAGTCTTGAGCGTATTAAAGAGATAATCGAGAGCGATAAAAGTACTATTCGTGATGGAATAGATTTTCCAAAGAATTGGAATGTAATTAAATTCAATAACGTTAATTTTACATATCAGGCTAATGATAAGGGTGTCCACGATTTGAGATTAGAGATTAAAAACGGAGAGATCCTAGGGGTTGTCGGTTCATCTGGAGGGGGGAAATCAACTCTAGCAAAACTATTAATTGATCTTTATCAGCCTACAACTGGATATATAAGTATTGATTCTGTTTCATATAACAAGATTTCTCATAATGCTTTATTGAATTCTATTTCGATAGTTCCGCAAGAAGCAGAGCTTTTTAATCTTTCAATTTCTGATAACATTACAATCATGCGCGAAGTTGATCCAGAGTATCTTCAAAAAATTATAGATGTTACTGAATTAAACGAAGTAGTTAAAAAATTACCTAATGGGCTTGATACATTAATTGGTGAAAAAGGTTATTCATTGTCAGGAGGGGAAAGACAGCGTATAGGTATAGCGCGTGCTCTGTATAAAGATTCTGAGATAGTGGTTTTTGATGAAGCTACATCAATGCTTGATGGTAAGACAGAAAAGAAGATAATCAAGAATGTATTAAAAGAATTTCATGGTAAAAAGACATTTGTCTTTATTGCACACCGCTTAGCTGCTCTTGATTCGGTTGATAGAATAATTGTATTTAAGGATGGAAAACTAATAGAAGAGGGTAATTATTTGGAGTTAAAAAAGAATAACGGTCCATTTGCAGAATTATTTGAAAGTCAGATAAAAAATAAAGAATCTATTTCGTAAACAAAAAACACCCTACTCTATCAGGGTGTTTTTTGTTGTATTAAATTTATTTAACTGTATATGTAATGATTGGGTTATCTATAGAATAAGTCGTGCCTATTTGGTTTGTACCCTTGGTAATTACAACTGTTTTTGTTTCAATGCTTTCTGTTACCTTTGGATTTGGAACCACTGGGGCGGAATTTGTTTTAATAGTATAGGTAACAGTTGCATCTATATCAGATGTCGCCATAATTCGAAAAGGTGACGCCATACCTCCAGTTAGAAATTTAGTGGAATCTGTTTCTTTTTCTAAATATAGTTTTGTTTGATTTTCATTCTCAACTATAGGAACGGGGTGTTTTATTTTACTGTCATCTTTAATAAGTATTTGCTCAAAAGGGGATGTGTCTACAGGCTGTGCAGGAATTTTATCTTTAAAAGCAATATAAGACAAAATAATTATAATAACTATTAATAAAGCAATAATAGGGTTTTTGTTCATTTATAAATTATAACACAAAGAAAATCCCCACAAATATTGGTTTGACAAATATACTATTCAGCGTATAGTGTGTTTAATTAAAAAAGAATAAATAATATGAAAAGATTAGTCGGTTTTACAAAAGAGCAAGAGAATCTCTATAAAGAATTTCTCGGTTTTAAATTTAAAGATTCAATAGAGGATCTGGAATGGTTTCATCACGCCGGACCATGGCTTTTCCATAAGATATATGAGTCTTTTGGGAAAAATCTACAGAAAAACTCATATCCTTTTGGTAATGAATGCCTCGCTTTTGAGCTTTGTACACAAAACTCATCACTTCAAAATGGTTGGTTTTTGCTTAAAAAAGATGGTAATCCGGCTTTTGGTCTTAGTATCTATTTTTACAAAGCAACTTCTTATCCAGGCGCCGAAGGTTATGACGGTTTCCCTAGCTTATCCATTCATATTGGTTATTCCTATAACTATGAGCATCAGGGTTCAGGTTTTGCCTGGGATTACGAGACTGTTACTCAGAATAGTATAACTCCAATTGTAAATACTACGATGGAAAGAATATCTGGATGGGTAGGAAGAAATACTAATTTTATCTATGAAATCTTTATTGTTGAAGAAATCATTAAAAACCTGGTTGTGCCTTTGGCTTCGTTTTTAGAAGATAAATTCGGGAATCATAAGTCAATTGAAGAATTTAAGGCCGCAATGCAAGGCGAACTGCTCTTGAAACAAGGAAAAGCTTTAATCTAATAAATAATCAAATCGCCCTATGCCATAGCATGGGGCTTTTATTTGACTCTTTGGCAAAGTTCTGCTAGGATGATACCAGTTCAAAGGAAATATTTTGCTTCCCTAAGCAAGGCACCAAAGAACGTAAAAGGAGAAACAAGCCAACAACGGCCGTTTTTTCTATATTAAAAGAAAAAGAATTCTAATGACAAGATCACTAAAAAAAGGTCCATTCGTTGACGAACGTCTTCTAAAGAAGATCGTCGGCAAAAAGCCCCTAGAAACAGGGGTTATTAAGACGTGGTCTCGCGCATGTGTGATTTCTCCAGAAATGATTGGTTTCGTTTTTGGTGTACACAATGGGCGTGTTCACGTAGAAGTACTTGTGACGGAAGACATGGTCGGCCACCGTCTTGGTGAATTTTCACTTACACGCAAGTTCGTAACTCACGGAGGTAAGATGCAAAAAGAAATCGAAGCTAAGAAGAAACAAGCTGAGATCGATGCTGCAAAATCTGCTAAAGCTGCACCATCAGCTGCTCCTAAAAAGAAATAGTATATGAAAGCAAAACTCTCTAACTATCGTCAAAGTCCTCGTAAAGTCCGTCTAGTTACTGACCTTATGAAAGGCAAAAAGGTATCAGATGCACTAGTTGCTTTGACATTCGTGCCAAAGAAGGCATCTTTACCTGTAGAAAAGTTGATTCGTTCTGCATTAGCTAACGCTGGCGGAAAAGATGCTGCTAACTTGGTTATCAGTAACATCGAAGTTAACGAAGGAACAGTACTAAAGCGTATTATGCCTCGCGCACGTGGTTCAGCATCACGTATCAACAAGCGTAATTCACACGTTACTGTTACTCTTAAAGAGGTCGAAGAAAAAGCTCCTAAAAAAGCTGCAAAAGTTGTAAAAGCTAAAGCAGTTAAGAAATAATTTATGTCAAAAACAGTTCATCCATATGCACATCGTCTTGTTGTGCTCCGCGACTGGAAAAGTCGTTGGTTTGCTGATAAAAAGCAATATAAAGACCTTCTAAAAGGTGACGCACTTCTTCGTGAATACCTTGCAAAGAAACTACGTGGCTCATACATTGGTGGTGTAGATATAGAACGTGGCCAAAAAGGCATGCGTGTTGTTATCAAAACATCTCGTCCAGGTATGATCATCGGCCGCGCTGGTGAAGGAGCTGCAAAGCTTCGTACAAATATTCTAACTTTCATGAAGAAAAAGAATATCACACCAAAAGAAGACATAAGAATTGATATACAAGAAATTACAAGCCCTGATGCAGATGCAGCTATTGTAGCTTACAGTATTGCAGAAGCCATCGAACGTCGTATGCCTTTCCGTCGTATAATGAAATCTACTATGGAAAAAGTTATGGCTGTTCGTGGAGTAAAAGGAGTACGTATTTTCTTAGGTGGACGTCTTGGAGGTGCAGAAATTGCACGTACTGAGCAAATGAAAAAGGGAAGCATTCCACTACAAACTTTCCGTGCCGATGTTGACTATGCACGTGAAAAGGCTCACATGACTTATGGAGATATCGGTATAAAGGTCTGGATTTACAAGGGCGAAGTTTTCGAAAAGAAAGCGGATGCAGTAAGAAAAGATAAATAATATGTTAGCTCCAAAAAAAGTAAAACACAGAAAATGGCAGACAGGTCGTAAAGACCTAACTGGCAAAGTAGATTCTCGCGGTACAACATTAGCTTTCGGATCATTCGGAATCAAAGCTACTACTAATGCTCGCGTTACATCTAACCAAATCGAAGCTGCTCGTAAAGCTTGCCAAAGAGAATTGACCAAAGCTGGACGTGTATGGATTCGTATTTTCCCAGATAGACCAATCACACAAAAGGCAGCAAACGTAGGTATGGGTAAAGGTAAAGGAGATCTAGACCATTACGCATTCGAAGTTTTGCCAGGACGTATAATATTCGAGGTCGACGGAGTACCAGAAGCCAAAGCTCGCGAAGCTCTTCGCAAAGCGGGAACAAAGCTTCCAGTAAAAACTCGTATCGTTAGTCGTGAACTTGCATAATATGAAAAATAAAACAGATTTAAAAACATTGGACGCAGCTGATTTAAAAAAATCAGTAGCCGAAAGTGAAAAAGAGATCCGCACTATTAAATTCAGTGTGCAGGGCGTGACCAATAAGAATACTAAAGCTATTCGCGACGCAAAGAAAAAAATTGCACGCGCGAAAACAGCTCTAAGAGCACAGCTCGGATAATAAACTTATGGAAAATACAAACAAACAAATGAAAGGAGTCGTAACTTCAAACAAGATGCAAAACACAGTTGTGGTAGCTATCTCAACTTACAAAAAGCATCCTAAATATCACAAATTCCAAAAAGTAGTTCGCAAGTTCAAGGCGCATGACGCTACTGGCCAACTACAAATTGGAGATAACGTGGTTATTGAAGAAACTCGTCCTATCTCTAAAGATAAACACTTTATAGTGGTAAAGTAATAATATATGATACAAGTAGAAACAGTCGTAAAAATCACAGACAACGCCGGCGGTAAAGTTGGTAAAGTCTTCAAGGTACTTGGTTCATCCAAGCGTCGTTACGCTCGTATCGGAGATAAAGTTATTATCTCTGTAAAAGTTGCAGAACCTCGTAAAGCTATCAAGAAGAAAGATGTATGTGAAGCAGTAGTTGTACGCCAAGTTAGTGCATTCCGTCGTAAAGATGGTTCTTACATTAGATTTGATGATAATGCTGTAGTTATTCTTGAAAAAGGAAAACAAGAACCAAAAGCAGGTCGTGTGTTCGGTCCAATTCCTCGTGAATTAGCTGAACTCGGTTACCAGAAAATAATCTCACTTGCACCTGAAGTGCTATAAAATTTTATGCATGTAAAAAAAGGAGACACAGTAATAGTTATTACTGGTAAAGATAAAGGTAAAAAGGGGAAGATCCTTATTGCTAGTCCAAAGACTGGTACTGTTATGGTAGAAGGTGTTCGTATGCACAAAAAGCATTTGAAACCTCGTACACGTGGCGGCAAAGGCGAAATCATTACTCGTGAAGGATACATCCAAGCATCAAACGTGCAATTGATAGATCCAAAAACAGGTAAAGGAACTCGCACAGCTAGTAAAATGGTTGGTGATAAAAAAGTTCGCATCGCTAAGAAAAGCGGACAAGAGATCTAAATAGTTTAATAGTAGGTGCCCGCCGGTAAAATGGATTGGTGCGCCGAAGTAATATACAAATATGAATTCTGTAAAAGATAAAGTAAAAAGTTCCTATACAGAGATGAAACCTGATTTCGGATACAAAAATCCATTACAAGGCGTACGTCTTACAAAGGTATCAATTTCTATTGGTACTGGAACAAAAATGAGAAAAGACCCAAAGCATAATGCTTTTGTCTTGGATCGTATTGCAAAGATTACTGGTCAAAAGGGATCTCTCCGCGGTGCGAAGAAATCTGTGGCTAGTTTTAAAATCCGCCAAGGTGACCCAGTAGGAGTATTGGTAACACTGCGCGGAGATAACATGGTGGCTTTCCTTGATAAATTGTTTAACATTGCACTGCCTCGTACCAAGGACTTCCGTGGTATCGAACGCCGCATTGTAGACAACATGGGTAATGCAACATTGTCTATCAAAGAACACACAATCTTCCCAGAAACTAACGATGAAGAATTAAAAGACGTTTTCGGTTTTGCAATTACCATTGGTACAACTGCAAAAACAAAAGCTGAAGCGATCAAGTTTTTCGAAATCATTGGTCTACCATTCAAAAAAGC
>CAYJCX010000018.1:0-13090 GCA_964368775.1 uncultured Candidatus Saccharibacteria bacterium | reverse complement strand
TTGAGAGCTCATTTTATAATATAGTTTGATTCCTTTATATAATAGCATGTTTTCATCTAAAGTCAAATAATAAAAAAGCCCATGAATATTTTACATATTCATGGGCCGATAATCTTTAGTTATCCAGGTTGAGCAGTGTGTAGCTCTTTTTTTATCTGTTTAACTGTTTTAATACGCTTTGGATTTAATTCCTTGATGATTGCGGAATCTTTGTCTATCATCACGTATTGGTCTTCAATACGGTCTAGTACCTGGTTACAGCTGTCCTTTTTGAAAATGTCCGGGAAGACTTTTTTGATAATTTCTACATCGGTGTTCTCAAGGATGTATATTAATTGTTCATTACTTAGTGGCATTAATAATGTGATACCACTATCATCCCCTTTCATTTTTTTTGCAGACTTTGCTTTTGCCTTCGGAGCAGCTTTTGCTTTCGGTGCAGCTTTTGCCTTAGCCTTTGCTTTTGGGCCTGGCTTCGCTTTAGCTTTCGCTTTCGGTTCAGCTTTGGCTTTAGCCTTCGGTTTTTTGCTCAAAGATAAAACTTCTTCTCCGATAGCAATTAAAGGACTTTTTTCGTCTTCAAGTAGTGTAATACTTGTTCCGTTTCCATCGATTACCACTTTTTTCGACTTCAGAAAGCTCAGCACATTAGTGTAAAGAGATTTCTTTGTCTCCGGATTTCCATGGATCATGTACATCCGGTTGTCTTTTACATCAACAAATACACAGGATGCACTTTTTTTATCTACGTTAGTAGGTAAAGTGTTGACATGAAAACCTGCACCCTTGAGAAGCTTACGTAAACCTTTTGCTATAACGTCTGGCATAGCCCCTGCTTTGGGTTTGGCGCTATTTCCACTGCTTAGTTTGGAATCCTCGTTTTTTACCAAGTCTTCTTCTTTGATTGTTGATAAATCAACATACATGCATGATTCAGAAAATCCTTTCTTTGCGTTAGACTTGTAGGCTTGAGCACCTATTGAAATTAGGTATTTATGAGCCTTACTGCAAAGAGAAGCTTTGTCTTTGCCTATAAATGCGACATAGGCAAAACCTAGTCTGTCTTCTTTATTAGGTCTTGGTCTGGTGACTGTTGCGGGGTTATGAAGCTCAAAATCACTTTGGCTTAATCCTCCTTTTGTCACTAATGCTTTTACTAAAAATGATGCCCTTGGTTGGTAGAATGCTAGATCTTTCATATTGTTGTTTATATATTGGTTAGTGTTAATATTAGCACATTTATGGCTATTTGTCAAACAGGTAAATTAAACAAAACCCCTTATTTCTAAGAGGTTTCGGGTTTATTTAGTTTATCTACAAGAATTGTCTACGTAACAGTTTCTAGCTCCACGAACTTCAAAGTGTATGTGTGGGCCGGTAGATTGTCCAGAATTACCAGTTGTACCAATTATTTCTCCGTCTGCTACATTTTGACCGCTAGATACATTAATACGTGATAGGTGTCCATACAGTGTTTGTGTGCCATTTGGATGGGAGATAATGATAATATTACCGTATCCTCCATTCCAGCCCATTTTTGCAGAGATTACAGTACCTTCGGCTGCTGCAGCTACTGGTGTACCCATAGGACAGCCCATATCTATACCATTTTTACCGTGCAAACCTTGGGTTATTATACAGTGCACTGGTTTACGGTAATATCCGCCTTGGCTTGGGCCGTCATAACCTGCAAGATATTTAGATGTACCTTTACCATTACCAGCAAATATCTTTATTCCACTTGTGATACTAGAAATAGTTGTTTTCTTAGTAGTAGTTGTCTTAGCTATAGCTATTTCACCATTTGGAACTATAATTTCTTCGCCTATAGCTAATGTTTCGTCGGTTACCCCGTTAAAACGTGCTATTTCATCCGCATCAGCATTGTATTTCTTAGCTATTTTAGTCAAAGTATCTCCCTTTTTAATAGTGTGGTTTACACCAGAAATAGGCATGATCAGTAGAGATGTTCCTTCTTTTAGGGCCTTTTTAGGGTCCAAGCCATCGTTTGCCCATACAATAGTGTTTACAGAAACCTTGTACATTTGGGCAATTTTGCTTAATGTATCTCCTTTTTTAGTTATATAAACGTTAATTTCGTCTTCTTCTGGGTAGTCGGCTACATCTAGTGCTGTACCTAATGCTCCTACTTCAGATATTAGAATATCGTCTTCGCTCATGGCAATCATTGTTTCCGGTAATTTTTCAGTAGGATTTGGGCTAAGCTTGGCTTCTAGTACTGGAGTTGTTTGACTATTTTGGCCATTGTCCAGTGTATCTGCTTTTGCATCTCCACTGAAAAATTCAGCTATTTGCGACAAAATCCCCGCATTTGCAGGTTTTGGAATAGATACAATGACAAGCAAAAACGCTAAAACAATAATTTTAGACAGGAAAAGGCTTGTTTTATTTAGTGAACTTTGCGGACGAGCCGCTAACGGTTCACATTGTTTTGAATTTAATTCCATAGTTATAAAGGGATGGAAAGTCGGTCAATATCTGGCTACAGCCCCCTTACATATATAATGGTGCCCTTTTCAAAGGGTATCGTCAAGCGTATAATGGTTTCATATGGGGATTTTCCATTTTTATCTGATTAAAAGCCTTATTTTATAGTCTTTTTTGACATATACTATAAGAACATTGTATAATTTTATTATGGAAACAATAGGCGATGCGCTAAGAGGAAAACTGGGAGAAGCCCCAGACTCTGGAAAGGAACCTTATCTTGCTAAAATTGAAGAAATTTACTTAGAACTATCATCTGACAATACTTTAACTCCTGTTTTAAGAGATAATTTAATAAAAAAACTGCAGAAATATTTAGAAGGTGCCATGGGTTCAGCTACTTCACAAAAGAGATTAGTTGAAATGGTTGAAAAAGCTTTTGTTAGGGATGGTAGTAAAGACAAAGAAGCTCTCAAAAAATTCGAGAAAGATAGAAAAGACATAGAAAAACTAATTAGTAAACTCGAGTTTTATAAGGTACAATTATTAGAGCTAAAGAATATGAGAAGATTAGAAAATAGAAACATGAATAATAGAGAAAGCTCTAGAGCTAAAAAGTACGATACCCCAGAGGATATTTTTCTTGATACTAGTTTAACTCCAGAAGAAGCTCAGCAAAGATACGACAAGTTAATTACGGCGTTGGATGCAAAAGAAGCCAAAAAACCTAAAGTTGTGACAGAGGCTGAGATCAAAAAGCAAATTAAGGACGTAGCTAAAAAAGAAGTTAATGGTCTCCCTTTGACTACAGCCGACGAAAAACTTAAAACTGATCACTCTATTCTATATAAAAAAGAGCTAGCTAAGCGTATAGACAAAACTAAAGACCCAACTGAATTAGTAAACGAGATCGCCAAAGCTCAAATTGCTGGTGAAAAATTAAAAGGCTATCAAACAGTTTTCTTAAGTGAAACAGGTAATCAAGCTTTAGTTGATACTGAAAAAACAAAACTAGAAAAAGACGCAGAAGATTTAGTGACTCAAATAGATGCTATTGCGGAAAAGTTAGCCAATGGTACTAAGCCTTCTAAATTAACTCCTGACGAAAAAAAGATTTACAAAAAACATAAAGATGCCATAGAAGAAAGGATTCCAGATTTTGAGGAAGTCGAAGGTGAAAATAAAGAAACAATAATAAAAGATCTTGCTACTAAAATAGCTGCGGGGACTGTTATTACTGTGGGTACTGCAGATGAGACTAATTTTAAAAAGTATAAAACAGAAATATTAGAAGCTGCTGAAAAGATTTTAGAAGAAAACAAAGTGGATGGAGCAATGGTGGATTCTATTGTTTATGCTGAAATCAATAATATTCCTCTTACAGAAAAACAACTTTTGTATTCTCGTATTCCTGGGGAACGTGCAAAAATAGATACACAATTGGCTGAATTAAAAGTTTATCGTGCAAAATTAGTTTTTTTTGCAAATGAAATAGTGAACGGAACTATTTTTACAGATCCTCTTGATAAAAAGTTTTACGAAGACCACAAGGCTGATATTGAATCAGAAATTCCTGCTATTAAAGAAGCTAATTTAAAACTGGCTAAAGAAAATTTAATTACTAAAATTGTTGATGGTGTTGTAGCTGCTGGGCCACTAACTCCTGATGAAGAAAAACTAGAACAAGAACATAAAGCAGAATTGGATCCTAAAATTTTAGCTAAATTAAAAGAGAAATTAGTTAAAGCTGAAAATGATGGTGACATAGACGAAAGAAACAGACTACGTGAATTAATAGAATCTCGTATTCGTTTATCTCATAAATCTAAAGAAGCGTACGAGCCTTTAATAAAAAGATTTAAAGAGGTCTCTGCACGTATTGAAAAATTGGAAGCCGAGATTGATGCTAAAAAAGATCATGCGCATGGTCATACAGATTCACATGGGCATGCACATAATGATGGTCATGGTCACGACAGTCATGCACCAGCTGGCCACGATAATCATGGTTCAGATGTAGATGAACATTTGCTGCACGCACTAAAAAAAGAAAGAGATGACATTTATGCTAGTTTAGACAAGCTTGGTCCGTCAGGTCGCGACCTTGCTCATCTTGAAACAGCTAGAGAATCTTTAGCTAAAGCATCTCAAGAATTCCAAAAATCTTTCGTACGTAAATTCCCAGGTGCAAAAATCTTGGGTGTTATGGCTGGAATGTTTGGTTCTAAATGGAGCGCTGTAAAAGAGTCTGATAAAACAGCTCACGCTCAAGAAAAGATGCGCAAAGCACAGTCATCTTATAATGATGTTCGTGAAAAACTAATGAATGTCTTCATTGGTGAAGAATATGCTGTTCGCGAAGCTTGGGGGCAAGATTTAAAAAATCTTAGTAATACTGACCGTGAATCAATGAAGGATTTCTTAAATGGGATTAGTAAGCAATTTATTGATGATGAATACAAGAAACTAGATAAAGCTAAAAATGTTTTAGAAGGAACCGTCCGCGGTAGCGCAATGCGTCGTTTTGGTGAATGGTATTCCAAAGGTGGGTTTTATAAGAATGTTAAAAACCCAGTACTGCGTAAAGTCTTAAACCGCGTTACATCTGGGGCGATTCTTTCTGCTGGAATATTCTTAGTGCCAGGCGTTGGGGCTGGGGCAGCCTTTGGGTCATATGTTGGTTACCGTGCTGGCCGTGCGGCTATTTCCGGAACTGTAGGTGAATCTATGGCATTAGGCGTAGCAACTGCATATGGCGGCAAATTAAATGATAAAGGTGAATTTGAAAAGCTGGCAGCAGTTAGAGATGCTGAGCTTAAAGAGTCTCGTAAAAACTTTACTAAATTGATGATGGAACGTCTCGGTAAAGAAGAAAAACCTTTGATGACTGCTTCTTTAATGCAAAAGTTAAATGAAGACCATGCTAGAGCTGTAGGTAACTATATGAACAGCCAAGGAAATGTTCGTCGCGCAGAAATGTGGACACGTCTTTTGACAGGCGGCGCAATGGCTTATGGTTTGACTCATCTTATCCCAAATCCTGTGCCTACTTATATTCCAGGGCCACAACCTGCTCCTATATCTGGTCCAATACCAGGTCCTGGCAGCGGTGATTTAACACTAGAAGGTGTATCCACACCAGCTAGTTCACTTGGGTCTGCTCATACTTTTTCTACATTAAAGAATTTAATGATAGACAAATATGCTAATGAACCAGGTTTTCAAGGTCTATCTCGAGAAGCAATTGCCGAGAAGATGATTAACCAAGGCAACATGGATTCTTTTACAGAAGAAATAATGGGAGCAAAGACAGCGCAAGATTTCTTGGCTGTTGCTGGACGACATGGTTTTTGGAAAGTAGATGGCGCAGGTAACCCTGCGGTTGACAGCGCATCTGTGCCTGCTGGTAGTACTATTGGTTTTGCAACAGGCAATGACGGAGATTTACATTACTTTATTAAAACTCCAAATGGGGAAAGAATAGAGATGAATGACTTTAGTAAGATTGCTGATACGCAGCGTGGTGTTGGTCTTATTGATACTGATGGCTCTCGCAGTGTTAGAGCTATGGGGCCCGGTAATATGGGTGTACAAAGTGCCGCTGGAGAATCTAACTATACAATAGACGACAATACTGCTCCGGATGGTAGCTTGGATGCTGCTGAATACGGGAATAGTCCAGCATCTAGTAGTGTAGATGGAAGTCCTGAAATTAGTTCTGATAATGATGCCCCAGAAATAGTTAATAATAATGTAGGAGGGGCAGTCGCCAGTGGTACTATTGAAAATGGTGATTATATAAAAGATCTATATATACATAACCCAAGTATAAATTCTCCAGTAGGGCTGTATGATTATTTATTTAAAAATACAGATGCAACTATTCATGTAAAACCAGATACTGAAACAATATCAAAATATGCAGGTAGAGAGGTTCCTGATTTTAGACGTCCTGAGAATTTTCAACAAAGAGCTGACTACCGTAACATGTTAGCATCGGGGCATGCTAGTTCTATTACTATAGATGGCAAAGAATACATGTTGCCAAAACATGAGAATTCTTTAAATCCAAGTCTTAACAAATTTGATATTGCTTACAAAGGAAATACTGTTAGATATGGCCAAATAGAAGATTATTTAAAAATCCAAGGTGATAAAAATTATGGGGCACTAAGGGCTAAATTAGATAATGCATACGATAATCAGCCAGGGCAGGGCAATGGTAGTGGGTCAATAGATCAAGTCTACGAAGAGAATTTAAGAAAAGCCACAGACGCGCAAACTAATAAATGGGTAGACCAATCATTTGGTAAAAATAATATTTTCGGTAAACATACTAATGGCACAGAAACTCGCGCTTGGGCTCATATGAAGAACGATACTATTGGTGATCATTTAAAAGCTAGAAACAGTGGCGGCCTAAGATACAGTGGCAGTGGTAAAGAAAAAGCATTTATGAGTAACCTGTACAACGCTGCAAGACAATACAACATTGTTCTTGACCCAAATGAAACAGTAGAATCCGCTACAAGACGTATTGCACGTGCTGCAATGGCATCTCAAACTAGATAATATTATTGCTTATTATAAGTTAACAGAATATAATTAAATTATGGAAACATTACGAGACCTAATTACTGCTTCATTTACATTTGGAGATTTGTCTAATGAAGATCAAAACAAAATGATAAACGAGTTAGCTGACATTGCTGTACAACGCACAGTCATGCGCACATTGGACAAAATGACTGACGAAGAAGTTAAGAATTTTGAATCTACAATGGGAGACAATGCTGACCCAGCAAAAGTTTTCTCTTATTTGGAATCAACTGTACCTTCATTTTATGACATGCTAAGAGAAGAAGTCTTGCGCCTGCAAGCTGTATCAGCTAGTCAGTAAAAAGTAGTCACTCTTTTTTTTGCTCTCCTCTCCTCGGCTCGGAAATGAGAAAAAGTATTTTCTAATTTCGCTCGCTCTACGTCGACAATAAAGGGTATCAGATCTTTTTGACCCCTAAAAACAGCCCAAGTTTGTATAACTTGGGCTGTTTTGTTGGTATTTAAGAAATTAAACCTGTATAATTTGTCTATTATACAGTTAATTATAAAAGAGCTAATTTATGACTGAACAACCAGGTAGTAGTGCTGATAACAATGCAGAAGCAGCAGCTCAGCCTATTAATGAAATAGTCGAAGTAGAAGCAAAGACACAAGAAGACCCTTTTGCAAAAGGCCGTGAAAGAATGGCAGCTATTGGTGGATTTTTTAGTAAAATTAAAGAAAAAGCTAAAACTATGGCAACTAATGCCGGAGATAAGATTTCTAAATTTTGGAATAAATCAAAACATTATGGTGGCGAAGCAGTAGCTGCTGCACTGTCTACTGATGCATTATATAAGAAGTTTGATGAACATACAGACCAAAAGGCTAATGAGCTTGGACAAGGTATCGGTGGTGCTATTGCATCAGGTATTCATGAAGCAAAAAAATGGAACCAAGTTATTGGCGAAACTAATAGAGAAATGGTTGCAGATGTTAAACAAGATTTAACCAAAGGTTACGAATGGTCAAAAAATAAAATAAACCAAGTCGGTAATAAAATTGTAGATACTGCAGCTTCTATAGAAGATTGGCAAAACAAGAAAATAGACCAAGCAGCCGAGATTGTTAGAGAAGGTAAAGATTTAGCTATTTATGTAAAAGAGCTTGCTGTAAATAAAACAGTAGAAAAATTTAATCAAGCAAAAGAAGGTGTTGCAAAGCAGTATGACAAAGTAGCTGAATATGGAGAAAAAGCAATGACTGCCGGTAAAATGAAAGTAGCCAGCGTAAAAGAAAATTACCGCAAATGGGTTAATGATCGTAGTCTTGCAAAAATGGAAGCTAAGAGACAAGAAGAATTACAAAACCTACAAATGGAAAGCCAATTAACTGAACAGCAGTTAGCAAATGCAGAAAAATCAAGAGAATTATTAGCAAAAAAATCTGAAGAATTAAAGCAAAAAATAGCTTTGGTATCAAATTTAAGAATAGCTGCTTAATTAAATAAATATATGAATCAACAAGAATTTATAGACAGTATAGTAGCTAGTCCATTGACTGAAGCTACTAAGAAAAAGATACTGGATTTGATAGCAGAAAAAGGTTTTGATTTTGACACAAGAGAAGAAATTAAGGACCTAATTCAAGAAGAAATAGACGGGGATAGTAAGGATTTATTAAATGCAGAAGACCTAAAAGAAGTAGATGCTAAAATGCAGGAAATGGAATCAGAATTGCAAGCAATTGAAGATGAGTTAAATAAAGATATGGGAATAGTTGAAACAGAAATGGATAATTTACAAAAGATTGTTCAAGATCTAGACCAAGTAGTAGATGATGATAAAATAGATCAAATTAAATCTCAAATAGACCAAACAATTTAAAACAAATAAAAAAGGCCATCCGTAAGGGTGGCCTTTAAATATATTAGTCCGTATTTCTACGGGGTGTTGAAGGTTTTCAGCGTCTTTCCAACCTCAACAAAATTAGTTGCATCATCGGAATTCGCGTTCCTTTTCATTTTTAAAAAGCGTTTAATTGCTTTTTTGTCTGAAATACGCGCTTCTTCCATCGCTGCTGTCCTGGCGGCATTACTAGCTCTTATTGCAAAGTAGATTATTAAACCTACAATTAAAAGCCCTATAACCCATTCCCACGGAAATCCGCAGGTGTTTGATACTTGACTCGCATCCCGCGGGCCGTTCTCAAGGTGGTGATATACATCTACCCTGTTCATACTGTCGACTGTTAAATTTTGATTAGTTTGTTGATTGTTTAGTGATTGATTCCTGAATGGCTCTTGGTCTCTCTCATTCATGGCGCGGTTAATAAAACCAGGATCAGTAGAAACCGGCTGTCCACATAATCTAACTAACCATATCTGGTCACGGTAGACTAATACAGGGCTGTCGATTGTGTCTGGTCCAAAGCTTTCAACTCTTCCATTCTTCCAATGAGTGTTATACAAGATGTACTTGCTCTTTGCAGGATATTCTACTTTTGAATCTGCTAAGACTTTATCAGGATCTTCACTAAATTTTAATCTAGCGAATCTTCTGATTGTTTGGCTCCATTCTCCGCAAGTTAATCCTGGTTTTAGCTCAACCGCTGCATTTGCAGGGTCTAATACATAAGCATAACCTTTATCAGTAATCGGTTCACCTTTTACGCTTTGTGCATTCACGGAGAATGCCGATAAGATAATGGTAAGCAATGCCATTACCCCTTTTGTATAGAATTTCATTATTATGTTGTTTAAAATCGATTACCTATATAATAGCATATTCTTAGATAAAAGTCAAGAGTCAAAAATACCCCTGTTTTTATAACAGGGGTACTCGAAATATAATTAAAAGGTCAATTTTTAGAGAAGGCGTCTTCTCCAAAGAACTTTAATTGGCTCCTTTTGCGTGCAAGGTTTATCAGGTTCTCTTTAGATTCCTGAGGCAGGTCAAGACTGTTGATCATACTAATCGCTCCGTTAAGCTCTTTTGACATCAGTATATACTTTCTGTCTATTTGCCTATCTTCGTTTGCATGTTCAGACTCTTCTTCTTCTGCTTGTTCACCTCGGTCAGACTGAGATTTTGGCATCAGTATCTTTGCCAGTAAGGGGCTTAAATCTAACATGATTAATGTTATTAATATAAGCCAAGAAGTATATGCTATTGCAGGGTATTTTTTACCTGCAGCATCCAAAGCTTGCGCTCGGGCTCCTAATCCATCAGACTGAGTTGAAATGTATTCCTCTTTCTTTTGAGTGAAAGTAGTTTCTATTTCATCATGTCTTTTCTGGAGTTTGGGAGCAATTTCATTTCTATATAGAGCATCTTGCTCTGCATAGTATGCTTCTTTCTTCCTTGCTTCAATGCCATGCCCAGCTCTGCGTCCGCCAATTGAGGTATTTACTTCTCTTTCATACTCTTCACGAGCACGATTAAGCTCTTTTTTCTCAAGTTCTTCCTGGCTTTTAAATTCCAGAAGAGCAGCGGTATGCTCCTTTTCTATTTCTACCAATTTAGCCTGTTTTTGGCTTTTTAGCTCTTCAGTTGTTTCTTTTTCAAACAATTTAAGCTCTATTGGTTTAGATAAGAAAAGTCCCATTACAGTAGCCAGGATAACCCTTGCAACTACGCTATACCATATCTTTTTCCAGCCCATAGTAGCAACAAAGCTACGATCAACTAAAAATAAGATGAATGCCAGTGGGATTGTCGCAATATACGACATACCAACAGGGCACCCCATGCTCTTTTGAAGCAAATACGGAAAGGTGTAGAAAGACATCATCATCGGGATAAAAAGGCTAGTGCCTATTACTCCGTATTTTGTCTTTTCGCGTGGGATCAAATCTCCACGTTTTCCAGCTAACCTGCACAAATAAGTTGTTATCCTTTCATAGAGATTTTCTACAAAACTTATAACTTGTTGTGTGTAGGCTACTAACAGTCTGTAGATTGATCCTAGGCCAGCAACAATAATTACCATCCAAAGGTAGCTTTCCCAGCTCTGAAAACCTTTAATTGTTAAGGTAATGTAGCCTGCAAGTATACATAATGTATACCCAAGCACTTCTAGGGCAAGAGGTTGCCCTGTTCTTGTGAATAATCTCAATGATTTGTTCATGTTATTGGGGTTTGTTTAATTTGATTGATTAGTTGTTTATTAGACACATAATATCACATTTTAAGCTAAAAGTCAATAGGTAAATTAGCCCTAAAATCAGGGGATTTGGGCTTAAATTGTAAGCATTTTTGAGCTATTTTGCTATAAAAAGCTTATTTTATAAGGGTTTTCTAGTCTCCCCATTGTTAAGGGGGAGATTTAGAGGGGGTCGTGCTACAATAGCTCTATGCATTTCCTTGAAACACTATCTCCGGCTCAAAAAGAAGCCGCAACTATGACAAATGGCGCGCTTCTAATAATTGCCGGGGCTGGAGCAGGGAAAACCAAGACTATTACAGCTAGAATTGCTCATATTATAGAATCTGGCACAAAGCCAGAAAGAATCTTGGCAGTTACTTTTACTAATAAAGCCGCCAAAGAAATGCGCGAGCGTATTCATAATTTGCTGGGCGGGATGAGACTGTCTTCGTCGCCACTAATGCTGACATTTCACGCATTGGGTGTATCAATACTACGCGAGCATGGGACGCTGCTGGGTCTCAAGCGCGGCTTCTCTATATTAGATGAAGATGACGCTTTGGTAATATATAAAGAATGTTTAAAAATTTTAGACATCTCTCCTAAAGAGCATGACCCAAAAATTTTCCGCTCTATTATTTCTCGCGAAAGACAAGACGGCGTCACCAATGATACTTATGAACCAAATGGTCACGGCGCCAGGGGCTATTTAGTAAAACAAGTTTGGAGACTGTACAACGAAAAGAAAAAGCAGGGCGGTAGTGTGGATTTCGACGACCTATTAACTATGCCAATAGAATTATTAAAAAAATTCCCTGAAGTAAAAGCTGAATATAATAATAGATTTGACTATGTGCATGTAGACGAATACCAAGACGTAAATGACCTGCAGGTAGAAATGGTTGAACTAATTTTAGGCGCACATAAAAATGTTTGTGTTGTTGGCGATGCCGACCAAACTATTTATTCTTGGCGCGGTAGTAAAATAGAACATATTATTTCTTTTGAGAAAAAGTTTGCGCCGTGTCATGTAGTAATGCTAGAAGAAAATTATAGATCAAGTAAAATAATTCTTGATGCTGCTAACGAAGTCGTAAGAAAAAACAAAAATCGTGTTCCAAAAAATTTATATACAAAAAAGAATGATGGAGAAATCATTACAATAATGGAATGCGTAGATGAAGGTGACGAAGCCCGCATGGTAGTAGAAAAGGTAAAAGAGCAAATTAGTAAAGGTGTTGATCCCAAAGAAATAGCTATATTATACAGGGCTAATTTCCAGTCTCGAGTATTGGAAGAGCATTTTGTACACAGCGGTATACCGTATACTATGGTTGGTACACGGTTCTTTGACCGTAGAGAAGTTAAAGATGTTTTGTCCTACGTTCGCGCAGCAATGAACCGTGATTCACTGCCGGATATGATACGCGCTATTGGCGCAGTACCGCGCGGTATTGGTAAAACAACTTTAGCAAAAATTCTTGCAGGTGAAACAGAAAATTTGGCAGCCAAAGCTACTGCATCCGTAAATAATTTTTATAATTTATTGGACCGCATTCAAAATGTTATAGATAGCAAACCACCAAGTGAAGTTTTGATTTATGTTATTCGTGAATCAGGAATAGAAGCGGCTCTAAGAGATGAAGGCCCAACGGGGATGGAAAGAATAGAAAACATAAAAGAATTAGTGTCTCTTGCTATTAACTACGATGAATACGGCACTGACGGTATGATGCTATTTCTAGAACATGCTGCATTATATGAATCTGACGTAGTAAATAAAAATAAAGGAGTCGGCGTGACACTGATGACCGTACACAGCGCCAAAGGTCTAGAATGGGAAACTGTTTTTATTGTTGGACTAGAGCAATATCTTTTCCCTCATATGATGAACGAAGGTAATCAAACAAATGAAGAAAGAGAAGAAGAGCGCCGTCTAATGTATGTGGCAGTAACT
>CAYJCX010000017.1:2635-13173 GCA_964368775.1 uncultured Candidatus Saccharibacteria bacterium | reverse complement strand
TTTATGTTAGTATAGCTTTATATGCAAGGTAGAATTTTAGTGAAAGATGTCAGCACACATGTTGGCGAAACGGCAGTAATGGCAGGATGGGTTCATGTCAGACGTGACCAAGGAAAGATGGTTTTCTTTGATTTACGCGACATGTCAGGGATATTGCAATGCGTTGTATTGCCGAACCATACTGATGCACTAGAAATTGCTAAAACTATTCGCCCTGAATGGGTTCTAAAAATTACAGGTATCATAAACAAGAGACCTGAAAAAAATATCAATACTAATCTCGTTGGCGGCGATGTAGAAATGGAAGTAACTGGTATCGAAGTAATTTCTGCTGCAAAAGAATTACCATTTGCCAGTGATGCAGAGCTAAATCTAGATACTTTGCTAGACTACCGCCCATTAACACTGCGCCGCGCTCGCGAGCAAGCTATATTTAAAACGCAGCATGTTATTTTAGCTGGATACCGTGAATATTTGAATTCACAAAATTTTACAGAATTCCAAGCACCTAAAATAGTTGGTGACGATGCCGAAGGTGGTACCGAAGTTTTTAAATTTGATTATTTCTATGGCAAAACTGCATCACTAGCTACTAGTCCACAGCTATACAAACAAATGATGGTGGGTGTCTTTGAACGTGTTTATGCTACAGGCTCACAATTCCGCGCTGAAAAACATGCAACATCTCGTCATATAAATGAAATTTCAATGCTCGACTTTGAGATGGGATTTATTGATTCACATCTGGATGTAATGAACATGTTAAAAGACACACTAAGACATATCGTAAAAACAGTTGGCGAAAAATCTGCAAAAGAATTGGCATTGTTTAATATATCGTTGCCATTAGCTCCAGAAGAATTTCCAATAATGAAATTGCGAGAAGCCCAAGAGCTAATTAAAAAAGAAACCGGCAAAGACAGTGTTGGCGAGCCAGATCTAGAACCAGAAGACGAAAGATGGCTTTGTGAATACGCCGCAAAGAATCTTGGTAGTGATTTTGTTTTTGTTACTCACTATCCAGTTTCCAAAAGACCATTTTATACAATGGAAGATACAGAAGATCCTGGGAATACAAAAAGTTTTGACTTGCTATTCCGCGGAGTAGAAATTGTTTCTGGCTCACAACGCGTACACGACTACGATATGCTAGTAGAAAAAATAAAATCAAAAGGACTTGATCCTGAAAAATTTGAATTCTATTTGCAAGCCTTTAAATACGGCCTGCCAACGCATGGTGGCATAGGTATGGGGCTAGAGCGTCTTACACAAAAATTCTTAGGAATAGAAAATGTAAAAGAAGCAGCATTATTCCCACGTGATATAAATCGTATCGATAAAAGACTGACAGAATAAATAATATACAAAAATAATGGAAGAAAAAATTTACCAAGTTAAGACGGACAATTTTGAAGGACCATTAGATGTGCTTCTATCTCTTATTGAAAAAAAGAAGATGCATATTTCTGACGTCTCCTTGTCTGCTGTGACCGATGAATACGTTCAATATGTTCAAGGTCACTTGGGATCAGATTTGCCCAATGTTACATTATTTTTGTCTATTGCAGCTACTCTGGTACTAATAAAATCCAAGATGCTACTTGATGGCGGCGTAACACTGGATGAAGATGTACAAAATGCTGAACATAATTTAGAAGAAAGACTAAGAATATTAGAATCGCTTCGCCGCGGCGCTAATATGTACCAAAAGGCAATGATTTCTCCTTATGTAGATTTCTTAAAGCGTCGCCCTATAACCAGTTCTAGTTTTTTGCCATATGAGACTATAAATATTCCTAATCTAAACACAATTGCTGAATCTTTAGTAGCAGCTTTACCTATAGAGACAGAAAAATTACCCAAAGTATCCATTATGCGTGTGATGACATTAGAAGAAATGATAGTTAAAATTACCGGATCAATGAAAAATATCAAAGGTAAAACATCTTTTTCTAAAATTTCCGAGACCGGACATTTTGCTGATATGTCTCATAGAGAAAAAAAGGTTTCTGTTATTGTTAGTTTCTTAGCAGTATTGGAACTTGTACGTGGCGGATTAATGGACGCAGAGCAAAACGGTACATATGGTGATATACTATGTGAACCAATGAACATTATTAACGTGGAAACAGTTTAAATATGAGTAATTTAGCAAATACTATAGAAGGTATACTTTTTTACGAAGCTGACTCGTTAACTATCGCGGAAATTTGTGAACTAACTGGTGAATCAGAAGATAATGTAGTTTCTGCATTAAAAGAAATTGAAGCTATTTACAGTGATACTAATAAATCTATTACATTACTAAATCATAAAGATTCTTATCAGTTAGTTCTTTCTGGGGATGCTCGCAATATCATAACTCTACGTGACGAAAAAGAAAGAGAAGGAGAATTATCTCGCGCAGCACTGGAAACGTTGTCTTGTATTTTATATCTTGGCAATGCTAGTAAATCTCAAATAGATTATATTCGTGGTGTACAGTCTGGTTATATGCTCCGTACGCTGGCATCGCGCGGTCTCATTGCTCGCGTTGGTAAATCAGGACGTGACACAAAATATACTACAACAGTAGAAACACTGCGTTTTATGGGTATAAACCGTCCTGAAGATATGCCAGATTATGAAAACATTTCCGCAGAATTTATGCGCGTTATAGATAATAATAAAACTGATTTAGAATAATATGTTGAATAATGGACACTATATTGCATCTCTTTTAGCATCCGGAATTATCGCGGTTTTTTTTGGGTTTGGTATTGCCCCCAGTTTTCGAAGATTAGTTTATCGTTATAAATTATGGCGTAAATCTTCTCGTAGTGAACATACTAGCAACCCAGAATTTAAATTAATCAATAATAATGCTGAAACCAGTATTCCTCGTGTTGGTGGGGCTTTGATAGTTATTATTACAGTTGTTTCTATTTTAATACTTTTTATACTGTCTCGTTTTACAGATATCCCAGCTTTTAAGTCATTAGACTTTTTATCACGTTCTCAAACATTGCTTCCACTAGCAGCATTTGTTTTCGCAGCTGGTGTTGGTTTTATAGATGACGGTCTGCAAATTTGGGGCCGTGGTAAATGGGCCGAAGACCCAATTGCTCTTCGTATTATAAAATCGGCTTCAATTATTTTCTTGGGATTATTATTAGGGTTATGGTTCTATTTTAAATTAGGTGTTAGTACTGTTCATATTCCGTGGCATGGGGATATATCTTTAGGTTATTTATTTATACCTTTTTTTATGCTTGTGCTGTACAGTGTTTTTTCTGGTTCAGTTATTGACGGTTTAGATGGGTTGTCTGGCGGTGTTATGATGTCTACTTTTGGAGCGTATGCTATCATTACTTATTTTCGACATCAGTATGATTTGTCAGCGTTAGCTGTAATTATACTTTGTAGTATTTTAGTTTTTCTTTGGTATAACATTATGCCTGCGGAATTTTATATGGGAGAGACGGGGATGTTAGCATTAACAACTCTGATTACTATTTATGCTTTTTTTACCGATACGGTATTGCTATTACCAATATTAGTTTTCCCATTATTTTTCACATCACTTTCTGTGGTATTACAGTTAGCCTGGAAAAAAATATTTAAAGGCAAAAAGCTATTTCGAGTTGCGCCGCTCCATCACCATTTTGAAGCCATCGGCTGGAGTCGCCCTAAAATAGTAATGCGCTTTTGGATAATTGGATTTATTACTTCTATTCTTGGGGCTATCTTAGTCTTTACAAGTTAATCCATGAAAAGACTTTTTTCTGCAGATAAATTACTCGTAACAATTTTCTTACTTCTTTTAGCAGTGGGTTTACTTTTTTTCTTGTCTGCTGCTATGGGGATATTAGCTAGTAATACTGATAAATTTGCTTCTATAGTAAAAACACAGCTATTACTAGGGTTCCTAGGGGGAATCATTGTTTTTTTAATAACATTGCGTATCAAGACTGAATTTTGGCAAAAATATGCTGCAGTTATTTTCTTTTTAGCATTGGGCGTCACAGCATTAGTTTATGTACCGCAATTTAGCCTCTCTCACGGTGGAGCAAGACGCTGGATAGATATTGGTCCATTGTCTCTCCAACCAGCAGAATTTTTAAAAGCAGCAGCTTTGGTTTATCTTTCTGCTCTGTATGCAAAATTTTTAAAGAAAAAAAATAATCCAAATTCTAAAGGCGAGACAGTAAATTTGTTTCAATTACTTGCTCCAGCAATGATTGTAATATTTTTGTGTGGAGCAATATTGTTACCTCAGCCTGATACAAAAAGTCTAGTTTTAATTTTTCTTATAGCAGCATCATTATTGTTTGTTTCTGGTCTGCCTTATAAAATAATTGGTATGATGGCTCTAATCATGGTTGTCTTTGGGGTGTTTCTTATAATGACCAAACCATATGTGGCTAGTCGTTTTGAAACATTCCTGCACCCAGAGAGAGACACCCAGGGCGCATCTTATCAGCTGCAACAATCTCTAATTGCATTTGGCAGTGGTGGCGCTGTGGGTCAAGGCTTTGGTCAAAGTGTTCAAAAATTTAACTTTCTTCCAGAGCCTCATGGAGATTCTATATTTGCCGTAGTAGGGGAAGAAGTTGGTTTTGTTGGCTCTTTTATAATTATAATTTTATACCTAATATTTATAATGCGAGGTATAAAATTAGCCCAAACTATGGAATCAGCTTTTGCTAGACTTTTCTTTATTGGGTTCTTTTCATTGTTTGCTTTTCAGGCATTCTTAAACATAGGATCATCAACAGGCGTAATACCACTAACTGGGGTACCATTGCCACTAATGAGCCACGGGGGAACATCACTATTTATTACATTGGGGCTATTTGGTATAATTATTAGGTTATTATACGAGAAACAAAATCTAGCTAAATGAGAAATCCTTTAATCTTGCTGCTGTTTATATTCTGTTTTTTACCCAAAATTTCTTTTGGTGCTGGAATATCTATTAGTGAAATAATGTATGACGCAGAAGGTAGTGATGGAGGCCGCGAATGGATAGAAGTATACAATAGTAGCGGTAGTGATATAGACCTAACTAGTTATAAATTTTTTGAAAATGGAGTATCTCATGGAATCTCACATCTAGAAGGCGACGCATTATTAGCCAATAATTCTTACGCAATAATTGCTGATAATGCCAACAATTTTACATCTGAATACACCGGCGCATCTAAATCCCAGATTTATGATGCGTCTTTTTCTTTGTCTAATTCTGCCGGGGAATATTTAGCTATTAAAAATAGCGAGGGTGAGGCTATTTCAGAGATAACCTATGACCCATCTATCGGCGCAGCTGGAGATGGAAATAGCTTACAAAAAAATAATTCAGGATCATGGGCAGCATCTTTACCTACTGTTTTAGCTGGTTTTGCTGTATCTAATAATCAAAATAATAATGAGCAAAATATTATTACCCAGAACACGAATAATAATTCTACTAGCTCATCTTCTAATACATCTACTAAAAAAGAAACTGTGATGCATTTTGAATTCAGTACGCCCAAAACAATAATCGTCGGTAACAATAATGTATTTAAAGCAACTTTGTATGGAGATAATGGGGAATTAATAAATTACGGAGAATTTGTTTGGAATTTTGGTGATGGAACAATAGAAACAGTAAAAAATTTAAATGAGATAAGTCACGTATATTTGTATGCAGGAGATTATACGATAACTTGCAGCTATAAATATACTTGGAACCCTAAACCAATTTTGGTTGGCCATACAAATGTGTTAGCCATTGATTCACCTTTTGAATTAATAAAATTTTATGATAATCCAAAACCAGCCATAGGTATTATAAATAATAGAGACACTGAATATGATATTTCTAAATATATTATAAAAACTAATATTGGGGATATTTTAATCCCAGATGGAACTTTTATTGGTGGTAAGGATGAAATAGTACTAGTCTTGCCTACAGGTACCTATGATAAAAATAGTATCGCATTACTAAACCCGCTAAGCAGTACTATTAGTAGTTTTAGTCCTGAAATTAAACCAATAGAAAAAATAAATACTAATTATATTCCAATTTCGGTGTCTGCTGTAAAACCGATTAGTAATTACACAGAAGAACCAATAATTAATACCCCCAGGGTTATTACTATAGAAAATCTAGAAGCCAATGCGGGCAGAGCTAAAAATAATAGTAAGACACCTTTTATTTTTATAGGTATGATTTTACTTGGAGCAGTGTGTATATTCTATGTCCGTAATTATAGAAAAAGTAGTGAATCAGTAGATCCAGATGATTATACTTTACAAGACGAATAATACCTGTAAAATAGGTTTACATGAATAAAATCAAAGTAGTTATTGCAGGTGGCGGATTTGGCGGAATAGAAGCGGCACGAAATTTAGCAAAGTATCCAGAACTCGTAGAAGTAACTCTTGTTTCAAAGCAAGAAACTTTTTTGTATTATCCAGCTTTGTATAAATTAGCAAGCAAAGAAATCACTAGTTTTTCTCAATTACAAATTAAAGATATGATCCCTAAAAATATTAATTTTATTTGCGATGAAATAATCTCTATTGATAAAACTACTCAGAAATTATCTTTCGTTAAAAGAGAAGATTTAAATTACGACATTTTGGTTTTAGGCTTAGGTTCTGTTACAGAAGATTTTGGTACACCAGGAGTACGTGAACATATGTGCCAATTTAGAACTTTGGAAGATATTAATTGTTTACGTGGTTTAATTACTAAGCACAGAAAAGACAACCATGTAGAGCCATTAATAGTTGTTGGCGGCGGCCCTACTGGTGTAGAACTTGCTGCGTGTATACAAGACATGTTTAGAAAAGAAGCTAGATCTGGCGATGCTAATCATGTCCAGGTCGCTATTATCGAAGGTTCTCCATCTGTTGTATCGCAGCTTCCAGAAAAAGCTCGTCAAAAAATAAAAAACCGTTTAGTTAAAATGGGCTTAGATGTTTATGTTGGGTCTCGAGTACTATCTTATGATGGTCATATCCTAAAAACCAGTACAGGAGAATTTGTTTCTAGTACTGTTGTCTGGGCTGCAGGTCTTGCTGCTCATCCATTACTAAAAGAAGTAGGTGAATGCGACAAACGCGGGCACCTAATGGTTAATGAATATTTAGAGACACAAGCTGATGATAAAATTTTTGCAATAGGGGATTCTGCTTCGACAACGAGATCAGGACTTGCTCAAACCGCAATTCACGATGGTAAATTTGTTGCACGTTCTATAATTCAAAAAATAAAAAATAAAAAAAGAAGTATTTATAATATTCCACAAGTTGGCTATGCTGTACCAGTAGGTAATGCATGGGGTATTGCATCTTTTGGACCAATTATATTTTCTGGATTTTTAGGCAGTTTGATTCGAGATATTATAGATTTCAGGTATTTGCTAGGTAGCGTTAAATTTAAAACTGCATTATCTATATTGCGCGGAACCCATACAGATTAAGTTCCTGCAGACAAAATAGGTCTTGACAAGTATTATATTTAGATGATATAATATACTTATGAAAGGATATATAAAACAATCTTTATTTATCGCTATTTTTGGAGTAATAGCGTTTCTTGGCAGCGCAAAACCTGCTGACGCATTTTCAATTAATCTAGGGTTAGGTCTTGGCGCCTATAATTATAATAATTACGGCGGCTATGGTTACAATGCACCAGTAAACTGCTACGTTGCTGGACCTGGTTGTAATACTGGTTATGGTTACAACAACGGCTACAATAATTACGGTTATAATACTAACTATGGTAACGGCTACGGTAACTATGGTTACGGAGCTACTAACTACGGTAATTATTACAATAACTATGGTTATGGAAATAATAATTATGGCAGCGCATGTTTTTACAACTGTTATACTACTCCATCACAAAATTATTATACTGGAGCTTATTACGAAAGTTATCCTACATATAACTACAATGGGTACAATTCTGGGAATAGAAATATGTACTCTAGTTACAGTAATTATTCTACTTGGTACGGATACTAAAAATACTTTAAGTAATAAAATAACCCCGCATTTAGTGGGGTTATTTTATTACTTGTTTAGATAGTGTTTTAGTGTATAGATCCAATCTTCTTCCGTATCTGTTCCGGAATTTTCTTTTTGGGTTAGTAGCCACTGCAAATAGTTTGGGTCTGTAGCTGCAACGTCTGCTATGGCTTTACCGTTATGTTTACCAAACATAAAAGTCTTTATTAGCATTGGCTCGTAAGATATATTCATCATACGCTCGGTTAATTTATCTCCAGTTTCACCGGTTAGTGCGCTGACTTTGTCGGCTAAGAATTTAAATACAGCTTCTAAGACTATAATATCGCCGCGAGCGTCATGGGCTATAGCTTCTATTTCAATATCATAAAAATAACGTAAAAACTGCAAATTATATTTTGGAATGACTCCTTCACGGTCTACAAACTGTGCAATTTTTAATGTATCTATATATTGGGTTATTTCAATGTCTTCACGGTTTAGCATCCCAATATCAAATTTAGCATTATGGGCGATAAGAATATTTTTTTTGTCAGAGGTTAATTCTTTAAATTTTTGCCAAGTAGCGCTTCCTTTAAAAGCCGGTTTGTCAGCTACCATCTTATTTGTGACATGACATACTGCCATAGATTCTATAGATATCGGAATAGGCGGCTTGAATAGACCATTTTCAATCTCTTCTTGGCCTGCTTCTTTCCAAGCAATTTGGCATAATCGGTCATTACCTGTTATTCCGGTTGTCTCTGTATCAAAAAAAATGTGTTTATATTCCATACTACCCAATACTATACCATAATGCTATAATGGCGGTATATGCAAGATATTCATACGACTCTAAAGGAATCTTTAAAAGAAGCTATGAAAGCTCGTGACACCGTAAAATTGGACGTTATTAGGGGTCTTTTGACTGCTTTTACAAATGAGCTTGTAGCTACTGGCCGTACCCCACAAGATATGATTGGTGACGATGACGCTACCAAAGTAATCCGCCGTATTATCAAACAGCGTGAAGATTCTATTTCTCAGTTTACAGCTGCTGGGCGCCAAGATTTAGCTGATGAGGATACTGCACAACTGCAAATACTGCAAACTTATGTGCCAGCATTAGCAGGTGCTGACGAAGTAAAAATTGTTGCAGAAAAAATAAAGATTCAAATGGGCGACATTGATAAATCAAAAATGGGTATGCTAATCGGCGCCATTAAAAAAGAAATGGGAGATAGAGCAGACGGTAATGTTATTAAGGGCGTAGTAGAAGGAATGTTTTAGTATGGCGTTAAAACTTATTTATCATTGGTTTACAATATTATTAGCTGTTGGGTCTCTGGCACATTTTGTAGATGGGGCAACAATAGACACAGCTATCACAGCGGCATTAGTTGCAGCCTGTTTAACTGTCGTACATGTATTAATTAAACCATTGTGTGAAGCATTTCATATTCCTGTAAATTTATTGTCATTAACTATAATTTCAATAATATTTAATACGTTGGCATTGTGGCTACTGGGTTCTCTTATTACAGGATTTGTAGTCTCTACGGTTCCTGCGGCAGTATTCGGGGCAATTATACTATCAGTTTTAGCGTGGTTTAATAACCGCATGGTGAGTTAATATGGATAAAAATAAAGAAATAAAAATAAAAACAGATATCGTAGTAATTTATCATGCAAAATGTAGTGATGGTTTTGGTGGTGCTTGGGCTGCTTGGAAAAAGTTTGGTGATACTGCAACATATATTCCAGCAGATGACCGTAACCACTATCATGTAAATTTAGATGATAAAGAAGTTTATATAATTGACTACACCTATCCTAAAGATGTAATGCTAGAGCTAGAAGAAAAAGCAAAAAAACTAGTTGTTATAGACCACCATCTTTCTACAAAAGAAACTGTTCGTCTAATGAAAGACCACGTATTCAGTATTAGTCATTCTGGGGCATATTTGGCATGGCAATATTTTTTCCCAGATGAGCCAATACCAAAACTTATCGACTATATTGAAGATGGAGATTTATATAAATTCTCATTATTAGATTCTCGCCCAGTTTTAGCTTTTATATATGTACTACCTTTTGATTTTACTGCTTATTCAAACACTGCAGCTGAAATAGAATCAGAAGAAGGTTACGCAAAAATTTTAGAGCAAGGAACACTACTTCGTACTATTCACGAAAGGCAAGTGGAATATTTTGCTGGGAAAGCAGAGCTTGTAGAATTTGAAGGCTACACCATTTATGCAGTTAACGCTAGTAATATTGTAGCCAGCGACCTGGGACATTTGTTGTCTCAAAAGCAAGGTCCTTTTGCTTTAATTTATAACTATGAAAAATGGGGATGGAAATGTTCACTGCGTGGAGATGGAACAGTAGATCTTTCTAAGATTGCACAAAAATACGGAGGAGGCGGACATTTTGACGCATCTGGTTTTGCAATAGAAGTCGAATCTCACCCCGTACCTAATGTAAAAAAAATAGCTGAAGAACCAGCAGAAAAATAATATGGCACTAACTGATGAATTAAAATTTGA
>CAYJCX010000017.1:0-2535 GCA_964368775.1 uncultured Candidatus Saccharibacteria bacterium | reverse complement strand
GATGTAGAAATTGCATTACCTATTGGGTCTGTGGTTACCAATCTAAAGACTGGTGAAGTTTTTGAAATACTAAAAGACGAAGACCGTTTTATGATTCTTGCTGGAGGCAAGGGCGGATTTGGTAATGAGCATTTCAAGTCTTCTTTAAACGTTGCTCCTATGGAAGTAACCGAAGGTAAAAAAGGAGAAGAAGGATCTTTTTACGTAGAGCTAAAAATTATTGCTGATGCTGGTTTTGCTGGGTTTCCTAATGCTGGTAAATCTAGTCTTTTAAATGCACTAACAAATGCAAAATCAAAAGTAGCTAATTATGAATTTACAACATTGGATCCACATCTTGGTGTTTACCATGGTTATATTTTGGCGGACATTCCTGGACTGATTGAGGGAGCAAGCGAAGGCCGCGGATTAGGGTCTAAATTCTTAAAACATGTATCCCGTACTAATATAATAGTGCATCTTGTTTCTGCTGAAAATGAAGATGTTGTAAAAGCTTATGAGACAATCCGTAAAGAACTAACTGCATATGGTGAAGGCTTGAGCGACAAAAGAGAAATTGTTATTTTGTCTAAATCTGACACTGCGCCAGATGAAAAAGCTTTATTAAAAAAGAAAAAAGATTTAGAAAAAGCATCTAAGACAGACGTATACGTATTGTCTTTGTTTGACGACAACAGTGTCAAAGCTTTAGCTGACGCATTAGTTAAAGAACTTAAAAAATAATACTTTTTTTGCTATACTCACGCTATGTCAGATACACCGAAAAAATACTATGCAACAATAGGTCTTGAAATCCACGCCGAACTAAAGACTAACACCAAGGCATTTTGCTCTTGCCGTAATGTTACGGCTTTGCCAGAAGGAGAGCCCGAGCCAGAGCCAAATACATATGTTTGCCCAGTTTGTACTGCTCAGCCTGGGTCTTTGCCTGTACTAAACAAAGCCGCTGTAGACCATATGGTGCGCGTTGGCTTATCTATTGGTGCGGACATTGCTGACTTTACTGAATTTGACCGTAAGAACTATTTTTATCCTGATATCCCAAAAGCCTACCAAATTTCTCAATACAAATATCCAATTGTCTCTGGCGGGGAACTTGCTGGTATTAAAATTACCCGCGTTCATTTAGAAGAAGACACAGCAACATCTAGTCATGATAAAGGAAATTATTCTTTGGTGAATTTTAACCGCGCGGGTGTGCCACTGATGGAATTAGTTACCGAGCCTGTTATTCCAGATACAGATACTATTGTAACTTTTGCAAAAGAATTACAACTTCTTCTTCGTACTCTTGGCGCCAGTGATGCTAATATGGAACGCGGTCAAATGCGTGTAGAAGTAAACGTTTCTATTTCTCCGGACAAGGACGTAATGCAAAAGAAATATGTTGAAGTTAAAAACATCAACTCTTTCCAGGCTGCAAAGCGCGCCGCAGAATATGAAATAAAACGTATGACGGCATTATGGGATGCTGGCAAACAGGATGAGATAATCAAAGAAACCCGCGGCTGGGATGAGAATAAACAAATTACAGTGTCTCAGCGCAGCAAAGAAAACGCAGAAGATTATCGTTATTTCCCAGAACCAGATTTACCGAAACTACATTTGCATTCAATGTATGATTTGGAAAAAGAAAAAGAAAACCTTCCAGAACTACCTTGGCAAAAAAGAGACCGTTACAAAAACGAATTTGGTATTAAAGATAGTGACATAGAACTATTTGTACAAGACTTAGTAATAGGTAATTTCTTTGAATCTGTGGTTACTGAATTTACTGATAAAACTAGTATTCAAACTGCGGCAAACTATATTACGTCAGACCTTGCCGGTATTATGAAAAATGACGTAGATGCATTATTGCCAACAGCTAAAGATTTTGCGGAATTAATTAGTATGGTTACTGCAAATGAACTATCATCTCGCGGAGCAAAAGATATCTTAGCTGTAATGGTTAAAGACCCTCAGTCACCACGCGCATATGCCGAGCTAAATAACATGATCCAAAAGAATGACCCAGAAGCTTTGAAAAACTTGGCGCAAAAATTGATAGACGAAAACCCAGAAGTTGTAGCATCGTATAAGAGTGGTAAAGAAAACGCTATAATGTCACTAGTTGGAAAAGTAATGAAAGAATCTGGCGGATCTGCAAATCCCCAAATGGCTAAAGAAGTATTGATAGATTTATTGAAATAATATATGAAAATTTTCCTAAAATTTTTAATAATTTTAACTGCAGTGTATTTATTCATATTAAAACCTTTTTATGATTTTTCGGGTTTTTACCCAAATTTAGTTCCAAGTGAATTCTCCTACATACCTTTTAAAGGCTATACTTATCAAAATAAAAAAGTATACGCAACCAGGGATTGTTATGGGGATGTTTGTACAAGAGGAACTTATTTTACTTCTTGGGTTTATTCTGGTGATTTATCTGAAGAAGATTGTAAAAATATCGGAGGTAAAAATCTTATATCAGGATATCCTTTACCCGATGATTATTACAATGGTTTTTGCGAAGTAGTCATTAAATAAAAT
>CAYJCX010000016.1:7565-13967 GCA_964368775.1 uncultured Candidatus Saccharibacteria bacterium | reverse complement strand
AAAGTAATAGTCATAGGCGGCCAAACAGGGACAGGTAAAAGTGACCTGGCTGTTTGTGTTGCCCTATTACTAAAACAACGTGGCATAAATGCTGAGATAATCTCTGCTGATTCACGCCAAGTCTATACTGGTGGCGATAAAATATCTGCAAAAATTAGCACGGAAGAAATGCGCGGAATTCCCCACTACATGCTAAATGTGGCTAATATGCAAAAAGATTATAACGTAGCCGATTATAAAAAAGCAGCTACAAAAATAATAAAGGATTTACATAAGAAAAATATTGTCCCGATTATTTGCGGCGGAACAGGTTTGTATATAGATAATCTTATTTATAAAAAAACTATTCCCGAAGTCTTACCTAACCCAGAACTGCGCATAAAATTAGAAAAACTGACTACAGAAGAATTGTTTAGTATTTTAAAAAAGAAAGATCCAGCTCGAGCTAAAAACATAGACAGTAAAAACAAACGCCGTCTTATTCGTGCATTGGAGATCGTTACGGAATTAGGGTACGTGCCCGAAGAAGAAAAACCAGAACTGCTATACAAAACTTTATTCCTTGGGCTAACATTACAAAAAGAAAACTTGGAAGTAAAAATAGTGAAACGTACAAATGCCCGAATGAAACAAGGTATGCTAAAAGAAATCGTAGACTTGCATGAGTCTGACTTGTCTTATGATCGACTGCAAAGCTTTGGTATGGAATACAAATGGCTATCTCTATATGCTCAAAAACTAATTACAAAAGAAGAATGTATTGATGGCATAAACAAAGACACAATGGCCTATGCCAAGCGCCAAATGACCTGGTTTAAAAAGAATAAAGATATTGTCTGGTTAGATATGAGCAGCCCAAAAGAATCTGGCAATAAAGCCAAGAAAATGGTGTTAGATTTTCTTTCGGCTTAATTTATGATATAAGTAATACACACGGGCGATTAGTTTAGTGGTAGAACGAAGGTCTCCAAAACCTTTGGTGGGGGTCCGATTCCTCCATCGCCCGCAAAAAAAAGACAGCGAAAGCTGTTTTTTTGTTGGGCGATAGTACGCAAACTGCTTTGCGTACGTGGAGGAATCGGAAAGCTTTTGTTTCTTTTTGAGAAATTCTATTTTTCAAAAAGTACAAAAGGTATACTGTTCCTGTAAGGAAAGATTCTACCTCTCCATCGCCCGCATTAAAAAAGCCCCGCTTTTGCGGGGCTTTAAAGTAAATTAACTTCAATTTTTTAGAGGGAGATTATTTGTTCTCTCCCTGGACCATTTGAAATCATTGAAACTTTTAAATTTATAGCCGTTTCAATATGTGACAAATAATTCCTTAAATAAGGATGGACAGAATGAGCTATTGTGGTTTTACCCAAATCATCCCAAGCTTTAAACTCGGTATATTCAGGCTTAACTTTCCCAAGTAATTCTGCATCACTAATGAACTGATTTGTTTTTGAGCCGTTAGGAAGAATGTAATTATCCGTCACAGAAATAGTTTCAAAAAACGGATCATCGAACACATCTCCTTTGGTCATTATTGGATGAGTTACGCCATTTATCCTGCAAGCATACTTTAATGCAACTAAATCAAGCCAAGCTGGCCTACGTGGGCGTCCGGTTGTAGAACCAAATTCCCTACCAATCTCAGCTATCTTATCGCCCACATCATTATTCAACTCACCAGGCATTGGACCATTTCCAACACGAGTACAATAAGCCTTGAAAATACCGTAGACATTACCAATTGACCCAGGACCAACACCAAGACCTGTAAGAACTCCTCCGGAAATACATGAAGATGATGTAACAAATGGATACGTTCCAAAACGATTATCCAAAAATGTTCCCTGCGCACCTTCTGCTAAAACCGAGTGACCTTTTTCAAGCATGTCATTGATATAAATACTGGAAGACACTACTTCTAAACTATCTACAAGCCAACGTGCATCTTCAAAAAACTTTGAATTATCGATTGTCTCGGCAATCCAAAAATTTTTCTTATAAAAGTCCGTGACATTTTCTACCTTTTTTTTAAAGCCAGGTTTTTTTATATCCCTGACAAGGATAGCATTGCGATAACACAGGTCTGCATATGCAGGGCCTATGCCCTTTTTAGTAGTACCAATACCTAACATTTTATCAAAAATTCCATCTAATGCTTTGTGTATTGGTAAAATTAATACAGATTCTCCGGCAATGTTAAGCTGGTTTTTCCAATTGGGTTGAAAATAGCTTACGCCTTTTTTGTCATTACCGCCTTCTATCTCTAGTCTTAAAGAAGAAACGCAAGTTACAACACCAGCGCCAATATGATTTAACCCTGAACCAAAAATACCGGAAGGTACTGTATGCAGAGGGAAAAGTTCATCTAGAGATTTATTTACCGGAACCTTTATCATATGTCCAGCGTTAGGCCCCCCATTACCACGAGCAACTACTCCGTAAGTAGGAGCCAAGAAGTCTGTAATTTTTCCTTTGCCCTCATCACCCCATTGGAGCCCAAGAACTATGTCGATTTTTTTCATGCTGATTATTTTTTAATTAATGTTGGTTTTTAGAATAGTTTACTTCATCTTTTGTTATGGTTACATCATGCGGATGTGATTCACGTAATCCAGCACTAGTAATTCTGCGGAAATGTTCAGTTTGCAAGCTTTGAATATCTTTAGAATCTGTATAACCCATACCAGCACGAAGACCTCCTATCATTTGGTAAATTATATCGTTAACTGATCCTTTATATGGAACGTTCCCGACAATTCCCTCTGGTACAAGCTTTTTAATTTCGGCTTCTGGGTCTTGTAAATACCTACCAGCACTACCAGATCTCATTGCATCTTCTGAACCCATACCTCGATATGATTTTACTTTCCGACCATTAACGATTTCTGGATTACCAGGAGACTCATCAGTACCAGCAAACAAACTTCCGGCCATTACTGTGTCAGCACCAGCAACAATTGCTTTTACAATATCTCCACTGTATTTAATACCACCATCAGCGATAACAGGTATTCCCATGCCATCTAGACCTTTTACGGCCTCCATTATGGCTGTTAATTGTGGGACACCTATACCAGCAACGATACGAGTAGTACAAATTGAACCCGGTCCAATTCCTACCTTCACAGCATCAGCTCCAGCAATAGCTAAATTTCTCGCTCCTTCTGCAGTAGCTACATTACCGGCGATAATTTGTAAATCAGGATATTTTGCTTTAATAGTTTTTACTTGATCTATGACACCGTCCGAATCTCCATGTGCAGTGTCAACAACAATAACATCAACACCTGATTTCACTAAAGAATCAACACGCTCATTTGTATCACCGAAAACGCCCACTGCAGCACCACATAAAAGTCTTCCTTTTTCATCACGAACAGCTTTAGGATATTTTTTAGGCTCTTGAACATCATTCCAAGTATAAAGGCCTGTAATCTTACGCTCATCATTAATTACTGGCAGCCATTTAATTTTCTTTTCCTTCATTAATTCTTTA
Organism: uncultured Candidatus Saccharibacteria bacterium; assembly: GCA_964368775.1. GTDB lineage: Bacteria > Patescibacteriota > Minisyncoccia > Phycocordibacterales > UBA9973 > 2-01-FULL-33-17. Next base: position 10,477 of record CAYJCX010000016.1, on the reverse strand, counting down.
GCTTCTTCGTAATTTTTTTTACTGTTTAAGGTTTCAGAGTTTTCTCTCATTACATCTTTAACTAAAGTCAAAGGTGCATCATCGATACTAAAGCCGATATCTTTGTGGGAAATTAATCCTACAAAAATTCCATTTTCATTCTCTACAGCAAAATGATGGATGTCGCGAAGCTCCATTTGATTTTTTACATCTACAATGGTATCAGACTCTTTACATCTTAACGGATTTAAAATTAACCCACTAACCTGATTCATCTTCACTTTTTTAACAGCTTTTGCTTGTTCTGCAATAGACATGTTTTTGTGAATAATTCCAATACCCCCATTTTTAGCCATGGCAATTGCCATACGGGCTTCTGTTACGGTATCCATCGAAGCAGAAATCAACGGTATGTTGATTTTAATCTTTTTTGTAAGCCATGTTACAGTGCTCACTTCTTTAGGTAATACGGTCGAGTGCTTTGGCACAACGAGCACGTCTTCAAAAGTTAAACCCTCTTCAGAGAGTACTTTCGGTTCTTTTTGGTTGATAGGATTTATCATTTTATTAAATTTTTAATTTTATTTTTATTTGAAATTGTCAAAACTATACAGAAATTATACACATATGTCAATTTAGCTAGATAAATAAAAAAATCTCCTTTCGGAGATTTTCTTACTTCTTTACTTCTTTAAAGATAACGTGTTTACGTAGCTTTTTTGAGAATTTACTAAATTCAAGCTTTTGCGTAACTGTCTTTTTATTCTTACGAGTAAAATAGATTTCTTTTGTATCTTTATTCTGTAATTTAACTAGTGATTTCTGTGCCATATATATGTTTTGTTGGGTGTTACCCCGTATTTATAACATATTCTCTATTTTATTGCAATTCGTGGAATTGCTGCATTTATCTTGGTTACTATTTCGTAGTTTATGGTATCGGCCCAAATGGCTACATCATCGGCTGAAATAGTATTAGTGCCCTGTTTGCCTATTATTACGGCTGTATCCCCCATTTTAACGGCTTTAAGACCAGTAACATCTACCACGCACATATTCATCATAACCCTACCCAAAATCTTACATTTCTTACCGCCAACCATTATATAGCCAGTATTAGACAATGCTCGTGGTAAACCGTCATAGTACCCCACAGGTAGTACCGCTATTTTCATATCTGACTTTGCAATAAAACTAGCGTCGTAGGCTACGCTACTACCCTTTTTAATGTCTTTAACTTGGACAACAGTAGTCTTCCAAGATAGTGCTGGAGTTAATACTAATTTCTTACTATGCAGTTTTTGGACTTCACTGCTAGGCCAAAGACCATACATTCCAATACCCATGCGCACCATATCAAAAGCTAAATCTTTGTTCATCAAAAATCCTGCAGTAGCGCTAATGTGCACCAATGGATAGTACCCGGCTTCGTTAAATGCATTTTGCCAAAGAACTATTTCTTCTCTTTGGGATTTAGTATAGCTATCAAACTTTTTATGCTCGGCACCAATTAAATGACTGTACAGTGATACAATATTTACGTTAGCAGCCTTGTGTAAAATCTTTAAAACTTGGTCAAGCTCTTCCATTAAAAATCCTTGGCGGGACAGTCCTGTGTCTATTTTTAGATTTATTAAAAGTTTAGAAACATTTTTATGTTCTACTACTTTTTTTAATACAGGTAGAGATGAAACAGTAATATCTAAATTATATTTTATAGCTGTGTCTATCTCACTTTCGTCTATTTGTTTTAAAACAAGTATTGGAATTTCTTTGTGGTTCTTGCGCAGCTCTACCCCGTCATTAATTTCAAAGACAGACAAATAATCCGCCCCGGCAAGTATTGCTGCATTAGATGCTATTTCCATATCGTGACCATACGCATTGGCTTTGACTACAGCCATTAGCATGGTTTCTTCGGGCAGTATTTTCTCATAATTCTTAAGATTTCGCACAATCGCACCGCTACTGATTTCTACCCAAGTTTTATGATTCATTTAGATATTCTAACACAACAGGCTTCTTATTGAAAAAATATCTTAAATAGTGTATATTCTCTTTACGCGTCGGTGGTAGAGTGGTCAATTACAACAGACTGTAAATCTGTCGCCTTCGGGCTACGAAGGTTCAAATCCTTCCCGGCGCACAAAAAAAAGAAAGCCCCTTAAGGGCTTTTTTTGTGGCCGGAGAAAGCCAACAATTTGGCTTTCGTGAAGAATTTGAAAGACCCTGAATTTATCGCACGCAGCATAGCGAGTACGATATGAAGGGTGTACAGAAAATGTGATTTCTCAAAATCACCTACTGGGTAAGGATCAAATCAAACTATGTTTCTAGAATATTCCACTATCAAACCACAAATTGCTTTATGAACTGAATAATGTAGGCGAGAGGGTTTCTCTCGCCTAATAAATTATTTAAAATGCTCGAACAAAGTATTCTGCTCCAATAGTAATTGCTTGTATTAAAACATAACTATCATCGTACAAAGAATAATCTGACTCATCAAGTTCGTACTGATACACCGTTTGGCCCGATAAAAGTCCTTCCTCCATATTCTTTCTTTTACTTTCCGAAACTGATTCGAGAAAATCTTCAAGTCTTAAATAATGGAAAGCATCATCGCCAAACTGGTTAACAATACGCTTCTGCACTAAAAATGTTCTCTCAAAACGATTCGGTGAATCGTCACCACCTCCGATATTCTCGGTCAGTGGATTTATGTTTTGTTCTGACACAACAAATGAATTAATTGTTTCATCTTGTTGTTTTTTGTTCCCCATAAATGGGTTTTTGCTGTGTCATTTATAACTAAGAACCTTACTAAAATTATAGCACAGTTAGGTTGACAAGTCAAGCCAATTATGCTATACTATCAGTAATAAATTATATATAGCAATGTTAAGTTCAAAAGAAAGAAAAAAGCCCGTACT
>CAYJCX010000016.1:5695-7465 GCA_964368775.1 uncultured Candidatus Saccharibacteria bacterium | reverse complement strand
TGGTCTTGCTCCATAGTGTTGGTCATAACCTTGCTTTGCCAAATATGTATAGGCAGCGTCTGTGATTTGCAAATCAATGCCTTTAGTTAGCAATCGGTCGCGAACCACCTGAGTGCGCAGTGTTACAATGTTTCTTATAGTTTCCGGAGACAGTACGTCAAACACAACTATTTCATCTAGTCTATTTAAGAATTCTGGACGGAAATGATTTTTTAATGATTCCAAAACTCTGTCTTTTGCATCGTTGTATGCAGAATTATTATTATAATTCCCAAAACCAACAGATTCCATTTTATCTATAAATTGTGACCCGATGTTAGATGTCAAAATTATTATAGTGTTACGGAAATTAACTATTCTACCCTTGGCATCTGTTAATCTACCTTCGTCTAAGACTTGCAGTAAGATGTTAAATACTTCAGGGTGAGCCTTTTCTATTTCATCAAACAGTACAACTGAATAAGGGCGATGTCTTACAGATTCTGTTAGTTGGCCTGATTCATCATGACCAACATAGCCCGGCGGAGAACCAACCAATTTAGAAACACTGTGGCGTTCCATGTATTCAGACATGTCTACACGCACTAATGCTTTTTCGTCGTTAAACATAAATTCAGCCAAAGCTTTAGTTAATTCTGTCTTACCAACACCAGTTGGACCCAAGAATATAAATGAACCGATTGGTTTGTTTGGGTCAGATATTCCGGCGCGAGATCGGCGTACAGTCTCAGCAACTTTCTTTACTGCTTCAGACTGGCCAATGACACGCTTTTCTAATTCTGATTCCATACGCAATAGCTTTTGCTTTTCTTCTTCTAGCATGCGCATTAATGGTATCCCAGTCCAGCGAGATACTACTTCGGCTATATCTTCGGCTGTAATTTCTTCTTTTAGGACGCGACGAGTCTTTTGCATCTTCTTTAGCTTTTGCATTTTTGCATCCAGTTCTTTCTTTAGTACTGGAATCTCCCCGTATCTAATTTCTGCAGCGCGGGTTAGGTCTTGTTTTAACTGTGCACTGTCTGCTTCATTACGCAAAGATTCTAAATCTTTTTTAATTTGGCGAATACTAATAACAACGTCACGTTCATTAGTCCAACGTACTTCTAAATCTTTTGTTTTATTTTTTTGAGTACCGATTTCTTCTTCTATTATTGCTAATCTTGCAGAAATTTCTTTTGGAATTTTACTACCAGTATTTTTACCTATATCTTTACGCAATGCTTCTCTTTCTATTTCTAGACGCATTATTTTGCGGTGAGAATCTTCCAATTCTTGAGGTTTATTTTCTAAAGCAATTTTTAAAGACGAAGATGCTTCGTCGATTAAATCTACGGCTTTGTCTGGCAGGAATCTATTTGTGATATAACGTGATGATAGATTTACAGCAGCTAATATTGCTTCGTCTGTAATATGCACACCATGAAATATTTCGTACTTATCTTTAAGACCGCGGAGTATCGTAACAGCATCTTCAATATTTGGCTCTTCTATAAAAACAGGTTGGAAACGACGCGCTAATGCCGGGTCTTTTTCAATATGCTTCTGGTATTCTTTTATAGTCGTTGCTCCAATAGCGCGCAGTTCTCCGCGAGCCAATGCAGGCTTTAGCATGTTAGATGCGTCCAGGGACCCTTCGGATGCTCCTGCCCCAACAATTGTGTGCAGTTCGTCTATAAACATTATTATGCGGCCTTCTGACTTTTCGACTTCTTTCATTATGTTTCTTAGTCTTTCTTCAAATTCGCCGCGGTATTTTGTACCAGCTAA
>CAYJCX010000016.1:0-5595 GCA_964368775.1 uncultured Candidatus Saccharibacteria bacterium | reverse complement strand
GATTCTTTTGTAATTTTAAAACGCTCTAGAATATGACGAGCTTCTGACTGCACATCAAACAATGCCAAGAACAAATGTTCTACGTCTACAAATTCACTTTTACTAGCTGCAGCAACTTTACTAGAATGCTCTATTACCTGCGCCAAGTCTGGTGTTAAATATATCTGGTAAGATGGTGACAATGTTGTGCCGCGTTCTGGTATTTCAATATGCTCAATTATAATATCTACCAAATGAGTTGTATCTACATCTAGCTTATCCAGTATTGGCAATATTACAATATCTTCCGCAGTAACTAATGCTGCAAGAAGATGTAGTGATGAAACATGGTTTTGACCACGCTCGATCACAAATTCATGAGCGCGACGAATTACTTCTTTTGCTTTGGTTGTAAAATTTTGGAATGGTGGCATATATATTGTTAGTATAACACACCGCGGTAGACGCGAAGAATGTTATTTAATTCTTTTACTAATTTATTAATATCACTTTTATTTGTTCTTGGACCAAACGATACACGGATGCTTCCATAATTTTTATACGTATCAAACGATTGTTTCTTACGAATCTCGTCTATTACATACGATTCAGTATTAGACTGTGTATTACAAGCGCTTTTGCTAGAAACCATTACCCCTCGAGCATTTAGCTCTATTGCCATTTGCTGGCCGCTAAAATAAGGAAATGATAAATTTATGATACTGGGCACGGAACTGTCGCTACTGTTTTCTATAAAATTTATATTTGTTTCTTTGCGAAGTAAATCTATTTTATTTAATAAATATTTTTTAATTTCTAAATATTTCTCTTCGTTTAATTTTAGATTTTTTAAATTGTATTCTGCAGCACTAGCAAAACTATTTATGAGCATTGGAGATACTGTCCCTGGACGCAAACCCATTTCCTGACTGCCACCTGCATAAATTTTTTCTATTGTAGCGCCGCGTCTTTTATAAAGTGCGGCAATTCCAGCTGGGCCGCCAATTTTAATACTGTTAAATGATATTAAATCAACACCTTTTTTAACATATGGTTTTAAATCCATATGAACATAGGCTTGGCAAGCATCTAAATGTAAATACGGGTAATAAGAATTAGATGTAAAACGCATGCTTTGTATTTTATATTTTTCTTCTTTGTATTTATTTATAGTTTTTAAATATTCATCTATGTTCTGGACTGTCCCTATCTCACTATTTACTAAATGGATTGTTATAATAACAGTATTTTCTTTAATTGCGTTTTTAATAGTCTCGGATTCTATTTTCCCTGTAACATCGTCAGGTTTTAAATATGTAACTTCTATCTCACCTCTTGATTCAAGCATTCTACAAGTTTCTATCACAGCGCTGTGCTCTATCGTAGATGTAATTATATGTGGTTTAGTTATAGTTTTTTTAGCTTCGCTCACAGTGCCCATAATAGCTAAAGCTATACTTTCAGTTCCAGATCCAGTAAATATAATTTCGTCATTATGAGACCCAATAGTTTTGGCAATAATAGCCCGAGATTTTTCTACAATTTTAAAAGCCTTTTGACCATAGTCATGAATAGATGCAGGGTTAGAATACAGCTGCCTGATATTACGAAAAATAGAAAAAACCGCCGGCCCCGCTAATAGCGCGCCAGATGCATAGTCTAAATAGGTCTTTTCCTTGGTAAATATGCTCATATTTTTATGGTATCATACTTAAAAAATCCTTGCAAAATAAGCATTTTCATGTATAATGTTATTCATGTTTTCAGGTATTAATATAACTATTTTAGCACTTTCTATAATCTCAATTATCCTTGTGATTCACGCATTTATGCTAGAGCGTCGTTTAAAGAATCTATTGCAAGGTGCCAATGGTAAATCTCTAGAAAACGTTATTAGTGATATGCAAAACCGCATAAACACTAATGAGTCTAATATTTCTGTAAACACTGGAGAAATAGCAACACTCATGGCTAAGATGAGAAAGCGTATTAGAAATGTTTCTACACTACGTTTCAAGCCTTTTGAAGATGCTGGTAGTACTCAAAGTTTTGCTATTGCTATAGTTGATGATGAGCAAAATGGTGTAGTACTATCTTCTCTTTACACAAGAGAGAGAATGAGTGTTTTTGCAAAGCCTGTAAAAGATGGTAAATCTGAATACGAACTAACAAACGAAGAAAAAACTGTTTTGGAATCGGCAAAACAAGAAGCTTAAATTTTAAAAACCATATGTCAGAAAAAACAAAAATTATCGCTCGACCGCCTGTAGTCTCTATTATGGGACACGTTGACCATGGTAAATCAACGCTTCTTGACTATATCCGAAAATCAAACATTGTTGCTGGTGAATCTGGCGGTATTACTCAACACATTGCGGCTTATGAAGTTTTGCATGAATCTAGTAGCGGCGACCTAAAGAAAATAACATTCCTGGATACTCCTGGGCACGCGGCATTTACGGCTATGCGTGTACGCGGCGCCAGTGCAGCTGATATTGGTATTCTTGTTGTATCAGCAGAAGACGGAGTCAAAGCCCAGACAATAGAAGCCTTGGATGCTATCAAAGAATCTGGTGTGCCATATATCGTTGCAATCAACAAAATAGACAAACCTGGGGCAAATATAGAGCGTACAAAGAACACTTTGCTAGAGCATGGTATATATCTTGAAGGTATGGGCGGCGATATTCCTTGGGCTGCTATTTCTGCTAAGACAGGTGAAGGTATGAACGAGCTACTAGACCTAATTCTATTTGTTGCTGAATTTAATGACATGCGCGCGGACCTGGCAAAGCCAGCCGAAGGATTAGTTTTAGAATCACACCGTGACCCAAAACGCGGTATTACTGCAACATTAATTATAAAAGATGGAACTTTAAAAAAAGGCTCTTTTATTGTTGCCGGCGAATCTATGGTACCGACAAGAATGATGGAAAATTTCATGGGTAAAACTATTACCGAATCATATTGTTCATCCCCTGTTAACATAATTGGTTTTGATATGATGCCTCCGGTGGGTTCAGTTTTTACAACTTACGAAACAAAAAAAGATGCTGAAAAAGCTGTAATAGAAAATAAAGAAAAAATGGAAATTCGTAATCGCTTGCAAGGCAAGGTTAGTGAATTTTCTATTCCGTTAATTATCAAAGCAGACGTAGTTGGTAGTATAGAAGCCATAGAAAAAGAAGTTAGCAAACTAAATACCGAAGAAACTGGATTCCATATTATTAATACTGGTGTAGGTAACATTTCTGAAAATGAATTAAAATTAGCTGCTGCTGACAAGGAAACAATTATTGTTGGTTTTCATGTAGGCATAGACCGCAAGGCCGAAGACGTAAGAGAGCAAATGAACGTTACTGTAATGCAGTTTGATATTATCTATAAATTAACTGAATGGCTAGAAACAGAAATGGAAGTGCGCCGTCCACGTAAAGTAGTAGATACCATTACCGGTAGTCTAAAAATTTTAAAATACTTTAGCCAAACAAAAGAAAAACAAGTAGTGGGTTGCCGCGTTGAATCTGGATCTATCAAGGCTAATTCTGTAGTTAAAATAATGCGCCGTGAAAACGAAATTGGTATGGGCAAAGTTACTGAAATGCAGCACAACAAAAGTAAAGCCAAAGAAGTATTCGAAGGTGACGAATGTGGCTTGCAAGTAGAAGCTAAAATTACACTAGCCCCAGGCGATATATTACAAGCTATAGTTAAAGAAACTAAATAATATGGCCGGATATAAAAATGACCAAGTAGCGTCTAGAATTCGCGAAATCGTGTCTGAATACGTTAGCCGCGAGACTAACGGTAGATCTATCATTTCTGTAACTACTGTTGATATGAACCCGTCTGGCGACCATGCAAACGTGTTTATTACAGTAATGCCAGAATCTGAAGAAAAAGCAGCACTGGATTTCCTAAAGCGTAAACGTACTGAGATACGCAAAACAGTAATGAAGAAACTGCCTATTGCTCGTATTCCCTTTTTAGAAATATTGATAGACGTTGGTGAAAAGCTAACCCGCAGAATAACTCAAATAGAAGTAGACGAAAAAACCAAGGAATAATCCTTGGTTTTTTGCTATTTATAGATAACCTTTAGGTTTTCGCTATTCCATTTTGTAATAATCTCTGGAACTTTATTTTTAGAATCAGCTACATTTGTATAATAATAAACTACTTCTTTGTTATTCTTGTCATCCCAGTCGCGCAAGGCTGCCCACATTTTATTATTTGGACCTATCATTATAGCGCTGGTTGCCATAGCGTTATGCGGCATAAAAAATATTCCGTAGTCAGCCTGCAAGGATTCATCGTAATCATTTTGTTCTACACCTACTGTTTGGTCAAACTTTTTTAAATCGTTCCCTACTAAATTCATAAATTCGCGATATGCACCAGGTTTACTAGCAAACACATTTGTAGATTTGGTGGTAAATTTTATTACAGTACGGTTTTTACCATAATCTCCCCCAAACCAAACAGCGTTGCCTTTGAAATAGTCACATCCGGATTCTGTTATATTTAGCCAACCTTCTTTTTCTCTTTTAAAAACTAATTTACAAGAACTGTCTAAATCATCAGACGAAACAAAGGTAGCAGTTTTACCGTCAATAAAAGCTTTGGTTCCTTTGGTTTTACCATTTTGGTCAACAAAACTAATATCCCCAAAATTTCCATTAAATGCGTGAATTTCAAAATCAAAAGATTTAGCTGTTACGTTAGTAATAGTTAAAATTGAATTATCAAAATTTGTAGAATCTTGTCTTACCCATTTACCTTCCCACAAATTACTGTATTTTTGAGTTACAGCTAAATCACTTTCTGTTTCGGCATCTACAGCATTAATATAAAATAGCAAACAAAATGCTAACCCTGTACCAATAACAGTAATAATCAAAATAGAGTAAATAAATTTAATATTTGTTTGCATAAAAATAATGTTTATTAATACATCTATTGTACTATTTATGTATACAAAAAACCAAGGAATTCCTTGGTTTTTTGTATACTGTCGTTTTGGAGGCCCAGGGCGGAATCGAACCGCCGTATAAGAGTTTTGCAGACTCTGGCCTTACCACTTGGCGACTGGACCGTATTTAGAAAACTGTAGGGCCTCGGTCCTTACAGGACCAGTACACCTTTTCTATTTCCTTGAAACAAGTTTCTCGTAAATATAGAAAAGGTTTTCTCGTCCCACACGTACACATGATATGTGTACTCTTGTGGCTGTGCCCAAGGTGGGACTCGAACCCACACGACCTTGCGATCTGAGGATTTTAAGTCCTCTATGTCTACCATTCCATCACTCGGGCATTAGCATATAGCTGTAGCCATAATAGTATAAAATATCCAAAAAATCAATCTGCTATTGAATTTTAAATCAAAATAGTATAAAGTAGTCTTATTGCCGAGGTGGCGAAATTGGTAGACGCACTGGTCTTAGGAACCAGCTCCGCAAGGAATGGAGGTTCAAGTCCTCTCCTCGGCACTAGTTACGTTTAGTTGTATTGGTTAGTAAAATTTCTGGTACAACTATTTGCCCTGTTAGCTCAGCTGGTAGAGCAGCTCCCTCTTAAGGAGATGGTCGGGGGTTCGATCCCCTCACGGGGCACA
>CAYJCX010000015.1:0-14094 GCA_964368775.1 uncultured Candidatus Saccharibacteria bacterium | reverse complement strand
GCCCAAGTCAGTAAATGCATCCATGGATTCTATTAGTTTACTTGATGTTGATTGGACAAAGCACATGCCTTCTACCTGGACTTTGTTTTTTAGATATTCTACTACTGGCACAAAGTCTCCATCTCCAGATACTATTACAACTACGTCTACTTTTTCAGCTAGTCGTACGGCGTCTATTGCAAGACCTACATCCCAATCGCCTTTCTTTGTGCCATCGATGAATATTTGTAAATCTTTAGTTTTTGTTTCTATACCTACGCGAGTTAATGCATCAAAGAAATTCTTTTCATCTCCAGCTTCTGTAGAAATTACATATGCAATTGCGCGAACCAGTTGTCTTTCGCCAACTGCTTCTTTTAAGATTTCTCCAAAGTTAACTTTGTGTTTGTATAAATGCCGCGCGCTGTGATACAAATTTTGTGCGTCTATTAGTACTGCCACGCGCTGGGCTTTGTGTGATATTACTGCCATATGTCTCTACTGTACCACACCATTAATGTATGGTACAGTAGCACTATATTAGTAGCGCGGGCCCTTGATAAGTAGTAATGAAACAGGGATATGTTCCCAAATTAGTTTCAGTACTAAAATCAGGGGATCGCAAAAATAAATAAATATGCAAGAAAGAAAGTATACATTATCAATCGGTGGACGAGAGGTAGTGGCAAGTTTTAGCGACCTAGCTATGCAAGCGGGGGGCTCTGTTATGATGTCATGTGACGACACTGTAGTATTAGCTACTGCATGTATTAGTAGTAGTAATAAAAATAACCCAGGGTTCTTTAATCTCACTGTTGAATATGTGGAACGTTATTATGCTGCAGGAAAAATTCTTGGCGGACAATGGAACAAAAGAGAAGGTCGCCCCAGTGACCAAGCTGTGCTAGCCAGCCGCGTTATTGACCGTACTATTCGTCCATTATTTCAGCACCACATAAAAAATGCAGTTCAAGTAATTGTTACTGTAATTGCAGTAGGTAAGATGGATCCAAAAATTCTTGGAGTTAACGCGGCATCTTTAGCTATTGCAACTTCTCCAATTCCTTTTGCTGGACCAGTTGGATCTGTGTCTGTAACTATTCCAAAAGGTGAAACTGAACTAAAATTAAATAACTATCTGCCAACAGTCACCGAAGCAACTAACGATTTAGATTTGGTAGTTTGTGGAATGAAGAACAAAGTTTGTATGATCGAAGCTTTATCTTTTGAACACAGTAACGAAAAAATTGGGGAAGCGTTAGATCTCGCAATGACTGGAATAACTGCATTTGAAAATTGGCAAAATGAAATAATTGTAAAAGAAGGTAAAGAAAAATTAGTTTTTGAAAAGCCAGCGGTGCCGCCTGCACTACTAACTGAATTTAATGAAAAAGTTTTACCTATTTTAAAAGGTGACCTTTTTGGAGATAATAGTAAAAAGGTTATTCATGACGCAGAGACTGTTCTCGATGCTATTGTTACTGCAGAATATAATGAAGATGAAAATGCTCGAAATAGTATTTGGGATCATATGCACCATACACTTGATTCTTTGTTTCATGACGGAGCAACTAAAGAAAATCGTCGCGCTGACCTGCGTGAATTTACCCAGGTTCGTCCACTCTTTGCCCGTGCTGGCGGCGTCTCTCCTGTGTTACACGGCACAGGAATATTCTACCGCGGGGAAACACATGTACTATCTGTCTTAACACTAGATGGTCCTGATACTCGCCAAGAAGTAGACGGGATAGAAGCCAGCGGTAAGAAACGTTTCATACATCACTATAATTTCCCGCCTTATTCAACTGGTGAAACAGGTCGCATGGGCGGCATGAATCGTCGCGAGATGGGTCACGGGTTTTTAGCAGAGAAAGCATTAGTTCCTGTTATTCCAGCTTACGAAATATTTCCTTATACTATTCGTCTTGTTTCTGAATCAACATCATCAAATGGTTCTACTTCTCAAGCTAGTATTTGTGCAGCTAGTATTGCAATGATGGACGGAGGTGTTCCAATATCTTCGCCTGTTGCTGGTCTTGCAATGGGTCTAATGGAAGATGTAAATGATGAAAACAATTATAAAATTCTTACAGACATCCAAGGCCCCGAAGACCACTACGGTGATATGGATTTCAAAGTTGCTGGTACAAAGAAAGGTGTTACTGCTCTTCAGCTAGATATTAAACTAACAGGGGTCTCCGTGAAGATTTTAAAAGAAGCGTTGGCTGATGCAGAAAAAGCCCGTCTTACAATTTTAGAAACTATCACAAAAGAGATTGCACAGCCAAGAAATGACCTGGCTCCATCTGCGCCGCGTATAGTTGTAACAAAAGTATTACCAGAACAAATTGGTCAAATCATTGGCCCAGGTGGTAAGGTAGTTAATGCAATGCGCGACGCTACTGGCACTGAAATTACAATTGAAGATAATGGAACAGTTTTGATTTCTGGACATGGAGACGGTCCAGCTCGTGCAAAACAAATGATCGAAGATATGACTCGTGTTTACAAAGTCGGGGATATTATTAAAGATGCCGAAGTAGTGCGTATTGCAGACTTTGGAGCTTTTGTAAAAATCTCAAGCAGTATGGAAGCGCTGGTGCACATCTCAGAAATAGCGCCATTCCGAGTAGATAAAGTAGATGCATTTTTAAAAGTTGGAATGAAATTTCCAGTGCAAGTTATCAAAGTAGAAGAAGGTAAAGTTGGGGTATCTATCAAAGCCTTGAATCCGGACATGTTCCCAAAACCAGCGGTAGCACCAAAACCACCGGAAACACCTAAGACAAACTAGTAAGCTAGTAAAAGTAAAAAAAATAAAATTATTGTATAATGGGCGAATGGAAGATAATTCTAATTCGCCCGTTTTGCATACTATGCAAAAAGATAGTGTAACCAGCGCTCAGGGTATTGTTGGTTCAAGTGAAGTACCTGGAGAAGAAGCACTGCTATTAGCAAAGATGCAAAAAAATAGTTCAAACAAACGTAAATTAAATTTACTAGTAATGTTTGGATGTATTTTTGCTGTTCTGGCAATAATTGTAATTGCACTGCCAGATAAATTTTTTGCAAAAAAAGATACAAATATAATTGTTCCAACAAAAGAAAAAAACTTTGTTAGAATTGATGCAACTTATGGGATAGATATTCCAGAAGAATCTGACTTGGAAAATTTTAGAGCAAAAACTTTTTCTAGTAATGCTGCTTTTGCAGAAATTATAGTTAATAGAAATAATGAAATTGTTTCTTTTAAGAATTTAGCACCGCTAGTCAATCAAAGATTTTTAGATGCAGTCAGCTCAGCCACTGTAGAGAATTATATGTACGGTATAATTACCACTATAGATAAGACCACAAGTCTACCTTACTTTACATTTAGTTTTGGAGACAGAAAAAATATAGAGTCAGTTTTGATTTCACAAGAAAGAACCATGTACACAGATTTAGGCTACCTATTACAATTACCCAATAATGTGTTAAATGAAAAATTACAATTTGAATCTTTAGACAGTATTCGTGTACCAATGCGAGTTTTGCGGGATTCAGGCGGCAATGTTTTAATGGTCTATGGGTACCCGTCTGATAATATTATTCTATTTGCTAAGACTGTCGAATCCTATAGCGCTATTCGTGATAACATGCTTTCTGGTTACTAGAAAAATTCAGTTTTAGTGTGATATAATTTAGCCATGATTGATACAAACTTATATAAGACATTACTAGAGACCGAGAGAGATGAACTATTGAATGATCTCAAAGGTATGGCTGTTAAAGATTCATTAACTGGCGAATTTACTGTTGTATCCGATACTAGTCTTACAGAACCAGATGAGCTGGATCTAGATAATCGCAACGAAGAATATGAAGTAGATTCTGCGATATCAGATACACTGTCTCCACAACTAAAAGAAATAGAAGATGCATTACAAAAGATTGAAAACGGTACATATGGAATTTGCGAAATATCTGGAGAGCCAATAGAAGAAGATAGACTAATGGCCAATCCATCTGCTCGTACATGTACTGTTCATATGAATAGCTAATAAGAAAATTCTTTATGAGTTTTGCCAAAGTATTATCTGCCCAAGTTAGCATGCTAACTGGGCAGATTATTACTGTAGAAGCTGATATTTCACGCGGGCTAAATAATTTTTCTGTTGTTGGCTTGGGAGACAAAGCAGTAGATGAAGCCAAAGACCGCGTTGGCAGCGCACTAAAGAACAGCGGCTATTCATCTCCTAAACATCAAAACCAAAAAACTGTTGTTTCACTTTCTCCGGCAAATATAAAAAAAGAAGGAAACTATTTTGATGTAGCTATAGCATTATCTTATCTTGTCTCTTCTGGTGAGCTAACACTAAGCAGTGTTCCACAGGTATTCGTTGGCGAATTATCACTGGACGGTGGTGTGAAACCTGTTTCTGGAATACTACCTATTGCGCAGGCTGTTCGCAGGTCCGGTATTAGTGAACTTTATGTACCAATAGATAATATAAAAGAAGCAGCATTGGTTCCCGGAATTAGTGTTTATGGATTTTCTAATTTAAAAGAATTAGTTTCGCATCTTGATATAGCTACTGCTAAATCTGGGAATGGAATGAAACCCAAATTAATTCCGGCCAAAGAGACCGAAATTGAACACATTGATCAAATTGATGAAACAGATTTTTCTTTGGTTCGTGGTCAAGAATCTGCAAAACGCGGGTTATTAATTGCTGCTGCTGGTGGACACAATATTGCAATGTATGGGCCGCCAGGTACAGGCAAGACAATGCTTGCGCGCGCTTTTACTGCACTATTGCCGCATCTCTCTAAAGAAAATATTTTAGAAGTTACAGGTATTCATTCAACTGTAATTGGTCAGGGTGGTAAATTAATTTTGCGGCCACCGTTTCGGTCTCCACATCATACTGCTAGCTATGTTGCTATTATTGGCGGCGGCGCAAATGTAAAACCAGGCGAAGTAACATTGGCTCATCGCGGAGTTTTGTTTTTAGATGAATTCCCTGAATTTGATAAACGTGTAATTGAATCACTACGTCAGCCATTGGAAGATGGTATTGTCACTGTATCTCGAGCAAAAGGTAGCGCTACTTTTCCATCTAATTTTATTTTGATTGCTGCCATGAACCCGTGCCCATGCGGCTATGCTGGCACAAGAGTTAGGTCGTGTAGTTGTGGGCCTCAGGATATTGCTCGATATCAAAGAAAATTATCTGGCCCAATAGTAGACCGCATTGATATGTGGGTATCAGTAGAGTCAGTAGATTATGAAAAACTTTCTGCTCCAAATAAAAAAGATTTAGAAAATCCAATTTTACGTTCTCAAATTTTGTTAGCTCGCAAACGTGCAATGGAAAGATTTAGTAGGGTCGGTGCGCCGTACAATAGTAACGCAGAATTAAAAGTAAAAGATTTAGATGTACTAGCTCCATTAAATAAACCAGTTCGAGAATTATTAAATATTAGTGCAGAGAAATTGCAATTATCTCCGCGGGCGTATCATCGTATTATTCGGCTGGCTAGAACTATTGCTGACCTGGAAGATTCCAATGAGATACAAGAAAAACATATTTTAGAAGCACTGCAATATCGTCCTAAATTTGGAAAATAAAAACCGTCAAATTTTATTTTGACGGTTTTGTGTTTTCTGGTTTTAGCTTACAGTTTAGAATATTCTGTAATCTGTTCTTCTGTTGGAACAAAATTTTTTAATTTGTTCAAAGCATTGTTTGCAAAATAAAATAAAAAAGTAATTGGGTTTGTTACAGCAAAAATCTTTGCTTGTCTTTGCCAGTTATTTTTTTTACACATTTCATAAACTGCAATTTTTTCACCAGGTGTTAAGACCGGAATTAATCTTAGTTTCAATACTTCAGCGCGTAATTTATTTTTGTAAGGAAATTGGAAATACCAGCCATTCTGGATGCAGCTCATGATTAGCCAGTTTTTTTCTTTTGGCTTTAGTTTTTCACCACGAAGCTTTGCCAAAATTCTTGTAGCACTAACTCTGGCTAATTTAATAGATTGAATGAAAAGTTTACGTTTTTCTTCTCTTGTTAGTGCTGTTCTCCAAATTTTTGGAATTTTGTAGCATTCTTTTATGTTTTCAGAATGAATATGATAATTCATTATGTGGCATAATTTTTTTTCTGTTAGTTCGATCTGTGTTCTATCAATTAAGATAGTTTTAGTGTCCGCAACTTGGGCCGCTGCTTTTGGGTAGTGGGTCAGGTTCTGGATACTAACTGGATCGTGTGTTTGGTGTAAGATGTTTTCATGGGTTTCATTTGTGTCATGGCTAAAGCCTGGACTTTCTTGTTGTAATTTTTGTTGAGAGCTCATTTTTATAATATAGTTTGATTCCTGTATATAATAGCATGTTTTCACCTAAAGTCAAATAATAAAAACCACTCGGTTTGAGTGGTTTTTATTATTTATCTACAAGAATTATCTACGTAACAGTTTCGGGCTCCACGAACTTCAAAGTGTATGTGTGGTCCGGTAGACTGTCCAGAATTACCAGTTGTACCAATTATTTCTCCGTCTGCTACATTTTGACCGCTAGATACATTAATACGTGATAGGTGTCCATACAGTGTTTGTGTGCCATTTGGATGGGAGATAATGATAATATTACCGTATCCTCCATTCCAGCCCATTTTTGCAGAGATTACAGTACCTTCGGCTGCTGCAGCTACTGGTGTACCCATAGGACAGCCCATATCTATACCATTTTTACCGTGCAAACCTTGGGTTATTATACAGTGCACTGGTTTACGGTAATATCCGCCTTGGCTTGGGCCGTCATAACCTGCAAGATATTTAGATGTACCTTTACCATTACCAGCAAATATCTTTATTCCACTTGTGATACTAGAAATAGTTGTTTTCTTAGTAGTAGTTGTCTTAGCTATAGCTATTTCACCATTTGGAACTATAATTTCTTCGCCTATAGCTAATGTTTCGTCGGTTACCCCGTTAAAACGTGCTATTTCATCCGCATCAGCATTGTATTTCTTAGCTATTTTAGTCAAAGTATCTCCCTTTTTAATAGTGTGGTTTACACCAGAAATAGGCATGATCAGTAGAGATGTTCCTTCTTTTAGGGCCTTTTTAGGGTCCAAGCCATCGTTTGCCCATACAATAGTGTTTACAGAAACCTTGTACATTTGGGCAATTTTGCTTAATGTATCTCCTTTTTTAGTTATATAAACGTTAATTTCGTCTTCTTCTGGGTAGTCGGCTACATCTAGTGCTGTACCTAATGCTCCTACTTCAGATATTAGAATATCGTCTTCGCTCATGGCAATCATTGTTTCCGGTAATTTTTCAGTAGGATTTGGGCTAAGCTTGGCTTCTAGTACTGGAGTTGTTTGACTATTTTGGCCATTGTCCAGTGTATCTGCTTTTGCATCTCCACTGAAAAATTCAGCTATTTGCGACAAAATCCCCGCATTTGCAGGTTTTGGAATAGATACAATGACAAGCAAAAACGCTAAAACAATAATTTTAGACAGGAAAAGGCTTGTTTTATTTAGTGAACTTTGCGGACGAGCCGCTAACGGTTCACATTGTTTTGAATTTAATTCCATAGTTATAAGGGGATGGGAAAACAGTCAATATCTGGCTACAGCCCCCTTACATATATAATGGTGCCCTTTTCCGGGGCTATCGTCAAGCTGGTATTATAGACCTGTGTGGATTTTAGTAATTATTACTAAAAATAGCCTTATTCTATAGTATTTTTTGACATATACTACGCGTCTATTGTATAATTTAAATATGGAAAATAATGGTTTAAAGTCTCCAGATAAATCTAACCAAGAAATCATTAAGAATGTTACAGAAGCTATAGCAAAGGTATACCACCTAGATGAAATAAACTCTAAAATTGCAGCTATTTTGGTGCGTTTAGTCCAAGAAGGTAAGTCAAATGAAGCAGAAACCAGGGCTTTTGGATATTCAAAAAATATCCACTGGTTCAAATACAATAAATCTAAGATACCAGACCTGTTAAAAAGTATTAATGAATATGTAGAAATTGAAAATATTGATACAAGTGCCAAAACTCCAAATATTTCAGCCAACCCTATTACTGCTGGACCAAACCCCGAAAGTATAATAGATCCAAATAAATCAGAAAAGCTAAGAGATTTTAGAACCCAAGAAGAATCTCTTGCAAAAGAATTAGATGATAAAATATTAGATCTTGAAAATGTTAGAAATTCTATTAATGATACAAATAGGGATAAATTACAAAAACAGATAGATATACTAACAGATGAAATAACTGGAATAATAGACCAGGGTGGTCAAATCCAAAAAGAGATTAAGGTCTTGGAAAAAGAATTGGGGTTAATAGTAAAATCTGTTTCAACTCCAAAACCAAAGGCGCCCAAAATTATTAGTAAACCAGCTCCATCTGTTGTAAAATTAAAGGATGAAGACACTGGTGCTGTAATTATTGATGATAAGCTAAAAATAGCAGCAGCCCCAAAACCCGGCCCCAAAAAGATTACAAGTTTTAGTGATTTAGGAAAAGTAATTGGTAAAGATATGGCAGATAAAAAGAGTCCTTTTAACAACAGAGAAGAACCCACTCAAGAACAATTAGACAGGTACGCAAAAAGACTTGAGGTAGAGCGTTTACACGAAGAAAAACTTTTAGAGATAGAAAACAAAAAAGAAGAGGCACGCGCTAAAAGAAAGCGTGATGATCTTGAATTTGAAACTAATCTTAAAAAACCATCTCCAGATCCAGAGAAAAAAGACAAAGACCAAATTTCATTAATTGCTAAGAAAGAAATTGAAAAAGGGAAATCAGCCTTATCTTCCAAAGAAAGAGATATAAAAAAAAGATACCCAGAAGAATTTGATTTAGCTCTTGAAACACTTTTAGACAAAAAAATTGATCCTACAACCATGTGCCAAGAAATTGCTGAGGCTGAATCAGCAGGGGAAGTTTTAACTGGTACTCAACAAAAATTTCTTTTGGACAATCCAAGATTAAAAATAAAAATTGGGACAATTAAAGCTCAAATTACAAAAGATAAGAAACGCTTAGAGAGAATAGCAGAGCAAATTGCTCATGGTGAGAAAATTAACCCAGCCGATAAAGATTTCTATAGAAAAAATAAAGACAAAATTGCCGAGAAGTCTTCTGATTTTCAAGATGAAGCTAGTGAGCAAAAATCTGAATTAATAGACAAGATTTCTGGAATGATTGCTTCTGGTGCAGTAATTACAACTTCAGAAGACTTATCAGCTTTTAAAAAATATAAAACAGAAATATTAGAAGCTGCTGAAAAGATTTTAGAAAAAAACAAAGTAGATGGAGCAATGGTGGATTCTATTGTTTATGCTGAAATCAATAATATTCCTCTTACAGAAAAACAACTTTTGTATTCTCGTATTCCTGGGGAACGTGCAAAAATAGATACACAATTGGCTGAATTAAAAGTTTATCGTGCAAAATTAGTTTTTTTTGCAAATGAAATAGTGAACGGAACTATTTTTACAGATCCTCTTGATAAAAAGTTTTACGAAGACCACAAGGCTGATATTGAATCAGAAATTCCTGCTATTAAAGAAGCTAATTTAAAATTAGCTAAAGAAAATTTAATTACACAAATAGTTACAGGTAATGCATTAACTCCTGCTGAAGAAAAATTAGAACAAGAACACAAAGCAGAATTAGACCCATTAATTATTAAGAAATTAAAAGAAGCTCTAGTTACTGCTGAGAATAATGGTGATATCGATGAAAGAAACAGACTACGTGAATTAATAGAATCTCGTATTCGTTTATCTCATAAATCTAAAGAAGCGTACGAGCCTTTAATAAAAAGATTTAAAGAGGTCTCTGCACGTATTGAAAAATTGGAAGCCGAGATTGATGCTAAAAAAGATCATGCGCATGGTCATACAGATTCACATGGGCATGCACATAATGATGGTCATGGTCACGACAGTCATGCACCAGCTGGCCACGATAATCATGGTTCAGATGTAGATGAACATTTGCTGCACGCACTAAAAAAAGAAAGAGATGACATTTATGCTAGTTTAGACAAGCTTGGTCCGTCAGGTCGCGACCTTGCTCATCTTGAAACAGCTAGAGAATCTTTAGCTAAAGCATCTCAAGAATTCCAAAAATCTTTCGTACGTAAATTCCCAGGTGCAAAAATCTTGGGTGTTATGGCTGGAATGTTTGGTTCTAAATGGAGCGCTGTAAAAGAGTCTGATAAAACAGCTCACGCTCAAGAAAAGATGCGCAAAGCACAGTCATCTTATAATGATGTTCGTGAAAAACTAATGAATGTCTTCATTGGTGAAGAATATGCTGTTCGCGAAGCTTGGGGGCAAGATTTAAAAAATCTTAGTAATACTGACCGTGAATCAATGAAGGATTTCTTAAATGGGATTAGTAAGCAATTTATTGATGATGAATACAAGAAACTAGATAAAGCTAAAAATGTTTTAGAAGGAACCGTCCGCGGTAGCGCAATGCGTCGTTTTGGTGAATGGTATTCCAAAGGTGGGTTTTATAAGAATGTTAAAAACCCAGTACTGCGTAAAGTCTTAAACCGCGTTACATCTGGGGCGATTCTTTCTGCTGGAATATTCTTAGTGCCAGGCGTTGGGGCTGGGGCAGCCTTTGGGTCATATGTTGGTTACCGTGCTGGCCGTGCGGCTATTTCCGGAACTGTAGGTGAATCTATGGCATTAGGCGTAGCAACTGCATATGGCGGCAAATTAAATGATAAAGGTGAATTTGAAAAGCTGGCAGCAGTTAGAGATGCTGAGCTTAAAGAGTCTCGTAAAAACTTTACTAAATTGATGATGGAACGTCTCGGTAAAGAAGAAAAACCTTTGATGACTGCTTCTTTAATGCAAAAGTTAAATGAAGACCATGCTAGAGCTGTAGGTAACTATATGAACAGCCAAGGAAATGTTCGTCGCGCAGAAATGTGGACACGTCTTTTGACAGGCGGCGCAATGGCTTATGGTTTGACTCATCTTATCCCAAATCCTGTGCCTACTTATATTCCAGGGCCACAACCTGCTCCTATATCTGGTCCAATACCAGGTCCTGGCAGCGGTGATTTAACACTAGAAGGTGTATCCACACCAGCTAGTTCACTTGGGTCTGCTCATACTTTTTCTACATTAAAGAATTTAATGATAGACAAATATGCTAATGAACCAGGTTTTCAAGGTCTATCTCGAGAAGCAATTGCCGAGAAGATGATTAACCAAGGCAACATGGATTCTTTTACAGAAGAAATAATGGGAGCAAAGACAGCGCAAGATTTCTTGGCTGTTGCTGGACGACATGGTTTTTGGAAAGTAGATGGCGCAGGTAACCCTGCGGTTGACAGCGCATCTGTGCCTGCTGGTAGTACTATTGGTTTTGCAACAGGCAATGACGGAGATTTACATTACTTTATTAAAACTCCAAATGGGGAAAGAATAGAGATGAATGACTTTAGTAAGATTGCTGATACGCAGCGTGGTGTTGGTCTTATTGATACTGATGGCTCTCGCAGTGTTAGAGCTATGGGGCCCGGTAATATGGGTGTACCAGGCGCCGCTGGAGAATCTAACTATATAATAGATGACAATACTGCTCCGGATGGTAGCTTGGACGCTGCGGAATATGGTTATGGCCAAGCATCTACATCTAGTAGTGTAGATGGAAGTCCTGAATTTAGTTCTGACAATGATGCTCCAGAAATAGTTAATAATAATGTAGGAGGGGCAGTCGCCAGTGGTACTATTGAAAATGGTGATTATATAAAAGATCTATATATACATAACCCAAGTATAAATTCTCCAGTAGGGCTGTATGATTATTTATTTAAAAATACAGATGCAACTATTCATGTAAAACCAGATACTGAAACAATATCAAAATATGCAGGTAGAGAGGTTCCTGATTTTAGACGTCCTGAGAATTTTCAACAAAGAGCTGACTACCGTAACATGTTAGCATCGGGGCATGCTAGTTCTATTACTATAGATGGCAAAGAATACATGTTGCCAAAACATGAGAATTCTTTAAATCCAAGTCTTAACAAATTTGATATTGCTTACAAAGGAAATATTGTTAGATATGGTCAAATAGAAGATTATTTAAAAATCCAAGGTGATAAAAATTACGGGGCACTAAGGGCTAAATTAGATAATGTATACGATAATCAGCCAGGGCAAATAGATAATACAAAGATAGCCACTTTTGATGTCGAAGAAGCTAATAAACAAGCGAATAGTTTAATAGATGGATCATTTGAGAAGCATAATATTTTCGGTAAAAAAACTCCAGGTGTATCGACTCGTGCTTGGGCTCATATGAAAGATGATACTATTGGGGATCATTTAAAAGCTAGAAACAGTGGCGGCCTAAGATATAGTGGCAGTGGTAAAGAAAAAGCATTTATGAGTAACCTGGACAAGGAGGCAAAAACTTATGGTGTGGTTCTTGATCCAAATGAAACAGTAGAGTCTGCTACAAAACGTGTTGCCGAAGCAGCAGCTATTTCTGTAAAAGCAGCAAATAAAGCAGCAGCTAATGTTCCTAAAAAATAGAGATAATTATTGCTTATTATAAGTTAACAGAATATAATTAAATTATGGAAACACTACGAGACCTAATTACTGCTTCATTTACATTTGGAGATTTATCTAATGAAGATCAAAATAAAATGATAAACGAGCTAGCTGACATTGCGGTACAACGCACAGTCATGCGCACATTGGACAAAATGACTGACGAAGAAGTTAAGAATTTTGAATCTACAATGGGAGACAATGCTGACCCAGCAAAAGTTTTCTCTTATTTGGAATCAACTGTACCTTCATTTTATGACATGCTAAGAGAAGAAGTCTTGCGCCTGCAAGCTGTATCCGCTAGCCAATAAAAAGTCTCTGATCTTTTTGACCCCTAAAAACAGCCCAAGTTTGTATAACTTGGGCTGTTTTGTTGGTATTTAAGAAATTAAACCTGTATAATTTGTCTATTATACAGTTAATTATAAAAGAGCTAATTTATGACTGAACAACCAGGTAGTAGTGCTGATAACAATGCAGAAGCAGCAGCTCAGCCTATTAATGAAATAGTCGAAGCAGAAACAAAAACACAAGAAGACCCTTTTGCAAAAGGCCGTGAAAGAATGGATAAGATAAAAGGATTTTTTAGTGGTATGAAAGAAAAAGCCAAGACGATGGCTAGTAGTGCTAGTGATAAAATTTCTAAATTTTGGGATAAATCTAAAAAATTTGGTGGCGAAGCTACTGCAGCAGTTTTGTCTGCAGATGTATTAGCTGATAAGTTTGATAAACATACAGACCAAAAGGCTAATGAGCTTGGACAAAGTATTGGTGGTGCTATTGCATCAGGTATTCATGAAGCAAAAAAATGGAATCAGGTTATTGGCGAAACTAATAGAGAAATGGTTGCAGATGTTAAACAAGATTTAACTAAAGGTTACGAATGGTCAAAAAATAAAATAAACCAAGTTGGTAATAAAATTGTAGATACTGCAGCTTCTATAGAAGATTGGCAAAACAAGAAAATAGACCAAGCAGCCGAGATTGTTAGAGAAGGTAAAGATTTAGCTATTTATGTAAAAGAGCTTGCTGTAAATAAAACAGTAGAAAAATTTAATCAAGCAAAAGAAGGTGTTACAAAGCAGTATGATAAAGTAGCTGAATATGGAGAAAAAGCAATGACTGCCGGTAAAATGAAGGTTGCAAGTATTAAAGAAAATTACCGTAAATGGGTTAATGACCGTCGCTTGGCTCGTATTGCTGAGCAAAGACAAAGAGAAATGGACACAGTTCAAGCAGAGCTTGATGCTGCTGCAGTAGAAGCTGCTAGTGTAGCTAATATGGAGCAGTCTATTTCTGAAAGAAAAAAGCAACTTGCAAAAGAAATTGAAGAAAAAATCGAATTATTAGCAAGACTGCAAATGGCTGCTTAATTAAATAAAATATATGAATCAACAAGAATTTATAGACGCAATAAATGCTAGTCCAATAACAGATTCTACAAAGAGAAAGATACTGGATTTGATAGCAGAAAAAGGTTTTGATTTTGACACAAGAGAAGAA
>CAYJCX010000014.1:0-16542 GCA_964368775.1 uncultured Candidatus Saccharibacteria bacterium | reverse complement strand
CTAATGTTGTTCCTGAGATATCACCAGCAGCGTTAACTGTTATGGATGCGTTAGGCAGTGTATATGTTCTTGCTGCAGTTAAATCAGCATTTGTAATTGTACCTGTAAAAGAATTAGCTCCAGCAGCAGTCACAGACATTGCAAGAACATCAGAGTTGGCTGTTGCATTGTCGACAGTTAAGCCGCGGATAGTAGCGCCTCCTGTAAATGAAGATGCTGTAGATGTAGTAGCGCCACGACCTGTGACTGTTGCTAGAGTATCAGCTTCTGTTGTTAGGAATGTTCCTGATGTAACTTTTTCAATAACGCCAGTAGATGTATTACGAGTTAAGATTTCGTAACCTCCGGCTGAAGCTGTTGGTGAAGTAGTCAATGTAACTGTTGTAGCAAAAGTTGGAGCAGTCGCAAAAACAAGAGCTCCAGATCCAGTGTCGTCAGTAATTGCAGCATCTAAGTTAGCAGAACTATCAGATATACCATAGCCAGCAAATGTAGTAGGAGTAGAAGTTATTTTTGACCAAGCAATAGAGTTTATTGAAATTGCATTTCCAGCATCATTGTATGTAAATTCTCCAGATAAAATACCCCCAACAGCATCTTGGGCTAATTCATCTGTGTATTGAGTAATTGTAGATGAAAGAGTACCACCAGAAAGTGAAAGCCCTGTACCAACAGTTAACTCTTGCATATCTCCCGCTGTTCCAGCACTTCGTCCAAGTAGTCTGTTGTCTGTGATATTTTGGATTTTAGCAAAGCTTACAGCATCATCTGCAATATCTAATGTTATTGCAGCAGTTTCAGATCCAGATCCAGTAACTGTAATACGTCCTGACCCAGCATCAGCAATTGTTGCTACGTAGTTACCTGTTGTGTCTGTACCCAATGCAACAGTATTTGCTCCGATTGTTGTAACCCCAGTATTAGATATTGTCACATCCCCTGATGGTGTTACAGCAGTAGCAACGTTAGAGCCGTTACCGATCAAGATTGTCCCATCAGCAAGTGTATTTGAAATTGTACTTCCAGTATAAGCAACTGTTCCGCCGGCCCCAAAGTTAACACTACTGCCGTCTGTTCCAGAAAAAGTAAGAGTATTAGAAGCAGTTAATGTTTTACCAGCAGCAATGTTTAAAGTATTAGTACCGTTAGCTGTAATTGTTAAACCGTTCAATGTTGTTGCGGTTGCGGCGCCCAGTGCTGGCGTAACAAGTGTTGGCGATGTCGCAAAAACAAGAGCACCGCTTCCTGTTTCGTCAGATAATGCTCCAGAAATTCCAGAAGAAGTAGTTAGCCCTGTAAATGCGCTTGTTCCATTACCCAAAAGAATTCCAGTTAACGTCGCGGCATTGGTTCCGCCAGATGCCACATCAATTCTCCCGTTAGAATCAGTATCATAAACAGATGTAAGCATGTCCCCAGTACCAGATATTGTTTGCCATGTTGGTAAACCACCTGCACTAGTAACAAGAACTTGGCCTGTTGTCCCAATTGGTAGTCTATCAAAATTACCAGAACCATTTCGGAAGAAAATATCCCCAGTAGCATCAGACCCCAAAGTAAGTTTTAGACCACCAGATTCCACAGATCCAGCCAAAGAAAGATTACCAGATCCATTCAAAACTGGAATTTGATTTAAAACTGGTGTTTGTGATGGTGTAAATCCTCCAACTTTATTAGAATTTAATGCATAAGGTGCAGATGTAATTCTTTGACGAGGATTTAAGTTTTCAAAAGATGATGCCCCCACACAAGACCCAGAAACAGAATTAGCAACCTGAATATCTAAATAAGTTTCATCTGTTGAATTAAAATCAAAATCCAAAGTGTCTCCTCCTGATGCGACATCACCAATTTTTGCATTAAGAACACCGTTCTTAACATTTACTGTTGTAGTATTTGGAGACCCAGTTGGCCACAGTTTTGTCCCCAGTCCTACTGTAGAATTATCATACAAAGAAAACTTGAAACAGTAATTTGTTCCACTTGATCCACCTAATAAATTTCCACTGGCGTCCAGTAGTCTTCCTTGATGATGCAGTAATGCAGGAGATCCTGTTACAGCAAAAGCCGTAAAAGGGTTAATTATTAAGGTTAAAATTAGAATAGAGGCGACGAAAAACAAGCTCTTCCCAGCAGCAAAAGTACCATTTGCTTTATGTTTGTTGAAAGAAAAAATTGTCTTCATCTTGTTTTGTAATACCTCTAAATATTACCTTTATATTATACCGCCCGGCATACTAAATAGCAATAAAAATAAAGGGTAAAAAAGCAAAAACCACCCCAGGATAGAGTGGTGTAGTTTTTACTTTGTCGACGGTTCAGAAAAATTAATTTTCTTTACCAAATTTAAAGAATTTTTTAAAGATTTGACGTAAAGATTTTTTCTCTTTTACTTCTTGTTTTACGAATTCTTTTTCAATTTTTGCAATTACAGTATCAGAGACCCCTGCGTCTACTAAAACCTTTTTAGATTCTTCCATTTTACCTTGGTTTCGCAAGGTTTTTGATGTTTCTATTGCTGTTTTAATCTTTTCTGCATTTTGGATATTTGTTATATCCTTAGCAGGCATAGCTGGCAAACCAGCTGTCTCTAAAAGCTTTTTAGCTTCTTCTAGTTTACCTTGTTTTATAAGATCTTCAGCTTGTTTTAGTATGCTTTTTTGAAGATCTGTCAAAGAAAGATGTTTTCCCATAACAAAACGGTTTAATAACAGAGAAAGATTATTATCTTTCAAAATCTTTTGTGCTCCAACTATATCCCCGGCTTTTGCTTTTGTATAAGCTTCTGCCAAAAGATTAAATTCTGCTTCTGTTGGAATTGGTGTAATTTTATTTAAAGTTAAAGCATCTTTAAACGCAGTGTAGTTTTTAGATTCGATAGCTAATCTAATTTTTTCTGACTCCACACTGTTTAGTTTAAAATCTTCAAATTTTGATTTTTCTTTGTGTTCTTTTTTATCACGATCTTCATCATGGTCATCCTCGTCATGATCCCACTTTGATTGCATTTGCTTTTGAAAATCGTTTCTATTACCTGATTTGTTTTCATCAGCAAAAACTGGACTTGCGACAAGGCTACTAACCATAACCCCACCAAGAATCAACGCTGCTCTTGTATTTTTATTAAAATTTTTCATAATATTTTATCGTTAATAATATGAGATTTAACTCTCTATCTATTACTACGTTAGATAAATATTTTTATTACAAACCTCTATTAAGCACAGAGTTACAAACATCATTTATGATGCTATTAGACTTTAAATCTCTTATTTCTAAAGACTCTTTTGGGTTTTCTAAGTTTAGGTCGGAAGAAATATCCAAAGGCATTACCTGGCAAGCAATAAAGGTATTTTCATCTACTTCCACACCCACAATTCTAACTTGTTCACTGTTTTCAGAGACCTGTTTTGAAGCAGGCAAAAGATTTGTTACATCTACTGCCCAAACCTTGCCATGATAGTCTTCTAAGATAACGCTGTCAGTTGCTCTTAGTGTTATTTTCCCAGCAAGACGGCCCTGATTTGGTCTAACCCACAAAGAAGTTTCTCTTTCTTCGGTGCTATTAGTAAAATATTTATTTGCACCCGAATAAGCCCCAACTTTTAAAATAAGAATACCTAAAACAATACTTGTTAGTATGCTAAATAAAACTAAAATTATTTTTTTATATCTATATCCGTGAGCTGTCTTTTCTAAAATAAAAGGTGTTAAAAATGTAAAAACAACTAACAAAAGAATCCACATCAAAGGCATGGCTGCGTACAAAAATGACCCAAATGAATCATAAACATAATCCCAATATTCCCAGCCAGAGACCAAAATAGATGCAAAAATTTTAGCAAAGACTACAGCACCCAAAATAGTAATTAATAGCCCAAAAACCATTACACCGTAACGTTTTATCAAGAAATACCTTTTAGAAATAGGTTTTATGTTCTCGGTTAAGATTTTATTCAAAATTTTATCTTCTTCCATATATTAATTCTTTGTTTTAGCTAATAATTTTTTCTTTACTATTTTTTTGGCGCGATTTATTTTTACACCCACTGCCGATACTGGTATTTGCATAATATCCGATATTTCTTCGTAGCTCTTGTCTTCAAAAAATCTCAAGACTAAGACATCTTTATAGTTTGAATCCATCTCTTCCAGGATTTCGGTTATTTCTTTTTTAATTTCTTCGGTAAGAGTAAAACCATCCGCAGATTCATTACCTGCCAAGCTCGACAAAACACCAGAATCCTCTTCATCGATAGAGATATAATCTCTTTTCTTTTCTTTGCGATACCAGTCAATTATACTATTATGCGCAATACGATAAATCCAAGAAGAGAAAGATAAGTCAGAATCAAAATCATTCAAATTACGATAAACTTTTATAAAAATTTCTTGAACAATATCGCTAGTATCAGCTGCTGTTGCTTTAGATCGACGACGAATATAACGAGTCATTGCATCTTCATATTTGCGTATTAGATACACAAAATTCTCTGGGTTTTTAAGACTCAAAGCAACAAGATCCTTGTCAGAAACAATAGTCAGATCTTCCATCTAGCTATTATATACGAATAAAAATAATTTATATTACAAAATCCTGTTTTATTTATAAAAATGCTACAATATGTACATATGAATGAAGAAATTAACCCTATTACCCAGCTGCAAGAACAAGCAATTTCAAACAAAGAGATACCTAATGAATCTATAGAAATTCTTAAAAAAGAATTAGGCGATGAAGAGCAGATTAACATAATTAACAGTGAAATTAATTATGTAAATTCCCAAATTTCTGAACTAGAATCAAAAACAAGCGAAACAATTAATTCCGTTAATAATATCCGCGGTGTATTGGGAGCAACAAACCAATTAACTACGGTAGAAAGCACTCTACCTAATACAGAAAAAATGCTTGATCTTAGTAAAAATCTAGAAGCCCTAATAGAGAAGCAGAACTCTTTACTGGCAGAGGCAGCAAAAGTACCTGGTATGGCAGAAGTGGTAGAAACATTTAACCCAGAAGAGCATAAAAATTAGAGCTTTTATTTTAGGGCTATATATGATATAGTCTTTTCACAATTAAATATTGTAATGGAGGCGTGGCTGAGTGGTTGAAGGCACTTGTCTTGAAAACAAGAGACCCTTTGCGGGGTTCGGGAGTTCGAATCTCCCCGCCTCCTCCCTAAAAAATCCCTAATATGGGGATTTTTTATTTACCTTATTTATGCTATTTTAAATATATGGAACCAATTGATTTTTTTGTAAAAAATAAGACTATTTTTCTAGTATTTCACGTATTATCTGTTGTTATGGGTATGGGTAGCGCTCTTACATCGGACTTACTTTTTAATTTCTACAGCAAAAACAAAACACTAAATGACACAGAGAGAAAAACCCTGCGTTTCCTTTCTACTGCAGTTTGGGTTTCTTTAATTGTTATAATATTATCTGGTCTTTGTATTTTTTTCTCTGACCCGTACAGATACGAACATTCCCAAAAATTTATCTCTAAAATGATCATAATGGTTGTGCTTTTAGCAAATGGATTATTCCTGCACAAGGTAGTGTCCCCTCATTTTGATGACCGCGGTTTACTAAAATTTAAGAGCAAAAGACCAATTCGGCAAATTGCTTTTGCTTGTGGAGCAGTGTCTCTAATTTCTTGGACTACTGTGTGTGTATTGGGCACAATATCTCGTATTTCTTATACATTTCAACAATTTATATTGGGTTATTTAATTTTTACAATTTGTGGAATAATATTTGCCCTAATCATAGAAAAGAAGACTTTTAATGATAAAAAGTAATTTAAATATTATTATATTTATTTTTGTTGGAATAATTTCAGGATTACTTAGCTATTTCTCACATGTTAGTACCGAGACTTTAATACTAGTAACGTCTATTCTGCTACCCCTGATTTGTTTATTTTCGTTAATTAAATCTGGTGTTTTAAAAAAAATTAGTCTTAAAAGATTTTTAGTATTGGGATTAGTTTTATTCTCACTAGAGATCATAGGAGCTAAGACTGGTGTTATATATGGAGATTTTAAATACAATACACTATTTAAACCACAATTGTTTGAAACGCCAATTGTTATGTTTTTTGTGTGGGCAACACTAGTAGTAGAAGCCTATTATCTATCTTCTATCTTTAATAAAAAAGCTATAAAAGCCTTAATATTAGGCATTTTTTTAGTAATTGCTGATTTGGTTATAGACCCCGGGGCAATAAAATTAGGGCTGTGGAGCTGGGCAAATAGCGGGCCATGGTATGGAGTCCCCTGGTCTAATTACATCGGCTGGTTAGTATTGGGAATAATAGGGTCTACAATTCTGATATACAAAGAGAATAAAAATAATTTGCTGGTTACACCTTTATTTACGATTTATATCACAGCTTTTTGGACTATATACAATTTAATGAATGGGATGATTCTAAGTAGTCTTATTGGACTGGTATTAGTTTTAATTATTTTGCTTATTAAAACAAACCTCGATAAATCTCAAAATTCTATCTAGGTTGTCTTTTTTAAAATTTTTCTTGTATCTCTCTATATTATTTTTATATAGATCAATATTTAGTATAAAGTCTTTAATCTTTTCTTCTGTCTTTTTGGAATCCCAGGTTTGATTAAAATATTCTCCAAATTTATTTTTTTGTACAAGAGATGCAAAAGAATATTGGTCAACAGCCTGCGGCAAACAAATCATTGGTACAGAATAACCAATAGATTCAATAACAGAATTTGTCCCTGCATGAGTCACAAATAAATAAGCCGATGAAAGAACATTTTTTTGATCCACAAAATCAAATATTTTTATATTCTCATCTTGATATTCTTTTAATTCACCTGCATAAGTTCCAGCAGAAACAATAGTTTTTAAATTTAACTTTTTAAAAATATTTATATATTTTAGTAAAATTTCTTTATCTAAATACAAAGTCCCTAAAGATAAATACACTACGTCTTTAATACTCCCTAAAGTATGATTCACATCTAAACTGGGCGCTGCATAAATATGGCTTTTGTTAGAAGACAGCTTGGGTTGTAAAACATCTGGAATTAAGCAAATATGTTTTTTGGCATATGCTGGCAAAATCTTAGAAAAATCCCTAAAGGTATTAAAACCCTTGCTTAAAAAAGCTTTCCTGCCGTATTTATAAATACTAACCCAATATTTTAAAGATGGCATATCTAAAGACGCTGGCAAGAATGTGGACCAATTCTGAGAATAACTAGGTGAATAAGAAATACATTTTGTGTTTATTTTTTTTGAAATCTCACCACCCCAAACAGCGTACGTATCATAAAAAACCATATCAGGACTAAGATTGCTGATATCAATATTTTTAATAATCTCTTTAGAAATTTTATTTAAATAAATAGACAGCTCTATGGGATTACGACTAAAAATAAAATCAGTATCTACTGAACCGTACGTTACAATATTTAAATTAGGAATAGTATTAAAAAAATCCTTAAACTTGTCAGAAGTGTAAACAGTTACGTCATTAGATTCTGCTAATTTCTTAATAACAAAAAATATCTCTGACACGTGGCCATATGCAGGCAATGTAAAAAATAAAATTTTTTTGCTATTAACCATTTAGATTAGATAAAGGGCCATCCCCCTTTATATTATAAACTCTTTTATAAACAAGTTCTGCCGAAATCAAACACATTGGCAGCCCTACCCCAGGAGTAGTACCCGCACCAACAAAATAAAGATTTTTTATTTTAGAATGAATATTCTTAGGTCTAAAGCTAGCGCTTTGCATTAGTGTATGCGCAAATCCCAAAGCTGTTCCCTGGAAAGAATTATAGTCATCTTTAAAATCTTTAGAGTCATAAGTTCTTAGGTACTCTATATCACTGCGCAAACTCTTAAGATTCATTTTTAGTGCCATGAGATCCAAGATGTGCTCTTTGTAATCCTCCTTCTCTTTTTCTGTCATAAACACATTCGCAGGAAAAGGAACCAGTACAAAAAGAGAATCTTTGCCTGGTGGAGCTATGGTTTTGTCTGTCTTTGTTGGGCAACAAACATAAAAACATGGGTTTACTGGGGGTTTGGGGTTTTCAAAGATGTCATCAAAGTTTTTCTTCCAATCATCTACGAAATAAAGATTATGGTGCAGTAGTCCTGGTATTTCTTTGTTTAAACCCATATACAGAATAAACCCCGAAGGAGCCATCACAATATTATCCCAATATTTTTGGCTATACATGCGCAATTTTTCATCTTTAATTAAAGATAGTTCAGTATGAGCAATATCAGCATTAGAGATAATAATATCTGCATAATAAGTATCTTTAATGGTTTTAACGCCAATAGCTTTGCCAGCATCACATATTATTTCCAAGGCTTCTTCTCCTGTTTTTAAAATGACATTATTATTCTCCGAGATTTTTTTAAGAGATTTTATTATTTCATAAAGACCACCTTTGGGATAAAATACACCTTGCACAAAATCAACATGGCTCATTAGTGCATAAATAGCTGGTGCGTTATAAGGTGAAGCCCCTAAGAAAACCAATGTATATTCTAAAACTTTATGAATTACACTATTTTGAAAAAACTTATCGACATAAGAATTCATATTAGAAAAAAGATTCATCTTTAATCCATTTCTTATAACCCTTAGGTTAAAAAAGTCCAGAACGGAATCATAATTCTTGAATAAGAAATTTTGATAAGCAACATTGTATTGAAATGAACTTTGCTTTATATAGCTTTCAAATTTGTCCCCTGCTCCTGGCTCCAAAGATTCAAAAAGTTCTTTTGTTTTTGAAACATCAGGACTAATATCTATTTGCTTATTGTTTTCAAAAAATGTTCGATATGATGGGTTTAGTTTTATTAAATCTAAATGTTTATTTATATCTTCTCCTATCAAAGAATAATAGTGCTCGAATACGTCTGGCATTAGATACCAAGACGGGCCCATATCAAAAGTAAAACCTTTTTCGGTAAAGACATTGGTTCGCCCGCCAAGAGTAATATTCTTCTCAAGAACGGTCACATTGTGCCCAGCTTTAGCAAATATATTAGCAGCAGCAAGACCACCAATACCCCCGCCAATAATAATTACAGTTTTATCCTTTAATTCTTTGTCCATTTGAGTAAATAGTTTTTAATAATGATTAATATTTTTCTTAAAAAAGGCACGCGGATTCTCCGGCCAAATGGGTTGTAATTTCTTCTTCTTAAGATATTCAGGTTATATTCGTAAATATCCCCCGCGACAATGATGGGCAAAAGATTTTTAGAATTTAAAAATTTAAAACCTTGTCGGCCATTTGTGTATAATTCTTGAGATTTTAAATCCAACTCTTTAATAAGATTTTTAAATTCTTGTGTTGGATTTTTCTCTTTTATCATTTCTTCCGTAACAGAATATTTGCGCATTAGATCTAGCGGCAAATATATTCTATCTCTTAAAACATAGTCTTCTTCTATATCACGCAAAAAGTTTGTTAACTGCATTGCTTCGCCATAATATTTAGCAAAAGTAAAAGCTTCATGGCTGGAATACCCCACAAGATAAGTCATGATATATCCAACAACGCTGGCAGAGCCGTACATATATTTTTCAAGTTCTGCATATGTCTCATATCTTTTAATTTTTGTATCCATGATCATAGCATCAATAAAAGAAATGGAATATTCAAAAGGTATTTTGTTTGATTCAAAAACAAAAAAAGTTGCTCGCAGCACAGGATTAACGTTATCAAGACTAATGTCTTTGTTTATTATGTCTTGCCATTCTTTTTTGATTTTATTTAAAGAATTAATTATTTCTTCGTTACTAGTCCCTGCGGATGGCGAATCCACGACTTCGTCAATAAATCTAAAGAATGCATAAAGAATTATTGTATTTTCTCTGACGTTTTTAGTAAAAAGTAATGTCGCTAAATTATAGTTAGACCCATAAGAAGAAATATACTGCTTGCAGTATATAAAATCTTTACGAAATTGGGCCAACTGTTTTGTGTTATAATCCTGCATATTAATTATTCAATTGTAGCATACATGGAAATTGTAGATGAGATTAAGAATTTAACCCAAGAATTTGACCCGCTTTTCAAAAAAGAAATCATAGAAACCCTTGAAAAACAAAGGTCTTTCTATAAGATAGCAGACAACATTGGAGATGAGCTGGAAAATGTAATTTTAGACTATTCTTCCGGAGGCAAAAGAATTAGACCTTTTATGGTGTCTTATTTTGCAGATAAAGATCTCTCAGACAAGCAGGTTTTTAATGCTTGCATGGCTTTTGAATTCTTTCATCTTTCAGCACTTATCCATGATGATATTATTGATAATGCTGACATTAGAAGGAATTCCCCTACTATTCATAGCTATGCAATGAAGTTTTCTAAATTAAGTAAAACCATTGGTAGAGATTTGGCGATACTTTGTGGGGATTTATTTTTAACAAAATGTTTTGAATTTGCTTCAAATCTAGAAGCAGGAACAAAAGAAAGGTTTTTTGAAATGGCAAAAAGAACAATCCAAGGTCAATATATAGATACAATTGGGTCTAACGAAGAATACGGAACAATCGCAGAAGAGTATATAAAAGGCAGACACGAACTAAAGACAGCTTGGTATACTTTTGTTAGCCCAGCTGAAATTGGAATTTCCCTAAAAGAAAGAAAAGAAAATGCAGATTATTTAAAAGTTTTAAATAATTTAATGATGCAAATAGGGCTACTATACCAAATAAGAGATGACATTAAAGACTGTACGGACGAGAAAACTGGCAAAGATTTATTCAAAGACATTAGAGAAAACCAAACAACTTGGGTAACGCTATATATAAAGAAAAACTACCCAGACAAATTTGAATTTTTACTTAAGAATAAAGACACTCTTACCGCAGAAGATCTAAAAGATTTCTTTAAAGATATAGACCTGGAATCCCCTTATATGGCAGAGATAGAAAAAATAAAAAAACTTATAGCGTCTCAAGATAATGATTTTGAAGAACTAAAAGAAAAATCTTTTAAAATCCTAAGTCTCTTAGAATAATAAAAAACCACCGTATGGTGGTTTTTTATTTACGCTTTTGTAGCGCGAGATAGCAATGACTTTTTGCGAGATGCAGTGTTTTGTTTTAAAACACCTTTCTTTGTTGCTTTGTCTATTAAAGCTTGAGCTTTTGGAACAAGAGCTTTTGCAGCTTTCTTATCAGTCTTTGCAAGCTTCATTACAGCTTTACTGGCTTCTTTGTATTGCTTTGTAACCATATCGTTTGAAGCCTTTTTTACAAGACTAGAACGATGCGCTTTCTTAGCATTTTTTGTGATTGGCATAGTATATTAGATCAATTTATTAAGCCTATACTACACGGTGTACAGGTATGATTACTATAGCATAGAATTCTAAAAAGTAAAAGCACGCTCTCCAAAGTCCTCTTTTGAAAGATCGTTTACTGTACTAATAGATCTATCTTCAGGGTCTAGATGTGGCGTACCGTGTCCATCTAGAACGATTGGCACAAATTTAGTGTTTAAAATTTCTCCAGATTTATTTAATTCTAAATTTAAAAACCCAGAAAATTTTAGTTGCCCCGCAGTAGACAGTTTCCCCGCTCCAAAAAAATTTCCCATTGAATACGCAATAATTTTGCCTTTGTAATTCTCTACCCCGCGCAAAATATGTGGCCCAGAGCCAAATACCGCAGAAGCGCCGGAATCTATGATCAAATGAGCCAGCTCTACTGTATTTCCGCGGTTTTCGTTTAAATAAATTTCGTCTCCTGTTTTTACATGAGAATAATTTATTCCTTCTCCCCCAGCATGAATCACAGCTATTACAATATCAGCTTGAGATTTTGCATTAGAAATATTTTTTATAATATTTTCCTTATCTAAAAAAGAATTAGTTCTGCTATTGGGAGCAAAGCCAACAAATGCAATTTTAATTCCATTTTTTTCTATTACAGAAACTTGATTTGGGGCGCCAATACTGGATATTTTTTTATCATGCAAAACTTTTTGAGTATCAATAAAACCTTTACCTCCAAAATCAAAAGCATGGTTATTTGCCATATTTAGTACATCAAATCCAGCATTAACTAAATAATCCACAAATAAACTATCCCCTTTGAATGCAAAACAATTTTTTGAATCAGTTTTGCATTTTGAAATTGTTTCGTCTGTTACTGTACCCTCTAAATTACCCACCATTATATCCGGCTCTTGCAGTAAAATTTTTAATTCATCAAAAGGTGTTTTAGGATTTCCCAATAATACATCGGGGGTAATATCCCCCACAAATCCAATACTGACAGAATCTGCTTTCGTGGTTTCTATTTTTTTATTTTCAAAAGCAAAAATAGGTATAACGGTTTTTGAATTCCCCCGAATAGCTAAAAGGCTTGCCCCAAAAAGAGCAATTATTAATACAGCCAGTCCTATTTTGTGTTTACGAGTCCCCATGTAAACCCATGTTAGCACGGTATGCTATAATCAAAAAATGATAGGTTATCTGCGCGGCACAGTTATTGAATCAGGCGAAAAGTCTATTATTTTAGACGTTCGGGGTGTGGGTTACTTAGTACATATGGCGCCCCTGGATATCCCCCACAATGGCGAAGAAGCGGCCCTATATATAGAAACAGTAGTTAGAGAAGATGCTTTGGAATTGTTTGGATTTAAAGACAAACGTACTAAAGATTTCTTTATGATGCTTATTTCTATTTCTGGTATTGGCCCGCGCGGTGCACTGGGAATATTAACCCTGGCCCCAGTAGACACACTAATGAAAGCTATTAGTAAGGGCGACAGTACGTTTCTGACTAAAGTCAGTGGTATTGGTAAAAAAACTAGCGAGAAAATAATTCTAGAACTAAGAGACAAGGTTGGTAATATTAGTGGTGACGCTGCTGGTGATATGTCAGGCGATGTATTTGATGCATTGGCAGCACTGGGTTATTCCCCTGCAGAGATTCGTGAAGCTTTAGCTAACTTGCCGGAAGACGTAGACCAGGAAGACACCCAAAAGGTTATTCGCGCAGTATTGCGTATTGTTCGCAAAAGTTAAAATAAAATATGCCGGAACTACCCGAAGTAACCACTACCGTAAAAGGCATAAATGAAGAATGTAAAAACTGGACTATTCAGGACGTCTGGACTGATTTAGCTGTAGCTAAACCCAGTAGAATAGATTTCTATGAAACTATAAAATACTTGCCCTACTTTAAAAACTTTGCCAAAACTATAAAAGATCAAAAAATAGTTAATGCAAAAAGACGTGGTAAAAATATTTTAATAGAACTATCTAATAAAACTACAATTTTAATTCACATGAAGATGACCGGCCACATGATGGTTGGTCTATATGACTACGATAAAAAACAAAACAAATGGCATGTCCACAAAGACGAAAAGAATGTAGCATTGCATGACCCGTTTAATAGATTTGTGCACGTTGTATTTACGCTAGAGAAAAATAAAAAAGTTCGTCAGCTGGTTTTATGTGATACCAGAAAATTTGCCAAAGTAGCATTACTGGAAAATAATGACCATCACAAAAAACATTTAGGGTCTCACGGACCAGAACCTTTGGACCCAGATATTAGCTACAGTGATTTTGTTTTAGCGCTGGATAGTGCCCCTGCAAATTCTAGACCTATTAAAATACTATTAATGGACACCAGGACAATTTCCGGTATTGGTAATATTTATAGCGACGAAATGCTTTTCTTAGCTGGCGTCCATCCTGAAAGCAAATGGTCAGAAATTCCAACTAAACAAAAAAAGTTAATGCATACTGCAATGATATCAGTACTTAAAAAAGGCATAGATTTTGGAGGAGATTCTATGAGCGACTACCGCAATATTTATGGCAAACGCGGCGAATTCCAAAACAACCACAACGCATATAGAAAGACTGACACAAAATGCAGTAAGAAAAACTGCAGTGGAATAATCAATCGCAAGGTAATAACTGGTCGTAGTAGCCACTACTGCCCCGTTCATCAAGAAATGTACAAATAAAAAATCTCAAGGTATACTAGCATATGCCCAAAATAATAAAAATCATATTTTTTACAATCTTTTTAGACCTGTTAGGTTTTGGAATTCTTATACCCGTTATACCGGAATTAGTCGCAGACCCATCATCTCCTTTTTACCTATTAACTACAGCAACAGCCGGGTCAGGGTTATTAATCTTAGGTCTACTAACTGCAGTTTTCCCAATAGGACAATTCTTTGCAACACCTATTCTGGGTCAACTTTCTGACCGTTATGGCCGCAAACCAGTACTGATAATTTCTATACTTGGTACATCTTTTTCATATCTTTTGTTTGCTATTGGAATAATTACAAAAAATATCCCCCTACTTTTCTTTTCTAGATTTTTTGACGGAATAACCGGAGGAAAC
Organism: uncultured Candidatus Saccharibacteria bacterium; assembly: GCA_964368775.1. Lineage (GTDB taxonomy): Bacteria > Patescibacteriota > Minisyncoccia > Phycocordibacterales > UBA9973 > 2-01-FULL-33-17. The sequence continues at coordinate 2,141 of CAYJCX010000014.1, read as the reverse complement.
ATTTCTGTGGCTCAAGCAACTATTTCTGATGTAACCACACCAGAAAACCGCGCAAGAAATTTTGGAATGATAGGTGCAGCGTTTGGTCTAGGTTTTATATTTGGACCTTTTATCGGAGGCAAGCTTTCTGACCCAAATGTAGTATCCTGGTTTAATGCTGCTACCCCATTTTATTTTGCAGCTATTCTGGCACTACTAAATGTGATTTCTATTTATTTCTTTTTGCCAGAAACACATAAAGTATTGTCTACTGCAAAAATGTCTTTTAATAAATCTGTTAAAAACATTTTTAAAGCATTTTCTATGCCAAAATTAAAAGGTTTGTATTACACATCATTTTTGTTTACTTCTGGTTTCTCTTTTTTTACAACATTCTTTAGTGTATTTTTAATTACAAAATTTGGATTTAACCAAGGTAATATTGGAAACTTTTTTGCCTATGTTGGTATTTGTAGTGTATTAACCCAAGTAATAGCAACAAGATGGGCAGCAAAGAAATTTACCCAAGAACAAATTCTTACTTTTTCTCTTTTAGGATGCGCGGTTATGCTTTTGGCATATTTCTTACCACAAAAATCATGGCAGTTATATCTTATACCCCCATTCTTCTCTCTTTGTACAGGACTAACAATGGCTAATTTAAATGCCCTAATTTCGTCACGTTCTGACCAATCCATCCAAGGTGAAGTATTGGGCATTAGCGCCAGTGTAGGGGCATTAGCGCAGTCTCTACCACCACTAATAGCTGGATTTGTAGCGGCAGCATTTGCGCCCACTACACCAATACTGGTAGCATCATTTTTTGCATTTATTGGATGGCTTGTTTTCCTAAAGGCAAGAAAGCCTGTAGTCTTAGGATAAAATCATCAAACATAAAACCCCCTGATTTCTCAAAATCACCTACTGGGTCAAGATTGCGGGGGATTTTATGTTGTTTATTAGTTAATAGATTCCAGACTATCTCCGGTGTAATATTTACGTACAAGCATTATAGTACATAAAGATATCAAAAGACCAAACGCCATAAATGGAATAGTTACAAAACCAAATTCGTAAACATAGTATGCTTTGCAGCTGGCTGCAGCATCACATGTTACAGAATTCTCTACACCAAAATAGTAAACATAATTATGCACAGTAGAAACAAACAACGCGAGACCTGTCATCCAGTATAAATAGCTCCAAATATCTTCCACAGTAGAGAGACCTTGTCTTTTAAACTTTGCAATAAGAATTAAAACTATTTGTGGAAATATAAATACACGCTGCCACCAACACAGCTTACATGGAGTAAAGTCTGCAAATTCTGAATAATAAAGACTACCCATTCCACCGATGATCAAAAGCGCTAGGTACAAATTAAGTGCATGATTTTTTACATAAGAAAGCCAAAAATTGTTTTCCTTTTTAAAAAATGCCAAAGCTAGAAGCGTAACAACGGATACAAAAACTACTGCTAGTATTCCGATACCGTATACACTGTTAAAAATAGAAAGAAACATATTATTTTTTTACAGTTAGAGATTCAATTTGTTTTTCGTAAGCTTCTTTTTGTGCTGGATTCATTTTAACCAAAAATTCATCTTTTTGAATAGTTAATTCTGCTTTAGCTTCATCACTTAGCATGGTACCAATTATGGTAGCCAAATCTAACGGAACAATTGTCAGTGTAACTCTTTTGCCGCCAGTAAATTCCCATGTAGGGTAAGATTCTATTTTATTGTCTATACAAATTTGAGTTTGAGGTGTACCAGCTCCGCCAGTAGAACATTCAATATAAGGTAAAGATTTTACAGCTTTAGCAAAAAAAGATTTTTGTTCTGCACAGTGCGGGCACCATGAAGCTCCAAAGAATTTAGTACCACTAGCTGTTAGTGCGTCAGCAACTTGCTGCAATGCCGCAGTTTTAACTGGATTATTGTCTTTTTTTGTTTGATTATTAGAAGATACAGCTAAACCGACGATTCCAATTACGATAATAGCGATGGTTAATATAAAAATTTGTACTTTTGTCATAAATGCATTCTACCATATAAAAAAGACCCGATGAAGGGTCTTTTTTATATGGTCCCCTCGGTAGGAATCGAACCTACGACCATCTCCTTAAAAGGGAGCTGCTCTACCGACTGAGCTACAAGGGG
>CAYJCX010000013.1:2593-16561 GCA_964368775.1 uncultured Candidatus Saccharibacteria bacterium | reverse complement strand
GCTGACCTAAAAGGACTTTAATTTAAACTTTTACAAAACCCCGCATTTGCGGGGTTTTGTGTTATATTATCAGCAAATACAAAATCATGGCTAAATTAACAAAAGAGGATATCTTAAAACCTGGTGCAGTTTTAACGCCTAGAATATTAAATCCTAAAGAAATATCAAAAGCACTTTCTGTGATTACAGAATATAAAAAGCTGCAAGAATTGCGTAAAAAACGTCTACAACCCAATTGGGTGATTAATCCTTATGTTGAGCCATCAATGAAAGGCTATCTTTAGATACTAAATCTATTTAAATACCTCTGTATACGCAGGGGTATTTTTTATGTTATATTTTCTTTATGAATTTTCATGTTGTAACACTCTTCCCGGAAATGTTTGACTCGTATCTTGGCGAGTCTATTTTGGCGCGGGGGATCAAGGAAAAGAAAATAAAAGTCAGTTTTGTTAATCCACGTAAATTTGTAACTGGCAAATACCGCAAGGTTTGGCCAGATGGAAATATCTCTCAACAAATAGATGAACGTCCTTATGGCGGCGGCCCAGGCATGATGATGATGGCCGAGCCTGTTATTGCAGCAGTAGAAAGCATCACAAAGAAATTACTAAAGAAAAAAACTTCTAAGATTAAAATAATAAACTTTTCTCCATCTGGCAAAAAATTTGATACAGCTTATGCCAAGCAAAGTGTAAAAAAATACACTGACATTATTCTAATTTGCGGACGCTACGAAGGCATAGATTCACGAGTAGATAAAATTTTAAAGACAGAACTAATCTCAATTGGTGACTATGTTCTAACAGGCGGGGAACTGCCAGCCATGATAATGGTGGACTGCATAGCTCGCCAAGTACCAGGCGTACTGGGTAATTTTGACTCACGAGAAGAAGAAAGGGTATCAAGTAGCGAAATTTATACCCGCCCTGAAGTACTAGTACATAATGGTAAAAAGTATAAAGTCCCCAAGGTTTTACTGTCTGGGAACCATAAAGAAATAGAAAACTGGAAGCAAGGCCTAAAATAAAACAACCCATGGTTTTAGAGCTTTGCCAATAGAGGGGTTTTAGGTTGCATTTGCAAGCCTTTTATGGTACATTATCCCCAGTGCACTGAATGAGTTACGAATGAATAGCACACATTAATGTAACCGCCTAACGGCTAAAATCTTATCCTCATGCGACAAGGATACAAATAAAAACAAATCACGTTAAACGGGGAAGTTACTTCCGCGTCTTTTGTCATTTATTTTGTTCGCAAACGGCTCGATTACAAGTAGCACATAAAAGTAATGTCTAATAACAACGTCCGCGTAAAGAAGACTTTCTCACGGTTTAAAAAACCGCTGATCGAATTCCCATCTCTTATAGAAAACCAATTGGTTTCTTTTGAATGGTTAGTAGCATCTGGATTAAAAGAAGTTTTTAAAGAATTTTCTCCAATCAAAGATTACTCTGGTAAAAAGTTTGAATTAAACTTTGTATCATTTTCTCTTTCAGAGCCAAAATGCACTGAAGCAGAAGCAAAGTTCAACCAAGTAACTTACGAAGGACAATTAAAGGCTCGTGTAAAGTTGTCTAACAAATCTCTTAACTCTGACAAAGAGCAAGAAATTTTTATGGCTGACCTGCCACTGATGACTGCTCATGGAACATTTATTATCAACGGGGTAGAGCGTGTTATTGTGCCGCAACTTGCTCGTTCTTTTGGTGTGTTCTTTACAGACCAAGATCTTAAGGGTAAACGTTATTTTGGAGCAAAAATTATTCCTGCACGTGGTGTTTGGATAGAAATTGATTCCGAAGTAGATGGAGGTCTATATGTGCGTATAGACAAAAAGCGTAAATTTAACGTAGTTACATTACTTCGCGCCCTTGGTCTAGATACTGATGAAGCAATTCTTAACGCTTGTAAAAAAGACGAAAAATTAAAGTCTGTGCTAAAGGTTTTAATTGAAAAAGACCCTACAAAAGACCGCGCTGCTGCATATCTCGAAATGTACAAAAAACTTCGTGATGGAGATTTAGCCGATCCAACTAATGCCCGTGAATATATAGAAGCTATTCTTTCAGCTGAAAGATATGATCTTTCTCCTGTTGGACGTTTCCGTTTTAACAAACGCTTTGAAATGCCTCAGGACGAGAAAGCTCTAGAAATTCGTACACTGTCAGCTGAAGATATTATTGCAATTCTTGGACACATTTTGGAACTTAACGTAACTCCAAATGCAAAGTCTGATGATATTGACCACCTTGGTCAACGCCGTGTTCGTTATGTTGGAGAAATGCTTCAACAAAAAATTCGTGTTGGGTTTACTCAAATGAAAAGAAACATTCAAGATCGTATGTCTACTATCGACATCGATACAACACTGCCTGTTCAAATTCTAAACCAGCGTCCACTAGAAGCTCGTATTAAAGAATTCTTTACTACAAACCAGCTTTCACAATTCATGAACCAAGAAAACGTTCTATCAGAATTAGAACACTTGCGTACATTGTCAGCTCTTGGACCCGGCGGTCTTACACGTGAACGTGCAGGTCTAGAAGTTCGTGACGTGCACACATCTCACTATGGTCGTGTATGTCCTATTCATACTCCAGAAGGTCCAAACATTGGTCTTATTCTTCACCTGGCTACATACGCAAAAATTAACGAATTTGGTATTATTGAAACTCCTTATGTAAAAGTAAAGAACGGTAAAATCACAAACGAAATTGTTTATCTAAATGCATTAGAAGAAGAACGTTCTGTTATTGCGCATGCGGCTCTTTTGACTGATGATAAAGGAAACATCACAGAAGATTTTGTAGAAGCTCGTATTCGCACATCTCCAGGTCTAGCAAAACGTGAAGACGTAGACTACGTAGACGTTGCTCCTAACCAAGCATTTTCTCTTGCTACATCTATGATTCCATTCTTGGAACACGATGACGGTAACCGTGCACTGATGGGATCAAACATGCAAAAACAAGCAGTACCATGTATTCGTCCAATGGCTCCGCTTGTTGCTACTGGTATTGAAGCATTGGCAGGACGCGATTCAGGAAGACTAATTCTAGCTAACCACGCTGGTACTGTTACTTATGTTGACGGTAAAAAAGTAATGATCAAAGATAAAGATGGTAAAAACCATACTTATACTCTTGTAACATTTTCTCGTACAAACAACTTTAACGTATTCCATCAGCGTCCTATCGTCTCTATCGGAGACGTTGTAAAAGTTGGCGATATTTTAGCCGACACATCATCTACCGTTAACGGGGAAATTTCTCTTGGACAAAATGTACGTGTTGCATTTATGACATGGAACGGAGCTAACTTTGAAGATGCGATCATTCTTTCAGAAAAGATGGTTCGTGAATCAGTATTTACATCTATCTATACAACTGAATTCGTATGTAATGTTCGTGATACAAAGCTTGGACCCGAGCAAACTACTCGTGATATTCCAAACGTTGGTGAAGCAAAATTAAAAGATCTTGATGAAGACGGAGTTATCCGTATTGGAGCTGAAGTTCGTGAAAACGATATTCTTGTTGGTAAAATCACACCAAAAGGTGAGACAGAATTAACACCAGAAGAAAGATTGCTTCGTTCTATTTTTGCGGAAAAAGCACGGGACGTTAAAGACACATCTCTAAGACTAGAACACGGTAAAAAGGGCCGCGTTGTTGGTGTAAAAGTTTTCTCTCGTGAAGCAGGTAACAAACTAGAATCTGGAATTTTAAAGCGTATTGTTATTGAAATCGCTCAAGTTCGTAATATTTCTGTTGGAGATAAATTGGCAGGACGCCACGGTAACAAAGGTGTTATCTCACGTATTTTGCCTATTGAAGAAATGCCATACATGGCAGACGGTACACCAATCGATGTTATTCTTACACCTCTTGGTATTCCATCTCGTATGAACCTGGGACAAATTTTGGAAATGCATCTTGGACTTGCAGCAGAAAAACTTGGATACCAAGCTATCGTGCCGCCATTTATGAGTGCAACAGTTGATGAAATTCAAGAAGAATTAGTAAAAGCAGGTATGCCAGCTAACGGACGTATTCCACTTTACGATGGACGTACTGGAGAGAGATTTGAACAAGATATTGCTGTCGGTATGAAATACATGCTGAAGCTGCACCACATGGTGGAAGACAAACTGCATATGCGTGCTATTGGACCGTACTCTCTTATTACACAACAACCATTGGGAGGTAAGGCACAATCAGGAGGACAACGTTTTGGAGAAATGGAGGTCTGGGCGCTTGAAGGTTACGGAGCTTCACACATCTTACGTGAAATGCTTACAGTTAAATCTGACGATATCCAAGGACGTTCACAAACTTTTGATGCAATCATCAAGGGTAACCCAACACCAGAACCACATTCACCAGCATCTTTCAATGTTATGCTTTCATATCTTCGTGGTCTATCGCTAGACGTGGAACTACGCAGATTACCAGGCGCAGGAGAAGAAGAAATTGAGACTGTATTGGAATCAAATCCAGAAGTTGAAGAAATTATTCAGGAAGCAATGTCGAATGATTTAGAAGTTAATGGCGATAGTGCTGCAATTTAATCTATATGAATAATCAAAAAACATTTGATACTAAATCTTTTGACTACATCACACTAAGACTGGCTTCACCTGAGAGAATGCGTGAATGGTCTTATGGTGAAATTACAAAGCCAGAAACAATCAACTACCGTACTGGACGCAGTGAGCGCGGAGGACTATTCGACGAGAAAATATTTGGACCAGAAAAAGACTACGAATGTTACTGTGGTAAATACCGCCGTATTCGTTATAAAGATATTGTTTGTGAAAAATGTGGAGTTGAAGTAACTCGCGCTATTGTACGTCGTGAGCGTATGGGCCACATTGAATTAGCTTCTCCTGTAGCGCACATTTGGTTCCTAAAAGGTGTTCCATCTCGTATGGCGCTTATTATGGGAATTTCAGGAGGCGACCTAGAAAAAGTTATTTACTTTGCTGGATACATTGTTACAGCTGTACACGAAGATGCGAAAGAAGAAGTTCGTAAGAGTCTTGAAAGTGAATATAAGTCAAAGATAAAAACAGTTACAGACGAAGATTCAAAAGAAAAACTAAAAGAACTATTCACTCAAGCTAAAAATGACATCGATGGTCTTATGCCAGGACGTGTTATGAACGAATTACAATACCACCATTTCTCTTTGAAATACGGTAGTTGTTTCGAAGCTAGTATTGGGGCAGAAGCAATTCATGCATTGTTCAAAAATATTGATCTTGAAAAATTAAAAGATCAAGTAGAAAAACAATTAGAAAAAGCAAAGTCACTAGAACGTGAAAAACTAGAAAAGCGTATTACATTAATCCGTTCACTACTACATTCACATTCACGTCCAGAATGGATGTTCTTGTCTGTTATTCCAGTTATCCCTCCAGCTCTTCGCCCGATGGTGGCTCTTGATGGAGGCCGTCACGCAACATCTGATATTAACGACCTATACCGTCGTGTTATTAACCGTAACAACCGTTTACGTAAACTTATCGAAATTTCTGCTCCAGACGTAATTCTAAGAAACGAAAAGCGTATTTTGCAAGAAGCAGTAGATGCATTGATTGATAACTCAATGGCCAAGCAAGATGGCGCGCAAGCAATGAGTCAATCTCAAAAGCGTGCATTGAAATCTTTAGCTGATAACTTGAAATCAAAACAGGGACTTTTCCGTGCAAACCTATTGGGTAAGCGTGTGGACTATTCAGGACGTTCTGTTATTGTTGTTGGACCAGATTTAAAACTTAATCAATGCGGACTACCAAAACATATGGCACTGGAACTATTCCGTCCATTCGTTATTGCAAAACTTATTGAAACAGAACTTGCTTACAATATCCGTGGAGCAAACAAACTAATCGAAGATCAAATCCCAGAAGTTTGGGCAATCTTAGAAGATGTTATCAAAGGTAAGTACGTACTATTAAACCGCGCGCCAACACTGCACCGTTTGGGTATTCAAGCTTTCATGCCTGTTCTTATTGAAGGTAATGCTATACAGCTTCACCCACTTGTTTGTACAGGGTTCAACGCTGACTTCGACGGAGACCAAATGGCAGTATATGTACCGTTGTCTGATGCTGCTCAAACTGAAGCAAAAGAATTAATGGCTGCAAATAAAAACCTTTTGAAACCTCAAAATGGAGAACCAATTACCGAACCAAAAATGGATATGGTGCTTGGAGCGTTTTGGATGACAAAAGAAATGGCTGGAGAAAAAGGTGAAGGAATGATTTTTTCTTCTCCGAACCAAGCTATTATGGCTCTGGACTTTGGACATGTTACTTACCGTGCAAAAATTAAAGTTTTGCCAACAGATAAAGAAAAGTATGCAGGTTTTGAAGGTAAAATATTTGAGACAACAGTAGGTAGAATTTTGTTTAACAACATTTTGCCAGATACTTTTGCTTTTATTAACCAACAAATGGACAAAAAGAGAATTGGTGCATTAGTTGATGATCTTATTTTCCACTACGGTATAGATGTTACTGCGGGATTCTTGGATAAAATAAAAGCATTCGGTTTCCGCTATGCTACAAAATCTGGTACTACATGGGGAATTGACAACGTGCGTGTTCCTGAAGAAAAACCTGCAATAGTTGTAGGAGCAAGAAAAGAAGAACGTGTTGTGATCGACCATTTCGAAGAAGGTCTACTTTCAGAAGACGAAAGATACCGTAAGATTTTGGAAATCTGGGAACGTGCTAAAAAAGATATTGAAAAATCAATTCCTAAAACTTTGGATACAAAAGGTTCTACATACGATTTAATTATTTCTGGAGCCCGCGGTAACATGGGATCTATGGTTCAAATGTGTGGAATGAAAGGTCTTATTGTTAACACAACAGGACGTATTATTGATTACCCAGTTGTTCCTTCTTATATCGAAGGACTATCTCCAATTCAGTACTTTATTACCACACACGGTTCTCGTAAGGGATCAGCGGACACGGCTTTGAACACAGCGAAAGCTGGGTATCTAACTCGTCGTTTAGTTGATGTGTCACAAGACGTAGTTGTAACGGAAGAAGACTGTAAAACAAAAGAATACAAAATGGTTCGCACTGAAATAATCGGTGGAACAGAAATCCCATTACTACGTCAAGTTCGTGGACGTGTTCTAGCAATGGATCTAAAAGGCGGAGATATTTCTTACAAGAGAAATACTCTAGTTACAAAAGATATTGCGCAAGCAATAGTTAGTGCTGGTATCACCGAAGTTGCTGTTCGCTCACCATTATTCTGTAAGGGACGTTTCGGAGTTTGTCAGTCATGTTACGGTACAGACCTTGGACGTAACGCTATGATCGAACGCGGTCAAGCAGTTGGTATTATTGCAGCGCAAGCTATTGGTGAACCAGGAACACAGCTTACACTTCGTACTTTCCATGCCGGAGGAGTTGCGGGTACAGACATTACACAAGGTTTGCCTCGCGTCGAAGAAATCTTCGAACGTCGTATTCCAAAGTCACCAGCAATCGTAGCAAAGGTAGACGGAGAAGTCTTAGAAGTCAAACAAAATGGTACTGATAAAATCATTACAGTACTATCTGACGAAAAAGGCGCTGGTAAAAACGGTTCTATCGAATACGCAATTCCAGTACGTCGTAACCCAATTGTAAAAGCTGGACAAAAAGTTGTTGCAGGGGAACTACTAACAGATGGGTCTGCTGATATTTCTGAAATCTTCAAAACTGGTGGAGCTCGTATGGCGCAAGAATACATTGTTCGTGAAATTACAAAAGTTTACGAATTGCAAAGTGCTAGTATCGACCACAAACATATTGAAATTATTATTCGTCAAATGTTCTCACGTGTTCGTGTTAAAGAAACAGGGGATTCAACATTGTCACCTGGAGAGATTGTAGAACGCGCAGAATTGGATGAAGAAAACATGCGCATCGAATACGAAGGAGGTAAAATCTCTCGTGGGGAACAATTAGTTCTTGGGATTACAGAAGTTTCTCTTACTGCTAAATCTTGGCTGTCAGCGGCTTCTTTCCAAAACACAAACCGTGTTCTAATCAACAATGCTGTTAAAGGTGGAATTGATCGTCTAAGAGGTCTAAAAGAAAACGTTATTGTTGGACGTCTAATTCCAGCGGGTACTGGGTTCCGTGAAATCAGTGATGAAATAATCATCGACGAAGAAACAGGAGAAGCGCTATAATATAAATATTATGCAAGGTAGTCACGTAGAAGAAATCAAATCTCGGCTGCCAATAGATGATGTCATTGGCTCATATATTACGCTCGAGCGGAAAGGTAAATACCTATCCGCTCGTTGCCCGTTTCATAATGAGAAATCTGGTTCTTTCTATGTTTCTCCTGACCGCGGTACATATTACTGTTTTGGTTGTGGCGAAAAAGGTGACATCTTTTCTTTTGTAGAACGTTACGAAGGATTAGACTTTCGTGGTGCTCTAACCGAACTCGCACGCCGCGCGGGGGTAGAACTTGTGCCTGTTTCTAAAGAATCTATTGATAGAAAAGAATCTATTTATATGTGCTTGGAATCAGCTACAAAATATTTCGAGTCTAATTTATTGCAAAATAGTGATGCCTTGAAATATGTAAAAGATCGCACAGTAACACCAGAGACTATAAAAAAATTCCGTATTGGGTATTCATTGCCAGATTGGTCAGGATTAACAAATCATCTAAAATCTTTAGGTTTTACGGATGAAATTATTCTTGCAGCAGGGCTTGGAATAACTGGTGAGAAGGGCGTATATGACAGGTTTAGAGCAAGAGTCATGTTTCCTATAGAAGACTCTTCTGGACGGACTATAGGCTATTCTGGGCGTATATTGCCAAGCTTGGATGACGGCAAAAGTGGTAAATATATAAACTCTCCCGAAACCGAGATTTACCATAAATCTAATATCTTATATGGATTTTCTCATGCTAAACCTTTTATTCGCAAACACGATTTCTCTATCTTAGTTGAAGGCCAGTTTGATGTAGTTCTTTCTCACCAAAATGGTTTTCCAAATACTGTGGCGGTTTCTGGTACGGCTTTTTCTGGTGATACTGAAAACGAAAGAGGTAATCCTACACAACTTGGTTTACTATCTAGATTATCTAAAAATATTATCCTAGCACTGGACTCTGATGATGCTGGAGAAAAAGCAAAACTGCGAGTTATCTCTACATCTTTGCCACTGGGGCTATCAATAAAACTTATCAAAAATATCCCAGGCTCTAAAGATCCTGCGGATATACTATCAGGTATCGATGGTTCAACAATATGGAAAGATACGTTAAAAGAATCCTTGCCCCCAGTAGAATCATTATGTAAATCAATCTTAGATAAAAAAACCACAAGAGATATTGAAATAAATGAAGTTAAGAAAAATATATTGCCAATAATCGCGCTATTCCCAGGAGCAGTAGATAGACACGAATCTGCGCGGATAATAGAAAAATATTTTTCTTTACCTACAGATATTGTAATGAAAGATATAGAAAATTTAATAAAAAATAACCCATTAGTTATTACTTCTTCTAAAACCGATGCTCCTGATGGAAATTTTAAAAATATCAATAGTAATGAAAAAGAAAAATTTTGGGGACTGTACTACGCTAGCGAATTAATAGATGGACCATTAAAACCATATCGAGAAAGAATTCACAAATGTTTAGAAGATTCTATTCCTCCAGAAATTCTAAATCAAGATAAAATAGAAACTACTCCCAATAAAGAAGAATTATCATTAGAAGCCGAAGTCGATTTTATAAAATCTAAAGAAAATCCCGCCTTTGTAGAAGATGTAATCCTGCAGTATGAAGAATCAGTATTTCGTGTTATAGTAGCAAAAGTAAAAGAAGAGCTAACTAGAAACGAAAAAGATATAAATCTCATTACCCAGTATACCGAGCTCCAAAAAAAGATAGAAATAATTAAGCAAAAGCGTCGTAATATATAATATGCCAAACAAAAAACCAACTCCAAAAAAGAAAACTGTTAAAAAAGCTGCTCCTAAGAAAGTAGCTAAAAAGACTGCACCTAAAAAGGCGGTTAAAAAAGCTGCACCTAAAAAGGTTCCTAAGAAAGTAGTTAAAAAAACAGCTCCTAAAAAAGTTGTTAAAAAAGCAGTAGTTAAAAAACCAGTTAAAGAAGTAGTTAAAAAAGCTATTCCTCTTAGTAAGAATGCAAAACTAATTGAAGAGAAAAAAGCATTACTTTTAACCAAAGGTAAAAAGCGCGGGTTTATTACATATGACGAAATTTTAAAAGAATTTCCAGACATAGAACACAATATTCCACTGCTGGATGATCTTTATGAATTATTCCAAGCTGTACATATTGATGTATTAGAGGGCGGTAATTTGCTTGATTTGGATATCGATGCAATGAAGGCTAATGACAAAGTCTTGCGTGATGTTCCGTCTTCTCAGTACGATTCTATTCAAATGTATTTGCGCGAAATTGGGCAATATTCTCTTGTATCTGCTGCAGACGAGCGTGATTTAGCACGCCGCATTATTGCAGGGGATGACGAAGCTAAGAATATCTTAGCTCGCGCAAACCTGCGTCTTGTTGTATCTATTGCAAAAAAATATGTTGGGCGTAGTGCAGACCTTTCGCTGCTTGATCTTATTCAAGAAGGGAACTTGGGTCTATTTAAAGCCGTAGAAAAATTTGATTGGACAAAAGGATTTAAATTCTCTACATATGCGACATGGTGGATTCGTCAATCTATAACGCGCGCTCTTGCTGACCAATCTCGCACTATTCGTATTCCTGTGCACATGGTAGAAACTATTTCTAAATACAAACAAGTTGTTCGCCGTCTTGGACAAGATCTTGGCCGCGAACCTATGCCAGAAGAAATTGCTACAGAGATGGGAATCGAAGTAGACAAGATTCACATGATTCAGCAAATCAACCAAGAAACTGTATCGTTAGAGCAGCCTATTGGAGACGATGAAGACAAGTCTGCTCGTGGAGACTTTATTGCTGATGATAAAATCTTGCGTCCTGACCAAGAATCTTCTCGCCGAATTTTGCAAGATCAAATCCGTGAAGTCTTGGCAGAACTATCTCCAAAAGAGCGCCGTATTCTTGAACTACGCTTTGGACTACTAGACGGTGTACAGCATACACTGGAAGAAGTAGGTCAAGAATTTCAAGTTACTCGTGAACGTATTCGTCAAATCGAAGCCAAAGTTCATGAGAAATTACGTTCTCATCAAAAGATAATCCGTCTACGTGGATACTTTGACTAAATAAAATTTATGGAGAATCGTACGTGTATTAAGTGCAGTAATAATTTCAGCATAGATGCGGACGAATTTTCTTTTTATGAAAAGATGAAAGTACCGGCACCACATGTGTGTCCGGACTGTCGTTTTAAGATGCGCGCAGTATGGCGCAATGAAGTATCTCTTTATTCGGGTCAGAAATGTAAAATGTGTGACAAAAGCATAATTTCTATTTTTAACCCTAAATCTGGTTATATTGTCTATTGTAGTAACTGTTATAGCTCTGACAGATGGGACGCAAAAGATTACGCAAAAGATTACGATTATGAAAGACCTTTTTTTGATCAACTCAAAGAATTAACCCAAAAAATGCCCAAAAGTCATCTTTATATAACAAGCGGTACTGGTCCTATGATAAATAGTGACTACACTAATTTTGTAGGGGGATTAAAAAACTGCTACCTGGTATTTAATTCTGCTCTAGTAGAGGACAGTGCGTACAGTAGGGGGATCTCAAGTTCAAAAGAAGTACTTGATTCTTATTTTTGTAAAAATATTGATCAATGCTACGAAGATATAAATTGCCACAATTCTAATAAATTATTTTATTCAAAAAATTCTACAAATTGCGTAGACTCATATTTGCTTTCTAGCTGTTCGAATTTAATAAATTGTTTCGGATGTGTAAATTTACGGAATAAATCTTATTGTTATTTTAATGAGCAGTTAACCAAAGAAGAATATAATTCTAAAATGGAATCTATAATCGGTAGTCATAAAGAATTAGAAAAAGAAATTTCAAAATTTAAAGATTTTATTCTGCAGTATCCATACAAATCTGGTAATAATTTAAATCTAGTTAATTCTATTGGGGATTATTTGTTTGACTGTAAGAATGTTAAATATTCATTTGAGGGTGGAAACGGGGAAGATTCCCGTTATATTTTCTCTAGTCGTGATTTTAAAGATTGTTACGATATTCTTGGTTATGGCATAAAAGGTGAACTGTTACTAAATTGTGTTTCTGTTGGATTTGCTTCTAGGTGTATTGGTTCTTTCTTATGTGAAAATTCACAAGAACTAGAATATTCACTTTTTTGTAAACAAAGTGATAAAAATTTATTAGGTTGTGATGGTTTGAAAAATTCTCAATACTGTATTTTAAACAAGCAATATTCAAAAGAAGAATATGAAAAACTTCGCGAACACATAGTAAAAGAACTTACAGAACAGGGTTTATATGGTCTTATGTTGCCCGCAGAACTTTCTCCTTTTGCTTATAATGAAACTATTGGCCAAGATAACATGCCCATGACAAAGGACGAGGCTATCTCTCAAGGTTTTCGTTGGGAAGATGATATCCAAATGACTAAAGGCAAGGAAACAATTCAACTTGAAGAAATACCAGATAATATAAAAGACGTACAGGATTCAATTACTACTGAAGTTTTTAAATGTGCTCATTGCGAAAGAAATTATAAAATTACCGAACAAGAGTTATTCTTTTATAAAAGAATGAATTTACCTATTCCGCGGATATGTTTTTATTGTCGTCATCAAGATAGAATTTTACGCCGCGGCCCAATAAAATTCTGGGATCGCAGTTGTGATAATTGTAATAAATCTATTACTACAAACTATGCCCCAGATAGACCCGAGATAATATATTGTGAAAAATGTTACCAGCAAGAAGTAATGTAGAATAAAACCCCCCGCATAGCGGGGGGGGTTTTATTTGTTCAAGTTTCTATTTATTTAACATTTGTGCTAGTACAGATGCCAATGTTGATGGATCCGCGCCTACGCTAATAGCATCACCAGTTTTAAGATTAACCACTGTTAGGTCCGGTGTGCCTTGCGCACCAGCTAGACCTGCTTCAGCGACAGAGTCAGTTATTTTTTGATCAAATTTACCACTTGTTTGGCAAGTATTAAATGCTGTTATGTCTACTCCGGAATTAGTTACGATTGTAGCTAAATTGTTTTGGTCAAATGCAGTACCTGTTCCAGCAAAATTAAAGACACCATCTGCAAATTTCCAAAATGCGTCATTTCCTCCAAGTTCAGCGGCGCATTCAGATGCATGAGCTGCTGGGCGTGCAGCAGGGTGGATGGATTCCAATGGAAAATGTCTATAAACCCAAACGACGTCTCCTTTGTATACATCCATCATTTTCATCATTGTAGGGTGCAGTTGTTTACAATAAGGACATTGGAAATCTGAAAACTCTATAACTGCAATTTTTGCTTTAGATAAATCTCCGCGGATATGTTCGTTAGCAGTTACTGGATTCAAGCTACGCATTTCACCAGGTTCTTTAACTGTTAGTTTGCCACCATTATTTTTAATTTTACCCGTACCGGATCCGCCGCCAGATAATACTACAGCAAGAGCAATTAATACTCCGGCTATAACTATTGCCATTGGCATTGTTAGCTTGTTAGAACTGGGGTTGGTTGTTTCTTTAACATTTTTTACCTCAGAGCTAACTTCGTTATGTTCTATATTATTTGGTTCCATGAAAATATTATACCATGAGCCTATTTTTAGGGTCTAATTCCAAAAAAAGCCTTTTCGTGCTATAATATAAGTCTATATGGATGGTCTCCGCGAAGTTCTGTTTTACGCATTTTCATTTGTCTCGCTTTACGTGCAGATATTTTTTTTATACGTTTTTATAGAAAAACGAAAAGATTTATTAGTTCGAACTGAAAAAAT